>JAFARZ010000063.1 GCA_019245115.1 Streptosporangiaceae bacterium | reverse complement strand
CCGCCTTGCGGACACTGCCGGTGATCCGCCGGGCATTCGCCGCCGCGGCGATGAGCTACTCCAAGGTCCGCGCGCTGACCCGGATCGCCACCCCCGCCACCGAACAGGACCTGGCCTCGATGGCCGCCGGGATGACCGCCAGCCAGGTGGAGCGGTTCGCCCGCGCCTACCACCAGTGCAAGGAAAGGGAAGCGGAGGACCGGCCGGGGCAGCGGGCACCGCGCAAGAGCCTGCGGTGGCGGTTCGACGAGGACACCGGCGGGATCACCTTCACCGTCGCGCTGCCGCCCGAGCAGGGCGCGGTGCTGCTCCAGGCACTCCGCGCCGCGGCCGGTGACCTGGAACACCCCCACGACGACGAGCAGGAGGGGCACCGGGACAAACCGCAGCCGGTCACCGCCGGTACCAGGCCGGAACCGTTCCGGATCGAGACCACGGACCTGGCCGACGCGCTCGCCGAGGTGGCCGGCGCCTACCTGCGCGGCAAGATCGCCGCAGCCGGCAACGCCGACATCTACCAGGTCGTGATCCACACCACCCCGCAAGCCCTCACCACCCGGCCCGGCGAGCATCCCGGGCCCGTTCCCGCGGGAACGACCGCCCCCGTCCCCGCCGGAACGCCCGGCGTTCCCGCGGGAACGCCCATGGGGCATCCGGCCTGGCCGGGACGCTGCCACGTTGAGGACGGCCCCGCCATCACCCCCCAGGCCGCCCAGCTGATCGCCTGCGAGGCGACGGCCAGCACCATGGTCCACGACCCCGGCAGCGGGGAGATCCTCAGCCTCGGCCGGCGCAGCAGGCGGCCCACCCCGGCGATCCGCCGCGCGGTCCGCGAACGCGACCGGTACCGGTGCACCTTCCCCGGCTGCGACTCCCGCCGCACCGACCTGCACCACATCACCTGGTGGTCCCGCGGCGGCCACACCAGCGCCGCCAACCTCCAACTGCTATGCAAAGCACACCACGCCATCGTCCACGACAAGGGCTACATCATCACCCGCCGGCCCGGCGGCTACACCTTCACCCGCCCCGACGGCCTCACCCTCGCCACACCCCCCGCACTGCCCCAGCCGGCTGGCGGCATCAGCCAGACCCACGACGCCGCCATAACCCCCGACACGATCAGCAAACCCGTCTACGGTGAACGACTCGACCTCCACCTCGCCATCTGGATCGCCCTCAACAACAAGCACGACCGGCAACCAGAACACGCCGCACAGACGTTTCACTGACGCCTGGCTTCTAACCCCGGCCGGCGAACGCGATCATAGAAGAGCGGGTGACGGGAATCGAACCCGCACTGTCAGCTTGGGAAGCTGATGTTCTGCCATTGAACTACACCCGCGCATCGACGGCACCAAGGCGAACCGCGCTGTCTTCGCTCAGACATCGTACCGGACCCGGTAGGTTGCGAGCGTGCTCCTCTCTGATCGTGACATCAAATCCGAGATCGAGTCCGGGCGGGTCAAGCTCGACCCCTACGCCCCGGAGCTGATCCAGCCGTCCAGCATTGACGTCCGGATGGACCGGTACTTCCGGGTCTTCGAGAACCACCGGTACCCGCACATCGATCCGGCGGTGGAACAGCCGGACCTGACCCGGCTCATCGAGCCCGAAGGCGACGACCCGTTCGTCCTGCACCCGGGCGAGTTCGTGCTGGCGTCAACGTACGAGGTTGTCTCCCTGCCCGATGACGTGGCCGGTCGGCTGGAAGGCAAAGCTCTCGCCATCGACACGCCGATCCCAACCCGTGGAGGCTGGCGAACGATGGGTGAACTCAGAGCGGGTGATGAAGTCTTCGATGAGTTCGGGCGGCCAACGCCTATCGTCGCTGTAACTGGAATCATGTTGAATCGCCGCTGCGCCGAGGTCGTCTTTTCGGACGGCCAAGCCATCGTCGCCGACCTTCAGCACCAATGGGCCACGACGACGAAACCCGAACGCAAGCATTCGCGCGCGGCTTCTGTCCGGACAACTCAGGAGATCGCCGAGTCGCTGCGCGCCGGCAAGGAGTGGAACCATCATATTCCACTAACAAGAGCGGTCCAGTACCCAGAACAGCCTCTACCGGTCGACCCCTACGTTATCGGCGTCTGGCTAGGCGACGGAACCCGGAGCAAAGCGGAAATTACTGTTGGCATCGGAGACGAGCAGATCCTGGAGGAAATTACGCGGGCAGGTTACGCAGTGTGGCCGTCGAGCGGCACCCGTGCTTTCCGGATAGGTGGTCTGTCCCGAGGCTACGTCGGCCGAAATCGAGACAGATTGAGCGGCCAGTTCACGGTAGATGGCTCTCTGTCAAGCGAGCTAGAAGCCATGGGTCTGCTGCATGACAAGCACGTACCTGAAATGTACCTACGCGCGTCGGCCTCCCAGCGTCTGGCCTTGCTACAAGGTCTCATGGACACGGATGGGCATATCGACGTCTATGGAAGATGCGAATTCGTCAATACCGATGAAAGAATTTCGGACGCAGTCGTAGAATTGTCGGCGAGCCTAGGCCTCAGACCCAAGAAGCGTAAGAAGCGTGTCACGCTGTATGGCGTAGAGCAAAAACCGGCGTTCCAAGTAAAGTTCACGCCCAACATCAATGTCTTTCGGCTAAACCGGAAGGCGGCGCGGGTTAAGAATGGGGATTGCCACGCGTTCCGCGCTATCGTAGATGTGCGTGACGTAGAACCCCGTCCCGTCCGTTGCATTCAGGTCGCCAATTCATCGGGTCTATATCTAGCCGGGCAGACATTCATACCTACTCACAATTCGAGCCTCGGCCGCTTGGGTCTTCTGACACACTCGACCGCAGGCTGGATCGACCCCGGGTTCTCCGGTCATGTGACGCTCGAGCTATCCAATGTGGCTACGCTGCCGATCAAGCTATGGCCCGGCATGAAGATCGGCCAGCTCTGCTTGTTCCGCACCAGTTCCCCTGCCGAGCACCCCTACGGTTCTTCGGTATACGGCTCCCGCTACCAAGACCAGCGCGGCCCCACACCCTCACGCTCGTACCTGAACTTCTACCGCGCGAAGGTCTAGAAATGCTCGTGTGTCAGAGGGGCTAGGAGTCGGGAATTTGTACCTGGCCAGCGCAGCTCGACCCCGGTCCTGGTCCCATGAATCTCTATCTCATCAAAGTTTGATGCTGTTCGCGAACCGGAGGGCAGAGAAATCTGTCCCCCGGTACGCGATTATGAAAACCCCGAGAGTTAATAATTGAATCCGGTCGCTCTTTGTGGCTTCGAGCAACGAGCGGAACTGCTGTAGCGAGCAGATCAGGATGCCACCCTCTGGATTCTTTGAATCCCGGACAGCCACGTATCCTGATGCCGAGGCAACCTCGACACATTCCCCATTTGTGGCACTACGCGAAGCCTTCCGCCACTTCAGCGGGAGGGCTTTAGGGCCGATAACGGGCATTATACTCCTTCCGTAATCCCAGACAAAAAGAGCAATTAGTTTCGACGGCTAAGCAAACCGTTTTGAGATCACACAGCCGTCCGGCCGCATCGAGTTCAGGTCACGTGTTGACGTAACCTGAGGGAATTGCGGATCCTAGCGATAAAATCGATGCTGTCAGCAGGCGTTAGCGCTACTGCCTTCAATTGATTGAATACCCGCTCGTAGTCTTCGAGGTCCTCGGGGCGCTCCAGGTAAGATTCGCGGTTAAGCCCCTCCACGCACACTACCGGGGGAGCGGGAGGAGAGAGTTCCAGTATCTTGAAATTACTTTCGAGTCCCGGGTGTGCGCCAGCCGCGAAAGGGATCACCTGTATCGTAACGGCTGGCAATTGACACGCCTCAATCAGTCGATCCAGTTGCCTGCGCAAGACCACGGGGCCGCCGACCAACCTGTGCAGCGCTGCCTCATCCAGCACTTCCCAGAAACGTGGTGCGGGTTCCTGCTCCAGCAGGTGCTGCCGGATAAGTCTCGCCTCAACACGTTGTTCTATCACATCTGGCTTCGGCCGTAGCGGAGAACCCTCCAGCAACGCACGTGCATAGTCTGCGGTTTGCAGCAAGGCTGGGATTACGGACGACTGATAGCCGCGAATTGAGAGGGCCGCGGCCTCCAGCCCCACGTACCTGGAGTAGTTCAGGTCGAAGGACTGCCACCAGGCCTGCTGCCTTCCCTCGTGGGCGATGGTCATCAGCCGGTCGCGTTCCGCTTGCTCAGTGATGCCATAAAGCTCGCACAGATCGCGGACATCGCGAGAGGTGACGCCGCGCTGACCAGTTTCCATGCGGCTCACTTTGGAGGGAGAGCACAGTAGACGCTCGGCCACCTGATCAACCGTGAGGCCCTTCTCAATGCGGAGCGCACGCAGCATGGCGCCCAGTTCTCGGCGGCGAACGGTGGGGCTGCGGACTTCCGTCACTCAGGTGTGCACTTCCCTCGCAGGAGCTTATGAAGGTAACGCGGATAGCGTAGGCCCGATGGTCCCTACCCAGGGAAGCATCCGGGCGGTATGTGCTGTTGGCATTTGATTTTGGCACTTGCCAAGCGAAGTTGCCAGATGCACCATGACATTAGATCGCAGACGCCTCCTAGATGCGACCCGCCAGACAACGGGGTCCAGCGGCAACTGGGGGTTGCCGACAACACACTGCGAAGCCCTAGGCCTCGCGCCCAAGCTCGGGCCATTCAGGTCCCGGGTCCACAGCGTGAGGCCAGGATCGCACACACCGCGGGGTCCAGCCAGCCTCGCACCACTGCGGGGCTGTCCCCGTCCCGCATCCATTGCGGACCACCAAAACGGTCCGCACCCTACGCGGGCCATCGAGGGTCTCGCGGGGGCGGCCGCTTCCGCCCTATGCGTCACCTTGGCCTTGGGTGATGAGAGGAGGCGCTGCCGTCAGCGACCCAGATGGATCACAAGCACTCTTGCGCGAGATGCGCTCGGAAAGCGGCCGAACATCCGCGACCTGCCCGCCGCCAGTCTGTGCTGCCACCGTCAGCTATCCGCTGCCCGCTGCTCGCAGACACACGGCTGGGCCAGTGCTGCAACACCGGCCCAGCGAAGGACCACTCGGGCTCAGACCGAGCCGGAAGGGCCAGCGATGTGCTTAAGATAGGCCACTCCACCAGGGAAAACAATCCCCGCAGAGGCGCCGGCCGAGGCGCTCCCGCGGGTATCGACACCTGGACCAGACGCACGACAGCAACCTACGGTCCGCGACCGGACGGCACGCGAGGGGACCGCGACCGGCTCGGCCCCAGATCGCTCGGCGCCGGGGCACTCAGCGCGAGTATCGCGAAGGTCGCGGAGATCGCCAGGATTGCCAGGATCGCGACGTTTGTCACGATCGCCGCCGGTGTCGTCGCCGACCGCGTGACCGATCTGCCGCGACGGATGACCGGCCGCCTGTTCGCGGTCAACGACGACGAGTCCTACTGGCGCGACTGGCAGATCATGAAGGTGCACTGCGGCTTCGGCCGACGCTACCGTAGCCCGATGTTCGACACGCTCGTCACCTGCGCCGACTGCAAGGGGACGGGCATCGGCGCGATAGAGCTCGCCGGGCTCAGCCTCCCGTGCGGCATCTGCCTCGGCTTTGGCCGGCTGACCGTCACCACGGACGAACTGACCGCCAGCACAAGCCAGCTGATCGCCAGCACAGGCGAAGACGAGGTTTAGCCATGGCAGGGGGCGTCCACGCGTACCGAACGATCCGAGCGTACTGGCCAGCATGGAAACAGCGATCACGAGACCCGCACGAGCGGGCATCATCATGGCCACCTGGAGCTGGCGGTACGAGGTCACACTCGGCGCCGCCCGCGCCGACCGCTGGACGGAACCGGTGAACCCGTTGAGGCGTTTACAGGCCGGCCCGGGGGTCACGCGGCTCCCTCCCGCGAGCGGCTCCCTCCCGCTCCCCCCGGGCCTTTCAAATAAATGCTCGCTCCCACAGTAAGCGTCCCCCGCGCGCATCTACCTGGCAATAGTCAATTCTTCGCGCCGTCCGGCGCTTCCGGGGTCACCGACCGGGCCAGCAACTGTGCCACGTCGACCACTTCCAGCGTTTCGGCGGCCTCGCCGGATCCCTTCTTGGCGCTGACCGCGTCGCCTAGCATGACCAGGCAGAACGGGCAGGCCGTAGAGATCGTGTCCGGCGAAAGCGCCAGCGCTTCCTCGATCCGCTCGGTGTTGATCCGCTTGCCGATCCGCTCCTCCATCCACATCCGGGCCCCGCCCGCGCCGCAGCAGAAGCCTCGTTCGCGGCACCGGTGCATTTCGGTGGCCGAAACCCCCGGCACCTGCTCGAGGATTTCCCGTGGCGGCGTGAACACCCGGTTGTGCCGGCCCAGGAAGCACGGGTCGTGATATGTCAGCTTCTCGTCCACGCGACCGACGGGCTGGAGCCGCCCTTCGGAAACCAGGCGGGCCAGCAGCTGGGTGTGGTGAATCACCTCATACGAGCCGCCGAGCTGCGGATATTCGTTGGCGATGGTGTTGAAGCAGTGCGGGCAGGACGCGACGATCTTCCGCACCCCCGCCTCGCCGAGCGTCTCTATGTTCTGCTGCGCGAGCATGGAGAACACGAATTCGTTCCCGATCCGCCGGGCCGGATCTCCGGTGCACGTTTCCGCCGGTCCGAGCACTGCGAACGACACACCCGCGGTATGCAGCAACGTGGCGATCGCCTTGGTCGTCTTTTTGGCCCGGTCCTCCAGCGCCCCGGCGCACCCGACCCAGAACAGGTACTCCACGTCGTCGCCGATCCGGCCGGAAACGACCGGCACCTCGAAGTCAAGCTCAGAGATCCAGTCGCCGCGGCGAGCCGACCCCATCCCCCACGGGTCGCCCTTGTTCTCCAGGTTCTTCAGCATCCCGGCCGCCTCGACCGGGAACGCGGACTCGATCAGCACCTGATGGCGGCGGATGCCGTCGATGTGGTCGATGTGCTCGATGTCGACCGGGCATTCCTCCACGCAGGCACCGCAGTTCGTGCACGACCAGATCACATCCGGATCCAGCACCCCGCCGTCCTTGCCGACCAGCGGCCGGTCCGCCTCGGCCTTGACCGCCTCGGGCAGCTTCTCCCGTTCCTCATCGGACGAAGCGAGCATGTACGGCGCCTTGGCGAAGGCGTGGTCCCTAAGGTCCAGGATGACCTGCTTGGGCGACAATGGCTTGCCGGTCGCCCAGGCCGGGCACTGGGACTGGCAGCGCCCGCACTCGGTGCAGGTCGCCATGTCCAGCATCCCCTTCCAGGAGAAGTCCTCGATCTTCCCCAGGCCGAAGACGTCCGTGTCCGGGTCGGCCTCCTCGAAGTCCAGCACCTTGCCGCCGGATCGCATGGGCTCCAGCGCACCGAGCGCGTCCGGCCGCCGCGAGAACAACACGTTGATGGGCGCCAGCGCGATGTGCAGGTGCTTGGAATACACCACTATGACCAGGAACGCCAGGACGACGCCGAGTTGCGCGAGGATGAATACCGCCTCGAGCACGCTGTTGGCGCCGTATCCCAGCGGGTGCAGCCAGTGTCCAACGATCTGCGACGCGAACGCGCCGTGGTGGTAGGGGAACACTCCGGTGTTGATCTGGGCGCCGCGGTAGAGCAGCAGCGTGGCTATAACGAGAAAGATCATGCCCAGCACGAGCCATGCCGCACGGGTGTGCGAGCCGAGGAACCGGGAGGCGCGTCCCTGGCGCTCCGGCGCGTTGCGCACGCGGATCACCGTGAACGTGATTATTCCGGCCAGCACCGCGACCGCGAACAGGTCCTCGAGGAAGCCGATCGCCGGCCACGTCCCGATGCCCGGGATCGCGAACGTGCGGGAGAAGAGGTCGCCGTAGGCCTCGATGATCGTCAGCAGCAGGACGATGAAGCCCCAGAATGTCAGCGCGTGGGCGGCGCCCGGGACCGACCACTTGAGCAGCTTTCGCTGCCCGACCACCTCGGTGAGCTGCGTCTTGATATCGGTGGCCAGATGCGCCCGGGCATACGCCAGCCGCTCCGGCGCCGGCTGCCCGGTTCCCGCCAGCCGCCACAGCCACCACACCCGTCGCCCCGCGACAGCGAACGCGATCACGGTCAGCGCCAGCCCTACGATCATGCGCAGCGCCACGCCATCCTCCTCGTTACCGGGCTAAACAGTACGCCGGCCTAGCGTACCAACATCGCGTCGCTACCCTACTCGTTAGTAACTTAACCCATTATCCCGAACGGCGGTGGTTCTACGGACCAGACCGGGAATGGATCGCCGCGCCAGAAAGTTGAGCCTAGGTGACTCAAGACATTTGACGGCACCGGGTAGGGCTGGCAAGCTTGAGCCCGGATCAGTCAACTTCAACAACAAGGGATAGCTCAATGGCACGTGCGGTAGGGATTGACCTCGGGACGACCAACTCAGTCGTCGCCATACTCGAGGGCGGGGAGCCTACGGTTATCGCCAACGCCGAGGGCTCGCGGACCACGCCATCGGTTGTCGCTTTCGCCAAGAACTCCGAGGTCCTGGTCGGTGAGGTCGCCAAGCGGCAGGCCGTGACCAACGTGGACCGGACGATCCGTTCGGTCAAGCGGCAGATGGGTACCGACTGGACCGTCACCATCGACGGCAAGAAGTACACGCCGCAGCAGATCAGCGCCTACATCCTGATGAAGCTCAAGAGGGATGCTGAGTCTTACCTGGGCGAGAAGATCACCGACGCGGTGATCACCGTCCCGGCTTACTTCAGCGACGCTCAGCGCCAGGCCACCAAGGAGGCCGGCCAGATCGCGGGCCTGAACGTGCTCCGGATCATCAACGAGCCGACGTCGGCGGCGCTGGCCTACCACCTGGAGAAGGAGGACGAGGCCACGATCCTGGTCTTCGACCTCGGCGGCGGCACGTTCGACGTCTCCCTGCTCGAAGTGGGCGAGGGCGTGGTCGAGGTCAAGGCGACCAGCGGTGACAACCACCTCGGCGGTGACGACTGGGACCAGCGGATCGTCGACTGGATGGTGCAGGATTTCAGGAACGGCTACGGCATCGACCTGTCCAAGGACAAGATGGCGCTCCAGCGGCTGCGCGAGTCCGCGGAGAAGACCAAGATCGAGCTCTCGCAGTCGATGGAGTCCTCGATAAACCTGCCTTACATCGCGCAGGGCCCGGACGGCCCGCTCCACCTGGACACCAAGCTCACCCGGGCCGAGTTCCAGCGGATGACCTCCGACCTGCTCGACCGGTGCAAGGGCCCGTTCCAGCAGGTCATCAAGGACGCCGGAATCAAGCTCTCCGACATCCACCACGTGGTGCTGGTCGGCGGATCCACCCGGATGCCCGCGGTTGTCGATCTGGTCAAGTCGCTGACCGGCGGCAAGGAGCCGAACAAGGGCGTCAACCCGGACGAGGTCGTCGCTGTGGGCGCCTGCCTGCAGGCCGGCGTGCTCAGGGGTGAGGTCAAGGATGTCCTGCTGCTCGACGTGACCCCGCTGTCGCTGGGCATCGAGACCAAGGGCGGCATCTTCACCAAGCTGATCGAGCGGAACACCACGATCCCGACCAAGCGCTCGGAGATCTTCACCACCGCCGAGGACAACCAGCCGTCGGTGCAGATCCAGGTCTTCCAGGGCGAGCGCGAGATCGCCGCGTACAACAAGAAGCTCGGCATGTTCGAGCTGGCCGGCATCGCTCCCGCGCCCCGCGGTGTGCCGCAGATCGAGGTCACCTTCGACATCGACGCCAACGGCATCGTGAACGTGTCCGCCAAGGACCTCGGCACGGGTAAGCAGCAGTCGGTGCAGATCACCGGCGGTTCGGCGCTGGCCAAGGAAGACATCGACAAGATGGTCCGGGACGCCGAGCAGTACGCCGAGGAGGACCGCCGGCGCCGCGAGGAGGCCGAGGTCCGCAACCAGGCCGACACGCTGGTCTACAGCACCGAGAAGTTCCTCGGCGAGAACGAGGAGAAGGTGCCGGACGACATCAAGGCCGAGGTGCGCGAAGCGCTCGCCGACGTGAAGAAGGCGCTGGAGAGCAACGACACCGAGACCATCAAGACCGCGACCGAGAAGGCCATGCAGGTCAGCCAGAAGATGGGTACCGCTATCTACCAGCAGTCCCAGGCCCAGCAGGCCAGCGCTCCGACCGACTCGGAGCAGGCGCCTGCCGACGACGAGGTCGTCGACGCTGAGATCGTCGACGAGGACACCGGCGAGCACGGAGCGGCCTGATGCCAGCATCCGAAACTGGAGGAACACCCGAGGAGAGGGGCGGTCCGGTCATCCATGACCACCGCCGCATCGACCCGGTATCTGGCCAGCCGCGACGTGGCAAGCACGCGGCCTCCAAGCCGGCCGGCACCAGCGGTGCCGGCCGGCCCCCAGGGGGGACCGGCGGCTTCCCGGCAATGGATACGGAGGGACGTCCGAACGTGAACCAGCAGGGCGGTCCCGAACCGGCGGCGGGCGGGCAGCACGAGGCCACCGGCCCGCAGCCGGCCGGCCAGCACGCCGCCGACAACGCGAGCCATTCGGCGGAGACCAGGGACCAGGGTGACGTCTTGTCCGGGGGGGTCATCCCGCCGGGCCAGCAGGCTGACCAGCAGGCCCCGCAGACCAAGGCACCGGACGCTGAGAGCAGCGATCTGAAGGCGCAGCTCGCCGAGCGGACCAGCGATCTGCAGCGGCTCCAGGCGGAGTACGCCAACTACCGCAAGCGGGTCGACCGGGACCGCGCGGCGGTGAAGGAGCAGGCGGTGGCCGGCGCGCTGGCCGGGCTGATACCCGTACTCGACGCCATCGACCAGGCGCGGGAACACGGCGAGCTGTCCGGCGGGTTCAAGTCGGTCGCTGACCAGCTGCACGCGGCACTGTCGCGGCTGGGGCTGGTCATCTACGGAGAGAAGGGTGACCCGTTCGATCCGAAGATTCATGAAGCGCTTACCCACACTTACTCACCCGACGTCACCGAGAACACCTGCGTCGAGATCCTGCAACCCGGCTACCAGGTCGGGGAGCGGATCCTGCGGCCAGCCAGGGTCGCTGTGGCGGAGCCGGCCACCGGCCCAGATGGCAGCGGCAACGAAGCCTCGTGGCCGTCACCGGATGAGGAAGGAAACTAGACAGCCGAGTGAGGCGGGATGAGCACCAAGGACTACCTGGAGAAGGACTACTACAAGACCCTGGGGGTCGCGAAGACCGCCAAGCAGGCTGACATAAAGGCCGCGTACCGCAAGCTCGCCCGAAAGTATCACCCGGACGCGAACAAGGGTGACGCCTCGGCGGAGGCGAAGTTCAAGGAGATCTCCGAGGCCTACTCCGTGCTGTCGGACGACAAGCGGCGCAAGGAGTACGACGAGGCCCGCTCGCTGTTCGGCGGCGGGTTCCGGGTGCCGACCGGCTCCCGGCCGGGAGCCGGCGGCGGCTTCGGTTTCGACCTGGGCGACATATTCTCCGGCGCCGGCAACGC
This sequence comes from Streptosporangiaceae bacterium, assembly GCA_019245115.1. GTDB lineage: Bacteria > Actinomycetota > Actinomycetes > Streptosporangiales > Streptosporangiaceae > JAFARZ01. The sequence continues at coordinate 32,491 of JAFARZ010000063.1, read as the reverse complement.
CGGGGACCGCCTCAGCGACCTGCTCGGCGGCGTGTTCGGCGGCGGCGGCCGTACCACGGCGGCGAACCGTCCGCGCCGGGGCGCGGACGTGGAGACTGAGGCCACGCTGTCGTTCGGCGACGCGATCGATGGCACGACCGTATCGCTCCGGCTCACCGGCGAGGGGCCGTGCCCGTCCTGCCGCGGCACCGGCGCCAAGGCGGGGACCGTGCCGCGGGTCTGCCCGTCGTGTCAGGGCACCGGGCTGGAAAGCCGGAGCCAGGGCTCGTTCGGGATTTCCGAGCCGTGTCACGAGTGCCACGGCCGCGGCCTGGTGGTCGACGACCCGTGCCCGGATTGCTCGGGCAGTGGCCGGGCCATGAGCTCGCGCACCATCCAGGCGCGCATTCCGGCCGGGGTCGCGGACGGCCAGCGGATCAAGCTCAAGGGCAAGGGCGCCCCCGGCGAGCGCGGCGGTCCCGCTGGGGACCTCTACGTCCGGGTGCACGTGAAGCCGCATCCGGTGTTCGGCCGGTCCGGTGACAACCTCACGGTGACCGTGCCGGTTACGTTCCCCGAGCTGACGCTCGGCGCCGAGGTGAAGGTGCCATCGCACCGCGGCGCGCCGGTGACCGTGCGGATTCCGCCCGGAACTCCGAATGGCCGGACGTTCCGCGTGCCGGGCAAGGGAGTCCGTCGCAAGGACGGCTCCACAGGGAGCCTGCTCGTCACCGTCGACGTGCACGTTCCGGCCGACCTCAACGGCAAGGCCCGGAGCGCCATCGAGGAACTCCGCGACGCCACCGCGGGCTCCGACCCGCGAGAAGAACTGCTGATAAGGGCGAAAGAGGCCTAAGAGAGGAGGCGACCATGACCAGTCCATTCGAGATGTCGGACGACCTACCGGTCTACGTCATCTCCGTGGCCGCCCAGCTAGCCGGAATGCACCCGCAGACGCTGCGCGCCTATGACCGGATCGGCCTGGTATCGCCGGGCCGGACCGCCAAGCGCGGCCGACGCTACTCCATGCGCGACATCCTGGCGCTGCGCGAGATCCAGCGGCTGTCCCAGGAGGAAGGCGTGAACCTGTCTGGCATCAAGCTGATCCTCGATCAGCTCCGGGAGCTGGAACAGGCCCGCCGGCTGATCGCGGAGCTGCACGCCGAGGTTTCCCAGCTGCGCGCGGAGCTGGAATCGACCCGTGCGGTAGCCGCACGGCTGGCGGAGCTCCACCGAAGTGGAGCCAATTCAGGCCAGCCGAGCCCGCGAGCAGCGCTGGTTCCGGTACGTAACGCTCGGATGGGCTGGGAGCCGCTGGTGACCCCAGCAAGCCCCAGGCCGCAAAGGGGAGAACAGAAGTAATGGCAGACGACAAGCTGACCAGGAAGAGCCAGGAGGCGGTGACGGCCGCCCTGCGGCAGGCCGCCGCCGATGGCAGCCCGCAGGTCGAGCCGCTCCACCTGCTGCTGGCGCTCATCCAGCAGACCGATGGCACCACCGCGCCACTGCTGCGCGCCGTCGGCGTCGATCCCGATCTGATCGCCAAGCAGGCCACCGAGCGGCTCGGGAGAATGCCGCGGGCCAAGGGGGCCACGCTCAGCGCGCCGGAAATGTCCCGGCCGATGCTCGCGGCCGTCGCCACCGCGGCCAGCCGGGCGCGGGAACTCGGTGATGAGTTCGTGTCCACCGAGCACCTGCTCGTGGGTCTGGCCGCCGACGGCGGCGACGCGAAAGCCATCCTCGCGGCCGCCGGCGCGACACCCGACGCGCTGCTCGAGGCCTTCACCCAGATCCGCGGCAACACGCGAGTGACCAGCGAAGATCCCGAGGGCACCTACAAGGCGCTGGAGAAGTTCAGCGTCGACCTGACCCAGCAGGCCAGGGACGGCAAGCTCGACCCGGTCATCGGCCGGGACGCCGAGATCAGGCGGGTCATCCAGGTGCTGTCCCGCCGGACCAAGAACAACCCGGTGCTGATCGGTGAGCCCGGCGTCGGCAAGACCGCCGTTGTCGAGGGCCTCGCGCAGCGCATCGTGGACGGCGACGTACCGGAGTCACTGCGCAACAAGCGGCTGGTCGCGCTCGACCTGGGCGCCATGGTGGCCGGAGCGAAGTACCGCGGCGAGTTCGAGGAACGCCTCAAGGCGGTCCTGAACGAGATCAAGCAGAGTGACGGTCAGGTCGTCACGTTCATCGACGAGCTGCACACCGTTGTCGGGGCCGGTGCGGCCGAGGGCGCGATGGACGCCGGCAACATGCTCAAGCCGATGCTGGCCCGTGGCGAATTGCGCATGGTGGGCGCCACCACGCTGGATGAGTACCGCGAGCGGATCGAGAAGGATGCCGCGCTGGAACGGCGGTTCCAGCAGGTCCTCGTCGGTGAGCCGAGCGTGGAGGACACGATCGCGATCCTGCGGGGGTTGCAGGGCCGCTACGAGGCGCACCACCAGGTGCGCATCTCCGACGCAGCCCTGGTGGCCGCGGCCGCGCTGTCCGACCGGTACATCACCGCACGGTTCCTTCCTGACAAGGCCATCGACCTGGTCGACGAGTCCGCCTCGCGGCTGCGCATGGAGATCGACTCCCAGCCGGTTGAAATCGACGAGCTGCGCCGGGCCGTGGACCGGATGAAGATGGAGGAGCTCGCCCTCGACCGGGAGTCCGACCCGGCGAGCAAGGAGCGGCTCGAGCGGTTGCGCGCGACCATCGCCGACCGGCAGGAGCAGCTCACCGCGCTCACCGCCCGGTGGGAGCAGGAGAAGGCGAGCTTGAACCGGGTCGGCGAGCTGAAGAAGCGGCTCGACGACCTGCGCACCGACCTCGAGCGCAAGCAACGCGAGGGGGACTGGGAAACCGCGTCGCGAATCCAGTATGCCGAGATCCCCGCCGTGGAGAAGGAACTCGCTCAGGCGAGCACCACAGACCGTTCGGATTCAAAGGAAGTAAGCGGTACCGGGCCGATGGTCAAGGATGAGGTCGGTCCCGACGATGTCGCCGATGTGGTTTCGTCGTGGACCGGGATCCCGGCCGGCCGGCTGCTCGAGGGCGAAACCTGCAAGCTGCTGCGGATGGAGGCCGAGCTCGGCACGCGGGTGATCGGGCAGAGCCGCGCGGTGCAGGCGGTGTCTGACGCGGTGCGGCGTGCCCGGGCCGGAATCTCCGACCCGGACCGGCCGACCGGATCGTTCCTGTTCCTCGGGCCGACCGGCGTCGGCAAGACCGAGCTGGCCAAGGCGCTGGCCGCGTTCCTGTTCGACGACGAGCGGGCGATGGTCCGCATCGACATGAGCGAGTACTCCGAGAAGCACTCGGTCGCCCGTCTGGTCGGAGCACCTCCTGGCTACGTCGGATATGAGGAAGGCGGGCAGCTCACCGAGGCGGTGCGCCGGCGGCCGTACTGCGTGATCCTGCTCGACGAGGTCGAGAAGGCTCACCCGGAGGTCTTCGACGTGCTGCTGGCGGTGCTCGACGACGGACGGCTGACCGATGGGCAGGGCCGGACCGTGGACTTCCGCAACACCATCCTCATCCTGACCTCGAATCTCGGATCCCAGTTCATCGCGGACCCGACGTTCGGCACTGAGGACGCGAAGCGGGACGCGGTGATGAACGCGGTCCGCGCGGCGTTCAAGCCAGAGTTCCTCAACCGGCTCGACGACGTGATCGTGTTCGACTCGCTGTCCTCGGAGGAGCTGTCGCGGATCGTCGACCTCCAGGTGGCGCGGCTGGGGTCGCGGCTGTCCGGGCGGAGGCTGACCCTCGAGGTCACTCCCGCGGCGCGGGACTGGCTGGCGCTGACCGGATTCGATCCGGTTTACGGAGCTCGTCCGCTGCGGCGGCTGATCCAGTCCGCTATCGGCGACCAGCTCGCCCGGGCGCTGCTGGCTGGCGAGATTGCCGACGGCGACGAGGTCGCGGTTGACCTCGACGCCAACGGCGACACGCTTACGGTGCGGGCCGTTGCGTCGGCGGGCTCGGCGGGCCCGGCTGCAGCGTAGCCGCCCGCGGGCCCGGTCCCGCTGATAGCCGGCTGGTGTCGAGCATCCGGTCGTAGTCGTCCTCGCCCAGGCCGAGGTCGATCCGCAGCCGGTAGCGCAGCCTGAGCAGCAGCGGCAGTTCGTCCCGGTCGCCGGCCTTAAGGCAGGCCTCCACTCCCGCCGTGGCCCAGTCGAGCGCGCCCCTGAGGTCGCCCTGCTCGGTCAGCACTTCGGCAACCATGTCGCAAGTGCGCGGGTCGTCCCGGTTTCCGCCCTGGGTCAGCTCATTGATCAGCGCGTCAGCCTCGTCATGAGCGCCCAGGGCGAACAGGGCACGAGCCAGCTGAATACGCGGATCGGCGAAGGTCTGGCCACCATGCGCGAGAGCGGCACGGAATTCCTCGGCGGCTTCGGCAGGCTCGTCGGCGAGCAGCCACTGCTCACCGGCGCGCATGTGCGCCTCGGCGCGTGACATCCCGTTCGGAGCCGCCTCTTCGGCCAATCGGCTCATCCGGACCGCGGCTCGTTTGTGATTGCCTGTCCGAGCGGCATTGACCTCTATGGCATCGAAAAGTTCACCGGACAACGCAATCACGCCTCTGACCGTACCCATCGACGTCACGGGCAATCCGGACACATATGAAGTTACCGCCGGGTACGCTCAAGGGCGTCCCAGAAGCCTCTGCGTAGCGCATGCCTCACTTCATCATGTAGCAAGAAGTCGATCGGTAGCGCAGAACCTTGCAACAGGCGCGCCTCAAGGTCCGAAGGCATGCGCGGCTTACGGGCCAGCACCGCCTCCAGCCAGAGCGCCGGGGCGTCCCTGGCCACGGACTCGCCAAAGTCCTGCCCTTCTTCATGCGCGGCCTGCACCGCGTCGGCCAGGGACACCGCGGGCTGCGCGGAGTACCCGGATGACATGACCGGTTGTGGACCGCTGTAGGGGGCGCTGCGCGCCGACGGCGGAACGGAACCCGGGTGCGGCGGCTGCGGCGCCCCGGGACCTGGATGCTGGCTCGCGTTCAGCGGGGTGGGGCTGACCGGGGCCGGGCCGAGCGGGATGGGACCGGGACCGGCGCCAAGCTGGGCGGCTGGCAGCTGAGCCGGCTCGCGCGTATCGCGGGCATCCCTTGAGTCCCGGCCGTCGCGGGTATCGCGAGCATCGCGGGTGTCGCGATTATCGCGGCTCTCGCGCGAGTCGCGGGCCTCACGGGCGTCACGAGCCGCGGAACGGGCGGGAATCCGCCGTAGCTGTACCGGAGCCTGGACCGGCTCGACGGCGGGAGGCTCGACCGCGGCAGCCGTTACGGCGGGCCGGTCCCGCTCGTCGCGGACCCGCTCCCGGTCCTCACGGGTCCTGTCCCTGTCCTCACGAACCCGGTCGGTACTGGGCCGGTCATCGCGGGGCCGGTCGTCACGAGGCCGGTCATCGCGGGGCCGGTCATCGCGGGGCCGGTCGTCGCGAGGCGGCAGCTGAAGGGCGGGCCGCTGATACTCGGCCACCACGGGCGCGGTGTAGATGGCGGGCGGCGCGTGGTTGGCTGTCCCGGTGGACATCTGAGAATAGGACGACGCGACGCTGGTCAGGTGACCGTTCGACCTGGCCGCGACGGTATCGTCGGGTTCGTCGGTAGTCCTGGCGGGTTCCGCTCCGGCGATCAGTTCAACATAGGGCCGCAGATGCTCCCCGCTGATCTCGATGAGGTCGTCAGACTCCTGGCGGAGCGCCCGGGATATCGTCCAGTTGCCGTCCACCGCGATGTGCACGAGCGTGACCCGCATGCCCAGATCCTGGACGTCGGCTATTACCTGCGCCAGATCCTCTTCGGCGCTCACCACGAGCGCGTCGCTGATCGCGTTGTTCCGGGCCAGGGTGGTCAGGTCGCGGTGCATCTCTGTCTCAACGCCCTCACGGCGTCCGGGCCTGATCTTCGCCAGACGGAGCTTGATGCCCGGCAGATCGGCCAGCGCGTCATGCTCGGCGGTCCGCCGTCCGTCGACGGACGCCTCGTACCAATAGCAGCGGAGCAGCGGCAACCCTGAGCGCTCTCTGGCCAGGCTGGACAGGAGCTGGAGCAGCCCCTCGTAGTCCCAGGAGACCGATTCACCGCGACGTGTCCCGTGCACTGCCATGGCGCCATCCGCGAGCACGTAGCTAGCGTCAACGAATAGCGCGCAGCGATCCACGGCCCCACCGTCCTTCCCTCAATGGGCGAGCACGACCCTCTGTTGGGCGAGCACGATCAGTGATATGGGCACCGACCTGCTCCAAGCGTAGTGATGTAAGCCCATCGGGGATGGCTTTCCGCGCATTCAGGCTGCCACGACGACCGGCGCGATGGGGCGGCGCGTCGGTGACCGCCACTACGCCGACGAGATACGGGACACTTCCCCTGGCGAAATTCACCGCCGGGCTCTCGGCCAGGTTCTGGGCGAACGAGGTCATCCTGGGACCGGCCCTGGTCCAGGTCACCGTGCGCGCGACCGCCCGGCTTCCCGGCGGCAGACCGTGGAGCGGGACCGAGAGATGCGGGCTGGACGCGCCGACCATGTGCGCTCCGTCGAGCACCATCACCTGCGTGCCGGGGGCCGCGGCGGGATCGGTGGTAACCACGACAAGGGACCAGCCGAAGTCCCTGGCCCAGTCCCGCGGCCACCAGTCTCGTGGCCATCCGTGCCACGTCCAGCGCGCGCCAAGGGCGCCCTGGCCGGAGGCCCAGGCAAATTCGGCGCCGCCTGGTTGAAGGGGAGCCGCGCTCCAGACTCCCGCTCCGTACTGGGCTACAACGCTTGTCACGTCGGCGAACGCCTCGAAGGCGGATCGTCCACCAGGGCCGGTCGCGTAGCCGACCTGGGTGGCCGCGACCGCCTGATAGTCACCGGCGGGTCCGCGCAACGTGATGACACGATCCGGCGCCACGTCGCCGGCATCCTCGCTGTCGCCGGAGTTATCGCTGGAGGTATCGCCCGAGGTATCGCCGACCCGCTGGGTTTGGCCAGCCCAGTAGAGTCCGGCCCACACCACCTGGCCGGGCAGGGCCAGCGAAGCCCCGCTCGCGCACTCGGCCCGGCCCCCAGCGGTAGCAACCGTATAGCGTCCGGCCGCCGCGAAACGGGCGCCAAGGCCGCCCGTCGCGACGCCGGCCTTCGCGGCGGCGGTGACGGCTGGTCCGCCGTCACCGGTGACCACGACCCGGGGCGGGGCGCCGGCCGGAGCGTCCGCGGCGACCATCACGGGCAGGTAGCCGGTCGCGGCCGTTCCTGCCGGGAGCGGCCGGTGCGCGCAGGAGGCGCCCGCGGTCGTGGCCCGGCACGTCCAGCCGCCGGGAATTGGCGGATCCACATACCTGACCCCGGTGGGCAGCGCGATGGCCGCCGTGATCTGCCTCGACTGGCGTTTTCCGAGATTGCTCACGGTGAACTCGACGATTCCGCTGCCACCCGGGAGCATCGTCCCGACCGGGTTGATCAGTGCGGCCAGCGCGGCGAGCGTGAGCGAGCTTCGCGGTCGCCTGGCCGTGGAGGGCCGATGAAGCCCTCCCGGCCGGGCGACACTGCGGCGAGGACCGGAACGGGCGGGGGGCCCGGGGGGTTGGTTTCTACCCCCCGGAAAATAGGGCGGCGAGGACGGGGCACGAGAGTGCGCCGGCCGTACGGGCGGTACGGGAGGTATCCGCGGACTGGGCGGATTGGGTGGAGCCACCAGGGCGGGATGGGTACGGACCGGCGGGGATGCGGAACGCGTCGCCGGGGCGGTATTCGCGGTCAGCGCGAGCGCGAGGACGACCAGGCCGGCCAGTCCCGCGGTGGCCGCACCCGCGGTGGCCGCCTGCTGGCTCTTCGGCGCGTGCCGGAACCAGGCCAGCCTGCCGCCGAACCAGGCCGTCACTCCTCCGCCACCTGATACGGACGCCAGGTAGGCGGCTGCCGCCGGGCCGAGAATGATCGGCGCGACAACACCGCGCAACGCTTCGTTGACGTCCGCGAGCTCCAGGTAGACCGTCCGGCAATCGGCGCACTGGTCCAGGTGGGCCGCGACGGCCGCCGCCTCCCGCTTGGCCAGTCCGTCCCGGACGTACGGGCCGAGCTTCGCCACCACCGGCCGGCATTCGCCGCGCACCACTCCGGAAAGGTGCATCTGCAGGTAGGCCTGCCGAAGCCCTTCGCGGGCCCGGTACGCCAGCGCGGCCACGCCGTTGGCGGTGAGCCCCAGGAGAGCGGCCACCTCGGCGGGACGAGCGCCCTCGATCTCGGTGTGCCAGAGCACGGCACGCCACCGTTCCGGCAACGACGCGAACGCGCGGGCGATCATGGTCCGCTCCAGGTCCGCCACCACGGGATCGGCGAACGGCACGCCTGGATCGAATGCCTCCATCTCGTCGGTCACGACCAGCCTGCCCTCGGCGCGGAGCCGGTCGATGGCGGCCCGTCGCACCGTGGTGAGCAGGTAGGGCCGGAACCCGCCGTCCGGGCCGCCGCCGCGGCGCAGTTGATCCAGCACCTTGGCGAAGGCCTCCGCGACGATGTCATCTGCCTCTGCCCGTCCTCGCACCAGCTGGCGCGCCACGCTGCGGGCGGCGGCCACGTGCCGCTGGTAGAGGCTGGCGTACGCGGCGGCGTCCGCTACCCGGCTGGCCGCGATGAGTTCCGCGTCGCTGGGCGGCAGCGGTTCCGCGGGCCGCGGCACCAGAGGCCGCGATTCCGCGGACCGTCTCATTACTCACCGTCCCTAAGTGATTTCTGTAAGTCATCAAAATCATCGCGCAACTCGCGTCATGCGGGAACGGCTTTGCCGTCATCACATCGAAGAAGTCCGGACGGCACCGCTGCCAGCTCCGTTAGCTGAGGCGCTTCGCCTGGCTGGCGAGCTGGCCCACTGACGCCGCCGACGCCGGCTACTCCCGTGGAGGGGACGGGATCCGGCGTCGGCGGTTCCTGTACCACGGAAACCCGTGGTGGGCAAGATGAAATGCCCTATGCTTACATGCCGTGAACGACCGCGCTGACCTGCTCGCGGCGATCAAGGGGAACGCCATTATTCACGGCGACTTCACACTGTCGTCCGGACAGCAGGCAAATTGGTACGTTGATCTGCGCAGGATCTTCCTCGATGGCCGCTTCGCGCCGTTGGCGGGGCGAGTCATGCTCGGCCTGACCTGGGATCTGGCCTATGAAGCGGCCGGTGGCCTCACGATGGGCGCTGACCCGGTGGCCACGGCGATGATGCACGCCGCCGCTCGCCGCGGCACCCCCATTGACGCGTTCGTGGTGCGCAAAGACGTCAAAGAGCACGGCACCCAGCGCCGGATCGAGGGTCCGGACGTCGCTGGGCGGCGGGTGCTGGCGGTCGATGACACATCGACGACCGGTGGCGCCGTGCTCACCGCCGTGGACGCGCTACGCGAGGCCGGGGCCGAGGTGGTCGGGGTCGCTGTCCTGGTGGAACGCGGCGCGGCTAAACGCGTCGCGGAAGCCGGACTGCCGTACCGCGCCGCCTATGACATCTCAGACCTGGGTGTTTCCTGAGTTCCCCGAACGCACTGAATCTTCCGGGCGCGCGGCGTGGCGTCCGTGCCGGGGCGCACCCGGACCGCTCGGCCTGGGCTGGCGCGTCTCGGACCCGCGCGGCTCGGGCTCGCTCGTCTGGGGCACGCGCGCCCACGGCCCGTGTCCGGTCTCGCGGCGGAACTGACGCCACCGGTACGCGATGAACCCCACGATGGCCACTACCACGAGCGCGAAGATGATGTAACCAGCGATCGCGAGACTGTGGCTGACGCTCTGCCAGGCGCTGCCCACTCCGTAGCCGATCGAGGAGAGCACCGCCGCGTAAATTACAGTGCCGATCAGGCTGAGGACCCCGAAGCGGACCGCCGGCATCTGCGTCAGGCCAGCCACGATCGACGTGAATGCCCGGACGAACGGCAGCATACGCGCCACCGGAACGGCCCAGATCCCGCGGCCGGTCAGGAACCGCTCAGCGCGATTTATGTCCGACTCGGTCACCAGTACATAGCGGCCCACCCGGTGGACCAGCGGCCTGCCGCCGATCCGGCCGACGAAGTACGAGGTGTACGACCCGCCGAGCTCGGCCAGCGAGCCGATGATGATGACCAGGGCGAGGTTGAGGTGGCCCTGATAGGCGAGAACCCCGGCGAACCCGAAGGTGATCTCCGAAGAAATGGGAATGCACATGGCCTCCAGGAAGCCGAACAGGATCAGCGCCTCGTAGCCATGCGACGTGAGAAAACTCTCCGGATTCATACCTCCTGTTCTACAGCATCGGGGATCCTGCCCAGTGCAACTTCATGCTGGCTTCATGTCTAGAGTGGGGGTCGATCGCAAGCCCTACGACCCGGAGCCACCGCCATGCCAATCGCGACTCCTGAGATCTACGCCCAGATGCTGGACACCGCCAAGGAACGCGGTTACGCGTTTCCAGCCATCAACGTGAGCTCGACCCAGACCCTGAACGCCGCACTTCGCGGGTTCGCCGACGCGGGAAGCGACGGCATCGTACAGATATCGACCGGAGGCGCGGAGTATCTTTCCGGCTCCTCGGTCAAGGACATGGTGACCGGTGCGGTGGCGCTCGCCGAGTTTGCCCACGTGGTGGCGGCGAAATACCCGGTGCACATTGCCCTGCACACCGACCATTGCCCGAAGGACAAGCTGGACGGGTACATGCGGCCGCTGGTCGAGTTGTCTATCGGGCGGGTATCCCGCGGCGAGGAGCCGCTGTTCCAGTCGCACATGTGGGATGGCTCGGCGGTGCCGCTCGAGGAGAACCTCCAGATCGCGTCCGAGCTCCTGGAGAAGTGCGCGGCCGCCCGCATCGTCATGGAGATGGAGATCGGCGTCGTCGGCGGCGAGGAGGACGGCGTCGTCGGTGAGATCAACGAGAAGCTCTACACCACTCCGGAAGACGCGCTGGCCACCGCGGAGGCCGTCGGTCTCGGGGAGCGCGGGCGGTACATCCTGGCCGCGACGTTCGGCAACGTGCATGGTGTGTACAAGCCCGGGCACGTGAAGCTGCGGCCTTCGGTGCTCAAGGAAATCCAGGATGCCGTGGGCGCCAAATACGGCAAGGACAAGCCGTTCTACCTGGTCTTCCACGGCGGTTCCGGGTCAGCCCTTGACGAGATCCGCGAGGCGATCTCGTACGGCGTGGTCAAGATGAACGTCGACACCGACACGCAGTACGCGTTCACCCGGCCCGTGGCTGACCACATGTTCACCAAGTACGACGGCGTGCTCAAGGTGGATGGCGATGTCGGCCGCAAGAAGGACTACGACCCGCGCAGCTGGGGCAAGGCCGCTGAGGCCGGCATGACGGCGCGCGTGATCGAGGCCTGCGAGGACCTGCTCTCCGCCGGACACCACATCAGCTGAGCGTAACGGCCAGCCGGCTGGTCAGCCCGAGCCCAGCCGGCTGGCGCGCTCAAACGCGGCCTTGATCCTCAGTTGCCACGAAGCCCGGCGGGGGTCTTCGTACTTGGCCTTGCCATCCGCCTCGGCGATGGTCCGGTGCTTCCGCCACAGGAAATCGACCCGGCCGATGCGGCTGCCTTCGCCGCCGACCCAGACCTGAAGTTCGGGCGGATCCAGATCGTGCTCCGCCATGATCACCCGGGCGAGCGACTCAAGCACTGATTCCGCGCGTTCGTCGCTGAACTCCACCGCGCGTCGCGCGGTAGCGATGCCGGGCCAGCGCGAGCACCTCGCCAGGATGGCCTCGAGATCGCCGCGTGTCGTCTTCTTCGCGTGCAGCGCATTGTCCGCCACCACCACGCCAGCGTCGAACGATCCGTTCCGGGCCAGATCTATCACCGTCCTGGCCACGGTCGTGCACGGAACTCCGAACCTTGTCGTGACATGCTCCTGGGGCACTTCGGCGGTACGAACCCGGACCGCCGGATAACCCGACCGGCTCCCGCCGCCGCGGCGCGGCTGGGTGACCGTGACCACACGGGCTGAAGCGACGGTCAGCAGATCGAGGCCATGCATAATCGCCGCGGATCGGTGACTCGCTATCACGCCCATGCTGCTCGCCGCGATGACAGCGGAGACACGTAGTGCTTCAGCACGGGACTTGTCGGCGGAGGCGCTTTCCGCCACCGTTCCCGGCATGAACGTCCCACGACGCGGTGAGGTCAGGATGCCTCGTCTCGTGAGGCGGACGATCTGCTTGGGCGAGAGTCCGGCCGCCACCAGCTGCTGATTGGTCAGGACCCAGTTGTTCTCACGGAACAGCGCTATGAGTTCGTCGGCCACACCAATCGCATGCCCATTCCATCACTCTCCGTAACCCGACCCGCCACTTAGTAACCAACACTCATCCGTCCGCTCCACCCGCAGATAACACAACACTTGTTCGTGTGGCGGAACGCCCATCTCGCGTCCGTTACGTACCTTTTGCGGGGCGCTCCGCCACACGAACATCTGTAGCGTTAAGCGCCCCCGTGGACGCACTCGTGGACGTGTCATGAAATGTCGGATGGCGAGGCGGGAAGGGGCGGGAGCGGGGCAAGGCGCACCGGACGGGGACAGCAACACGCGCGGAGCACGACGGACGGGGACAGCAACACGCACGGAGCACGACGGACGGGGACAGCAACACGCGCGGAGAACAGCGGACGGGGACAGCAACACGCACGGAGCACGGCGGACGGGGACAGCGACACGCACGGAGCACGACGGACGGGGGCGACAACACGCGCGGAGCACAGCGGACGGGGCGGGGACGTGTGGCGGGCGGGAGTAGGGTCGGGTTCATGGAACGGGAACGGGAGAATTTGCTCGCGGGGGCCGGGCCGGGTGCTACGTATCTGCCGGAGGACGGCGCGATGGCCGCCGCGCTGGGGACGGCGGCGGCGAGCACGGAAACCGCGGGCGCGGGGACCGCAGCGGACGGGCTTAAGGAGATCGCCGGGCGGTTTCCGGCTTACTCGGCGGCTTGGGCGGCGCTGGCGGAGCGGGCGCTGCGGGACGGGGACGCCGTGACCGCGTACGCCTACGCGCGCACCGGGTACCACCGAGGGCTCGATCAGCTCAGAAGGGCCGGATGGCGCGGCAACGGCCCCGTCCCCTGGGAGCACGAGCCGAATCGCGGCTTCCTTCGTTCGCTGCACCTGCTCGGCCGGGCCGCGGCACAGATCGGCGAAGACGACGAGGCCGCCCGGTGCCGGCAGTTCCTCAAGGACAGCAGCGCCACCGCCGCCGCGGAGCTCGAGAACGAATTATGACGGGATGAACCGTAGTGGGCGTGGATGAGCCCCAGTGGGGTTACCGGTATACGCGCAGGGTAGGCTCACATCGCAAGAGCCCCCTGCTGCGCTTGCGCTGAGCGGGGGCTTCGTTTTCCCGCGGGGTGCGGAAGCATATGACCGCCCGTCCCCGCACTAGGGGGTTGAACCCAGCGATGCCCGCCATCGTGCTTGTCGGGGCCCAATGGGGCGACGAAGGCAAGGGCAAGGCCACCGACCTGCTCGGTGACCGTGTCGACTACGTGGTCCGCTACCAGGGCGGAAACAACGCCGGCCACACGGTCGTCATCGGCGACGAGAGCTACGCGCTGCACATGCTGCCCTCGGGTGTGCTCTCCGAAAACGTCACGCCGGTCATCGGCAACGGCGTGGTGATCGACCCGGAGGTCCTGCTCGACGAGATCGACACGCTGCAATCGAGAAACGTCAGCTGCGGCAAACTCCTGGTCTCGGCCAACGCGCACCTGATCATGCCCTATCACCGGGTCCTGGACAAGGTGACCGAACGGCATCTCGGCAGCAACCGGATCGGCACGACCGGCCGGGGCATCGGCCCGGCCTATGGCGACAAGATCGCCCGTGTCGGCGTCCGGGTCCAGGACCTGTTCGATCCCGGCATCCTCGACCAGAAGCTCGACCTCGTGCTGCGGGACAAGAACCAGATCCTCACCAAGGTCTACAACCGCCGGGTCATCGACCCGCGCAGGATCGCCGAGGACTACAAGCAGTACGCCGAACGCCTCCGGCCGTACGTGGCCGATACCGGCCTGATCCTCGCCCGCGCACTCGACGAAGGCAAGGTGGTCCTCCTCGAAGGCGCCCAGGCCACGATGCTGGACGTGGATCACGGCACCTATCCGTTCGTGACCAGTTCCTCGCCCACCGCGGGCGGCGCGTGCGCCGGTTCAGGCATCGGCCCGACCCGGATCAGCCAGGTGATCGGCATCGTCAAGGCGTACACCACCCGCGTCGGCGAAGGCCCGTTCCCCAGCGAGCTGACCGACGAGCACGGCGAGTGGCTGCGCAAGACCGGCATGGAGTACGGCGTCACCACAGGCCGCCCCCGTCGCTGCGGCTGGTTCGACGCGGTCATCGCCCGCTACTCGGCCCGGATCAACGGTGTCACCGCCTTCTTCCTCACCAAGCTCGACGTGCTGTCCACCCTGGACAAGGTGCCGATCTGCGTGGCATATGACGTGGACGGGCACCGCACCGAGGAAGTGCCCATGACGCAGACCGAGTTCCACCACGCCAAGCCGGTCTATGAGTACTTCGACGGCTGGTGGGAGGACGTCTCGGACGCGCGCAGCATCAACGACCTGCCCAAGAACGCGCGAGCCTACATCAAGGCGATCGAGGACATGATCGGCGCCCCGATCGCCGGCGTTGGCGTCGGCCCCCGCCGCGACCAGACTCTCCAGCTACGGGACCTGCTCCGGTAATCTCGCGCACGTGCGTATTCTTGTCATCGGATCGGGCGGGCGCGAGCATGCCATCGTCCGCGCCCTCGCGCAGGACGGCGGCAACGACCTGCACGCCGCTCCCGGCAACCCCGGCATAGCCGAGCTGGCGGAAACCCATCCCGCGACAAGCAGCGTCCCAGAGGAAATCACGGACCTCGCCGGCCAGCTCCGCGCCGACCTGGTGGTGATCGGCCCGGAGGCCCCCCTGGTGGCCGGCGCCGCCGACAGTCTGGCCGCCAAAGGCATCGCCTGCTTCGGCCCGGCCCAGCGCGCCGCGATGCTGGAGGGCTCCAAGTCCTTCGCCAAGCAGGTCATGACCGAAGCCGGGATACCCACCGCACGGTCATTCACCTGCACGACAAGCAGCGAGGCGGAGGAAGCATTCCGTACGTTCGTGCCAAAGTATGTTGTTAAAGCCGATGGCCTGGCGGCGGGCAAGGGCGTGGTGGTCACGCCTGACATCGACGTGGCCCGGGCGCACGCACGTCATTGCGGCACCGTGGTGATCGAGGAGTTCCTCGACGGCCCGGAGGTGTCGCTGTTCGCGGTGAGCGACGGGACCACCGCGGTGCCGTTGCTGCCCGCGCAGGACTTCAAGCGCGCGCACGACGGCGACCAGGGGCCGAACACCGGCGGCATGGGCGCCTACACGCCGCTCCCCTGGGCTCCGGCCGACCTCACCGAGCAGGCGATGGACCAGGTCATCCAGCCCGCGGTGGACGCCATGCGCCGCCGCGGCAGCCCGTACCGCGGCCTGCTGTACGCCGGCCTGTGCCTGACCGCGGCCGGCCTGGCCGTGATCGAGTTCAACGCCCGGTTCGGCGACCCGGAAACCCAGGTTGTACTGGACCGCCTGGCCAGCCCGCTGACCGACCTGCTGCACGCCGCCGCCGTGGGCGACCTGGCCGCCACCGCCCCGCCACGCTGGCGCGACGGCGCCGCTGTCACCGTGGTGCTCGCCGCCGAAGGCTATCCCGACGCCCCGGTCAAGGGCGACAAGATCCTTATGCACGAACGTACTGCCGTTCCCCGGGCTGGGTACCTGCTGCACGCTGGCACGGCATTGTCGCCCGCCGGGGATCTGGTGTCCGCGGGCGGCCGGGTGCTCAACGTGGTCGGCACCGGCGCGGACCTCGCGCAAGCCCGCGCGGCGGCGTACGAGCTGGCCGCGACCGTCGAGATGCGTGGTGGCTGGTACCGGCGAGACATCGCCGCCGGCCGGTGACGGAGCCGCCGGAGGACCCTCCCCTCCGGGTCAGCACGCTCGAGCTGTTCTTCGATCTGGTGTTCGTCTTCACCATAACACAGCTCACCGGCGTGCTGGCGCGCAACGACGTAACCGGCGCGGGCGCGCTACGGGTGCTGCTGATCTTCGGCGTGCTGTGGTGGATGTACGGCGGGTACGCATGGCTGACCAATACCCGTACTCCGTCCCAGACTCCCGAACGCCTTCTGCTGCTTCTCGGCATGGCCGGCTTTCTTGTCATCGGGCTGGCCATCCCCAAGGCGTTCGAGCAGCGCGGCGAGGGTCTCGCGCTCGGCCTGGGATACCTGCTGGTCATCGTCGTCCACGGAGTCCTGTACCAGCGGGTGAACCGGAACATCCTGCGGGTGGTGCCGATCAACGTGGCCGCCGCGGTCCTGGTGATCCTGGCCGGGCTGGCCGGCGGGGTCGCCGCATACCCGCTGTGGGCGGTGGCCCTCGCCGGGCCGGTGGTGTCGCCGCTGATCGTCCAGCCGGAAGGCCGGTTCGCGATCCAGCCGTCGCACTTCGTGGAGCGGCACGGCGCGCTGATCATCGTGGTGCTGGGTGAGTCGGTGGCGGACATCGGGATCGGCGCGGCGGGACATCCGCTGACGGTGAACCTGGTGGCTTCGGCGCTGCTTGGCCTGGCGCTCACCGCCAGCTTGTGGTGGGCGTACTTCGGCGTCGCCGACGACGAGCGCGCCGAGGACGCGTTCATCCGGGCCGATCCGGCCGTGCGGCCCGCGCTCGCCCTGAACGCCTACTGGTACGCCTACATCCCGATGCTGCTCGGCATTGTGGCGCTGGCGGCCGGTATCAAGCTGGCCATGCTGCGGCCTGGCTCGGGCCTGCCGTGGCCGCCGAGCCTGGCGCTGGGCGGCGGCGTGGCACTGTTCCTGGCCGGTGACGTGGCGTTCCGGCGTGCGTTGCGCATCGGACGGCAGCCGTACCGCGCGGCCGGGGCCGTGGCCTGCCTTGCCGCCTGGGTGGCCGGCCTGGCCAGCTCGGCGGCGGAGATCGCGCTGCTCACGGTTGTCGTGGCTGGGACGCTGCTGCTGGAACGCCGGATGGGGCGGCCGGATACCGTGGACCTATGATTCCGCGGTACACGCTGCCCGACATGGGCCGGGTCTGGAGCGACGCGCACAAGTACGAGCTGTGGTGCCGGGTGGAGGTGCTCGTCCTGGAGGCGCACGCGCAGGCCGGCACGGTGCCCGCCGACGTGGTCGAGCCGGTGCGGAACGCCCCGCCGCCGACCCCGGAAGCGGTCGCCGAGGTGGAGGCTGTGACCGACCACGACGTGATCGCGTTCCTGACCGCATGGGCCGACAACACCACACCGCGTTCGGCTGCCGCGTACGTGCACTACGGGATGACCTCCTCGGACCTGCTGGACACCGCGCTGGCGGTGCAGCTCGTGGAGGCGACCGACATCCTGCTGGCCAAGGCCGACCGGCTGGTCGCGGTGCTGCGCGACCACGCGCTGGCGCACCGCACGACGCTGCGGGTGGGCCGTACTCACGGGATCCACGCGGAACCGGACGTGTGGGGTCACCGGGTAGCCGACTTCGCGTTCGCCATGGCCAGGTCGCGGGATCGGCTGCGGCGGGCGCGTTCGGCCGTGGCGGTGGGGACGCTGTCCGGGCCGGTGGGCACGTACTCCAACATCGACCCGGCCATTGAGACGTCGGTCATGGCGGCGCTCGGGCTGCGCCCGGCCGACGTGGCCACCCAGGTGGTCATGCGGGACGGTATCGGCGAATGGATTTCGGCGCTGGCCCTGATCGCGACCGTGTGCGAGGCGGTCGCGCTGGAGGTGCGGCACGGCCAGCGCTCCGAGCTGGGCGAGCTCGCCGAGCCGTTCCGGACCGGCCAGAAGGGCTCGTCGGCGATGCCGCACAAGAAGAACCCGATCCGGTCGGAACGGATCTGCGGCCTGGCCCGCGTGATCCGTGGCTACGTGACACCGGTACTGGAGGGCGTCCCGCTGTGGCACGAGCGGGACATCTCGCACTCCTCGGTGGAGCGGGTGGCGCTGCCCGACGCTTCGATCGTTTGTGACTACGTGCTGCACCTGACCACGGGCCTGATTTCCGGGCTGACGGTCGACGCGGCACGGATGCGCGCCAACCTGGATCTGACCGGCGGGCTGGTGTATTCCTCGGCCGTTCTGCTCGAGCTGGTCCGTGCGGGCATGACCCGTGAGGACGCGTACGCGCTGGTACAGGCGGCGGCCATGACAGTGTTTTCTGGGCTTTCTGGCGCGCCGCAGGACGCGCGACAGGGAGCCGAGCCGTTCCGTGACGCCCTCCGCAAGGAGGCCGCGACACGCGGGCAGACACTCCCGGAACAGGCTATAGATCGGGCATTCCGCCCAGAACGGTACACAGAACGCCTAGCTCCGGTCTTCGACCGGCTCGCGCGGCTAAGCTGACACCCATGACCAACGCACCCGAGACTCGCTACCGCGTGCGCGGCGGCACGCCCCTGAACGGCACCGTCTTCGTGCAAGGCGCGAAGAACGCAGCACTGAAGATGATCGCGGCGTCGCTGCTCACCGGCAACGGGCGGACGGTGCTGAGAAACGTCCCGCCGATCGAAGACGTCCGGCGCGCGGTGGAACTGGCGCAGGCCATCGGCGCGCTGGTCGAGTTCCACGAGGCCGAGCGGACACTGGTCGTCGACGCGTCCCGGCTGACCAGCCCGGTGCTGCCGGCCGAGATCGCCCGGCGGTTCCGCGGTTCGGTGCTGTTCGTCCCCGCGCTGCTGCACCGGTTCGGCGAGGCGGTCATCGAGGGCGTCGGCGGCTGCAACCTCGGCAGCCGCAACCTCGACTTCCACTACCGGGGCTTCGCCCGGCTCGGCGCGGTGGTCGACGAGGGAGAGTCGGTGATCCGCATCAAGGCCAGCAAGTTGCAGGGCGCCCACCTGTACCTTGACACCCCGTCGCACACCGGCACCGAGAACCTGATCATGGCGGCGTCGCTGGCACCGGGCAAGACGATCATCGACAACACCGCGCAGGAGCCCGAGGTCCTGGACGTGATCGCCTTCCTGTCCAAGATGGGGGCGCGGATCAGTGGCGGCGGAACCGGGTTCATCACCGTTCATGGAGTTTCCGAGTTGTCCGCGGTCGAGCACACCGTCATGCCGGACCGCATCGACGCGGGCGTGTTCGCGATGGCCGCGGCCATCACCGGCGGTGAGCTGAACCTGGTGGGCGCTTCGCTGGATCACTTCGGCGTGGTGCGGTGGAAGCTGGAGCAGATGGGCGTCGAGTTCGCGCCGCACGGTGCGGTGCTGTCGGTACGCCGCGACCGGCCGCTGCGTCCCATCAACGTGATCACCGGGCCGTACCCCGGTTTCGCCACCGACCTCCAGTCGCCGATCATGGCGCTGGCGTGCCTGGCCGAAGGCGCGAGCTATATCCGCGAGACGATCTTCGACGGCCGGTACACGCTGGTCGGCGAGCTCAACAAGATGGGGGCCGACGTAGAGTTCGACGGCAACGTGGCGATCGCGCACGGCCCGGCGTCGCTGCGCGGCGCCGAGGTGGTCGCCCACGACCTCCGCACCGGCATCGCGCTTATCCTGGCCGGCCTGGCCGCCGAGGGGGAGACGGTCGTCGCGCCCGGCTACCTCATCGACCGCGGCCACGCCGCCATAGCATCCCGCTTCGCCGCCCTGGGCGCCGACGTAGTTGCCGAAGCCGAGGACTAGCCGCGCCGCCAACCCCGGTCCCGGTCCCGCTTGGCCCCCGATCGCGTCCCTGTCCCCGTCCCGATCCCGTCCCGATCCCGTCCGTCCCCGTACCGTCGCGATCCCGTCCCCGTTCCCGTCGCGATCCCGTCCCCCGTCCCCCGTCCCCGTCGCGATCCCGTCCGTCTCCCGTCCCCGTCGTGATCCCGGTCCCGGTCCCCGTCCCGGTCCCGTCGCGATCCCGTCCGTCTCCCGTCCCCGTCGTGATCCCGGTCCCGGTCCCGATCCCGTCCCCGACCGTCCGCCGCCGTCGCCCGACATTTTGCGACTCGTCCGTTTCGTCCCGGCTCAATGAATCGCTATGGACGGCCATCCCCGGGTAGTAAAAGCTTCAATTACTGGTACATCGAGTTTGCGGCGCGAGTGGCTGTCGGTTTTGGTGGGCTATGGCCCGTTCTGTGTGTGGCGGTTTCGCTGGATGAAGTGGAATAAAAGAGCCTCACGGAAGAAAAGGCGGCGGTTTCCGCCGCCTTTTCTTCCGTGAGGCTCCTATCTTCCGCAAAACGACTGGCCCGCGTGCCCGCTGTGTGATGATATGGGCAAATCACCAAGGTTGACGGGGTGTCGTAGCGGAGACCTTTTGGTCCGCCTCTTCCCGGCGTTTCGTGAAATATCCGAATTGCGCGCGGCGCACCTGAGCCCGCGAATGCCACAACCACCGGGCACGGGACCCATTAAGACGGAACATTCGTGCTAGACGGAAAATTAGTGTACGAATTCGGCGGGTAAAGTTCCGTGCAGCACGGTATTTCCGCGCTGTTGGAGGTGATGGGCGGGTGCTGCGTGGAAGGAGGCCCATCGACCCGGCCGGGGTCCCGTGCCCGGCACGGCTGCATGGCGGTGCCCGGCACGGCTGCATGGCGATTATGGTCCCTTTGGGATAAGCCGGAGACCGCTTCGTTGTAGAGCTTCTTGATGTCGTCGTCCAGGTAGGCGCTGTAGGAGATCTGCGGAGTGTCGCCGCCCTCCTGATAGCCGCCGATTACGCCGATGATCGTGCCGGTCTGGCTGCGCGTGTCCGGCCGGATGATCCACGGGCTGCCGCTGGTGCCTCCGGTGAAGTCAGCGCACACGAACTTGAGCTGGTGCTCGCTCTGCTGGCTGGTCCAGTTCCGGCAGGCGATCGGGGCGCTGGCGCTGGACGGGTAGCCGGTCACCCGGACCAGGTGCCGGAACCCCGCGTCGAACGCGATCTGGTTGCCGCCCAGCACCTGCTGGATGTTCTTGCCGTTCAGCGGCTTGAGCACGATGAAGGCGACGTCGAGATCGGGATCGGCGCCGTGCACCCAGCGCGGGTCGAGCACGTACCGCGATGGCGTCCAGACACCGTTGGGAGTCTGGCCGTCCGCGTAGTTGGGGATGAACACGATGTTTGACCGGTTGGCTCCGCCGGTACCGGAGTTGACGCAGTGCGCGGCGGTGATGAGCACGTTGCCCGCCGGGCTGGCTACCACGCTGGCGGTGCAGAAATGGCCGCCGTTGCTGTCGGTGTCGAAGAGCGCGCCCACCCGCAGCGTCTTGACAGCCTGTCTCGGTGTCGGGGTGGTGCCTGGCGACGGCAGCTCGCCCCGCGCAGCCGCCCAGGGCCGCGCGCTAAGCAACCGGTGGACGGTCCAGTAACCCGGACCGACCGGGAGCCGGCCCGCCCGCGGAACTGAGCCGCCCGACGAGCATCCGGCCAGGCCCAGGCCCAGTACCAGCACCAGGACCGGCGCGACCAGCCACACAGCAATCAGCCAAACAGCAACCAGCCAAACAGCAACCAGACGCAGTAGCATGACTACCCCTTGTAGCCATGATATCTATCGCCAGGCACGGGCCAGCCGAAGGAACGCGTCGTTGGCCTCCGGGTCGCCGATGCTCACCCTGGCTCCCTCGCCGGCGAACGGGCGGACCGCGATCCCCGCCTCCTCGCACGCCGCGGCGAACTCCATGGTGCGCTCCCCCAGCCGGAGCCAGACGAAATTGGCCTCGGTCGGCGGCACCGCCCATCCGGTCGCGACCAGTTCCTCGCGCACCCGGGTCCGCTCCTTGACGGTCAGCTCGACTCGCTGCATCAGCTCATCCTCGGCGGCCAGTGACGCGATCGCGGCGGCCTGGGCGAGCCGGTTCACCGAGAACGGCAGCATCGTGCTGCGGGCCGCCGCGGCCACCGCCGGATGTCCGACCAGGAAGCCGACCCGTAGGCCAGCCAGGCCGTACGCCTTGGAGAATGTGCGCAGCACCGCCACATTGGGCCGGTCCCGGTACACCTCGATCCCATCCGGCACCGCCGCGTCGCGGATGTACTCGCGGTACGCCTCGTCGAGCACCACCAGGCAGTCCGGTGGTACCCGGTCCAGGAACCCGGCGAGTTCCGCGGCGTGCACGACGGTGCCGGTCGGGTTGTTCGGGTTGCAGATGAAGATCATCCTGGTGCGTGGAGTGATCGCGTCCGCCATCGCGGTCAGGTCGTGGGTTTCGTCCGTGAGCGCGACGCGGACCGACTCCGCGGCGGCGAGGTCGGCCAGCGCGGGATACGCCTCGAAGGAGCGCCACGCGTACAGCACCTCGGCGCCCGGTTCGCCGACCGCCTCGAACAGTTGCTGGGCCACCCCGACCGAGCCGCACCCGACCGCCACATGGTCCACCGGGACGCCGAACCGCTGGGCGATCGCCTCTATCAGCGCCTCCGCGCCGTTGTCCGGATACCGGTTGACCGAACGGGCCGCCTCGGTGATCACTTCGACCACCGACGGCAACGGCCCGTAGGGGCATTCGTTCGAGGACAGCTTGTGTGACTTGCCGCCCGCGCTCACCGGGGTCCGGCCCGGCCGGTAGGCCGGGAACCCGTCGAGCACCGCGCGGAATCGCGGGTAGACGCGGCCGTCTTCGCGAACTGAGGCATCCCGATCTGGCATGATCCCAGTCTGTCATTCCAGGATCAGTGCAGGGACTCAGATGCCTTCGCATAAGCGTCTTCGGCCAGCACCTTGGCGCCCGACTCGGACGCGTCGGGGCCGACGATCGTGACCGCGCCGACGAAGCCGCTGGAGCGGTACACCACCGACCAGGCGTTCACGGTGGCGTAGCCAGCCGCCTTGACGTTCAGGGCCCGCGCCTGCTCGGCGATGCCGGACAGCGGCGCCTGCTTGATCGAGTACACGAACGTCTTGCCGTTCACGGTCGCGTCGTAGTGCGCGCACCCGGACGGCAGCTCGGCCGCCAGCGCCGCGGCCGCGTTGGCCGGGGACGCCGCCACGATGACCTCCGAGACCCCGTCCCGGCCCACCGAGAACGTCACCACCGAGGCCGCCGACTGGGCGAACCGTGCCGAGTTGAAGCCGGTAACCGTCGCATCCGCGCACTTGGCCGGCTTGACCGTCACACCGTGCATCAGCTGCTTGCTGGCCTGTATGTCCGGCAGGCTGCCATACGAACCGCTCTGCGGGGCGGCGACCGGGCGCGCGCCGTTCACCGTGGTGAGCAGGGCTCCCCGCAGTTGCCCGAGCGAATAGGAGCTGGGCATGTTGGCCGCGGCCATCCCGGCCGACGACGAACCGCTGGCCGTGCCACCGCCCGAGCCGCCGCCCGTCCCTCCGCCGCAGCCGGCCAGCGCGGCGGTACCAGCCACCGCCAGCACCGCCGCGACCCTCGGCCCCGTGAATCGCAGCCCCGCAGGCCGCTGCCAGTAACGCTCGGACATGAAGATACCTTTCTCACGCTCCGGAATTGACTTGCTTCGAAGCGTGAGGATAGTCCACGCGGAGTGATCAAAGGGCAGCTTTTCGTGAAACCGTCAGCCGGTGACCGAGCCGGGGGGCGGGATGACGCCTGGACCGGTGACGTTGCAGGACAGCGAGGCCGGGTCGGTCTCCAGGAGCGGTTTGGCGAGCGCGGGCGGCTCGGCGAAGGCGGGGCGACGCAGGTCGAGCATGTCCAGCATGGCCAGGGCGTTGGCGTCCCGGTAGGTCAGCGCGGGCAGGTTCCACTTGGTCTCGACCAGCTTCAGGATGCTGGTGTGGTCGAACACGCGGTGTGACACGTAGTCCGCCCGGGCCCACGGCGATACGATCGCGAACGGCACCCGGAAGCCATACCTGCCGAACCCGTCGTAGGCGCTCTGCCCGGCCGGGACGGCGGGCGGGATCGCGTCGGGTGCGATCGCGGCTGGCGGCGGCACATGGTCGTAATAGCCGCCGTGCTCGTCGTAGGTCCAGATCAGCAGCGTCTTGTCCCAGCCGGGGCCGTTGATGACGGCGTTGACCACGCTGGCCACGAACGCCTCGCCCGCGACGATGTTCTGCGGGTTTTCCTCGGACTGGTTTCCGTAGTCCGGCTCCACCAGGCAGTAGCCGGGCAGGGTCCCGGCCGCCGCGTCGGTGAAGAAGTTCGCGATCGGCACCACTTTGGTGCCGATGTTCTTGAGGTACAGCTCGGGGAACAAGGCCACCGAGGGCAGCGTGGTGTAGTAGTCCTTCCAGGTCACCGAGTGCTTGTCGAGCTGGTCGAAGATCGTGCCGTTGGCCGGGTAGTCGGTGAGCGCGGGCAGCGTGTCGTTGATCTGCCCGATGGACGTCGCCGCGAGCAGGTACCTGCGGTTGGGATAGGTCTGGCCGAGCACCGAGCAGAAATACCGGTCGGCGATCGGGAACGTCCGTGCCAGCGAATAGTAGAAGGGCTGGTCCTCCTCCTGCCAGTAGCCCATCGACTCGGCGCCGCTGGTTATCACGAACCCGTCCATCTTGCCGTTGTCGTACTGGATGTGGCTGTTACCCCACTCCTGCGTCACGGTGCTGTTCTGGCAGGTGGTGGGCATCCGGAAGGCGTGCTGGATCCGGCCGTCCCGGTAGGGGTTGGTGGCCGTCGGCTTGCCGGTGAGGCCGAGCCTGAACCCGTCCGCCCCGCCGCGGCGGAGCATGCCGAGCCGGTTGTCGTAGGAGTGGTTTTCCATCATCACCACGACGATGTGCTCGATCTGCGGGATCGTATCGGTTCCCGCCGGCAGCCCCGGGTCGGGCAGCGATCCGGGCTTGCGCGCCGGCCCGCCGCGCCATCCGGCGGGCGCCGACCGCCACGCACCGGTTCCGGCCACCGCGCCCGCGGCCAGCCCTGTCTTCAACACGCCACGCCTGGTTATGTCGCTCACGGGCCCAAGTCTGGCCCCTTCTCAGCACCTACGGGTAGCTATAGGGTGAACAAAAATCAGAATCCATTACGACGAACGTACGGTGGTTACACCGCCATATCCGTCAGCCCCCGCCGATCTGGACCGCCTTGACGATGAGCAGCAGCACCGAGATGACCAGGTAGCCACGCAGCATCAGCATGGCCAGCTTGGTGGCGGTCGACCATTGCACCGGCTTGAGCAGGGCCAGCGGCGGCATCCGCCAGTTCATCCGCTCGGTTTGCGACATCGTGGTGCGCGGGTGCGGCGGCCGTGCGGGCCGCCGGGACCGGGTCAGCCGGGACCAGGCGCCCGCTATCAGCGCGCCCCCGACGAGCCCGACGGCCAGCCACAACGCGGTCTGCGCCGCGTTCAGGCGGGAGAACATGGTGTCGATGACCAGCGTGCCGGACAGGACCAGCAGCACGCCGACGATGACGCTCGCCACGACGTTCAGCCAGCGCGGGTTCATCCACGGTCCGAGCACCTCGGGGTCGTTGCACAGCAGCAGCAGGAAGACGCTGGCGCTGGGCAGCAGGATGCCGGCCAGGGCCTGCACAGCGGTGGTGAGCAGGCCGAGCGGGGTGCCGGGGATGAGGACGATGGCGGCGGCGAGCACGATCATCCCCGCGTAGCTGGCGTAGAACGTCTTGGCGTCCTTGAACTTCCGGTGCAGCGAGTGCTTGATCCCGAACACGTCGCCGAACGCGTAGCTGGTGGACAGCGTGACCGCGGACGCGCCGACGATGCTGGCGTCGAGCAGCACGATGGCGAACAGCGCCCCGAGCACCTGGCTGTGGTGGTCGCCGAGCGCGTGGGCCACGCCGAGCGCGTCGGTGAAGTGGCCGGCCAGATGCGTGTCGCGGATCGCGTAGACGGCCACGACCATGACCGCTGCCGCGCCGCCCACCACGACGAACGCGCCGAGCGTGGTGTCGGCCCGCTCGTAGCCGATGAACCTCGGCGTGATGCGTTTGTCGATCACGTTGGACTGCTGGAAGAACAGCTGCCAGGGGGCCACGGTGGTGCCGACGATGGCGATGATGAGCAGCACGGCGGTGGAGTTGAAGCCCCCCTGGACCCCGGGCACGAACAGGTGGTAGAAGATCGAGCCGTAGTGCGGACCGGACAGGAAGGCCAGTGGTATGAGCACCAGGCTGACCGCGATGAACGCCAGCATGGCCTGTTCCCAGCGGCGGAAGCTGCCGCTGGCCGTGATTCCGATCAGCAGAGCCCCGGTGACCGGTACCGAGACGTAGGGGGTGACGCCGAAATACCGTAGCGCGAGCGAGACGCCGATGAACTCGGTGACGATGGTCAGGAAGTTGAGGATGAACAGGTCGCCGACGCTGAACCAGCCCCAGAACCGGCCGAACCGCTCGTTGATCAGTCGGGCGTGGCCCACGCCGGTCACCGCGCCGAGCCGGACCACCATCTCCTGGTTGACGATCAGCACCGGGATCAGCAACAGCAGCGTCCACAGCAGGCTGTAGCCGTAGTTCTGACCCGCCTGGGCGTAGGTGGACACACCGCCCGCGTCGTTGTCGCCCACCATGACGATGAGCCCAGGCCCGATGATGGCCAGGAACGTGATCAGCTTGCGCTTGAGCCCGCTGCGCCGCGGGTCGGCGTCCAGGCTTATCCGGCCGAACGCGCCTTCGATGTCGCCGAGGTGCGCCTCGTCCAGCACCGCGGCCGGGCGAGCGAGCGGCGCGGCCGCTGCACGCCGGGACTGCTCGTCGCGCGCGGTCAATGGCCGTCCCCGTGGCGGGCGTCCGGCGGCTCCGCGGCCTCGCGTCGGCGCCAGTCATCCGGCAGGCTGACTTCCAGCACGTCATCGACGGTGATGACGCCGAGCAGCCGACGCTCGTCATCGACGACCGGGATGGTTATGAGGTTGTAGTCGGTCATCAGCACCGCCACGTCGACCACATCGGTATCCGCGCCGACCCGGACCGGATCGGTGTCGCAGACGTCGATCAGCGTGATGTCCGGCCCGGACTGGATGAGCGTGACCAGGTTCGCCACCCCGCGCAGACAGCCCCCGTCGTCCACCGCGTGCACGCTGGTCAGCGCCTCCGACTGGAGCGTGGTGGACTCGCGCACCTTGTCCAGCGCGTCCGCGACCGTCGCCATCGTGGGCAGGGAGACGAAGTCCATGCCCATCAGGCCACCGGCGCTGGTGGCGTTGAAGCCCAGCAGCGTCATCACCTTGGTCCGCTGCCCAGGCGGCAGCAGGTCGAGCACCGGCTGCCGGCGTCGC
This sequence comes from Streptosporangiaceae bacterium, assembly GCA_019245115.1. Classification (GTDB taxonomy): domain Bacteria; phylum Actinomycetota; class Actinomycetes; order Streptosporangiales; family Streptosporangiaceae; genus JAFARZ01. The sequence goes on along the minus strand of JAFARZ010000063.1, from coordinate 5,392 downwards.
TGGGGCAGTTCCGCGATCGCGTCGGCGGCGTCGTCGGCTCGCATCCTAGACAGCACCTGCGCGATCTCGGCGTCGGTACGGGCGCCGAGCAGCCGCGAGGCCAGGTCCTCGTCGAGTTCCTCGAAGACGTCCGCCTCCAGTTCGGGGTCGGCGTGTACCTGGCCGAGGATCTCGGTCTCCTCTTCCTTGGAGGCTTCCTCGAGCAGATCCGCGATCTGGGCGGGCTTGAGCCTGCGAATCCGGCCGAACGGCCCGCGCAGCAGCGCGCTTCCGGCGTGACCGATCAGCCACTCGAAGTCGTGCCAGTCCCTGGTGGGCGCGTCGTCGTCCAGCGCTTCCGGGCTGAGCAGGCCGAACAGCCGCCGTGGACGCCGCCGGGTATCGACGCCGGCCAGGACCCACTCGTCAGCGTCTGATTGGCCTGGGCCTCCGGCCGCGGTGTTGAATTGGCCTGGGCCTCCGGCCGCGGCATCGCGGGCCAGTTCCAGGTCGGCCGCCCGCACCAGGCGAGCGTTCTTCACGTCGATCAGCCGGTGCCCGAGCACGTCGGCGCGCAGCAGCACCTCGCCGTCCCGCCGCTCGAAGTGCCGCAGGTCGAGCTTCGCGCTGGACAGCCGGATCGGGTCGGCCTCGAGGTCGCTCACCTGGTCGACCGGGACGAAGACCTCACGCCCGCCCACCGCCGCCACCAGGCCGGTGACCAGCGGGTAGTCCGACCCGCGCAGCCGGACGATCACGTCCGCGACCTTCCCGAGTGATTCCCCGCTGCGGTCGGCTATCTGCCGTCTGAGCAGCCGGGACAATCGCAGCGTCGCTCTGCCGCCGGGCGTGGTACCCGCCCCGGCGGACCCGGACGCTGGTGTAATGGTCATTTTCGCTCCGCAACCTTGGCATGCCCGGATGAACATATGGTGTACCGAGTAGTCCTTCCCAAAGTTTGCACGAAAGGCACAGATCAGTGGCCACACGGAAGGCAGTTGGCCTGCTCGACAGGGGCACCGGCCTGCCGGACAGCTTCTGGTATTCCACCAAACGCCGGCTGCTCGGGCCGCCGCTGGTCAACCAGGACCTCGGCGAGCAGCGGCTGTCTAAACCGCTTGCCCTGGGTGTGCTGTCCCCGGACGGCATCTCCTCCTCCGCCTACGGCACCGAGGAAATCCTCATCGCCCTGCTTCCCATGGCCGGGCTCGCGGCGTTCACCCTGATCCTTCCCATGACGCTGGTCATCCTGTTCGTGATGACTCTCGTGGTGCTTTCCTACCGCGAGATCGTCATGGTCTACATCAGGCCGGGCGGTTCGTACGTCGTGGCCCGGGAGAACTTCGGGCCGAGGATCGCGCAGATCTGCGCGGTCGCGCTGCTCATCGACTACATCGTCACCGTGGCGGTGCAGACCGCGGCCGGCACCGCGGCCGTGGCTTCCGCGTTCCCCGCCGTCGGCCCGTACAAGCTCGAGATCACCATCGGCGTGGTCCTGCTCATGTGCTACGGCAACCTGCGCGGCATCAAGGAGGCGGGCCGGGCCTTCGCCGTGCCCACGTACCTGTTCGCGGGCTCGGTGATCTTGATGATCGTCGTGGGCCTCATCCGGCAGGTGCTGGGCAACCTGCACGCGATCGACCCCCACACGTTGCACGGGACCTACACGCTGGGCGCGGGCACCGAGGGCCTCCTCACCGGCGTCATGATCTTCACCCTGCTGCGCGCGTTCGCCAACGGCGGCGCTTCGCTGACCGGCATCGAGGCGGTCAGCGACGCGGTCGGCGCGTTCCGGCCGCCGGAAGGGCGCAATGCCAGGCAGGTGCTCATCGCCGAAGGAATAATCCTCGGCACCCTGGTGGCCGGCATCTCCTGGCTGGCGCACGCCACGCACGCCACGCCGTACGTGGCCGGTTACCCGACGGTGCTGGCGCAGGAGGCCCAGCTGGTCTTCGGCAGCGGCTTCGGCCGGGTGCTGTTCTACACCGTGCAGGCCGCGACCATGCTGATCCTCTACACCGGCGGCAACACCAGCTTCAACGGCTTCCCGTTCCTGACCAGCTACGTCGCGGGAGACTCGTTCCTGCCCCGGTGGCTGCTCAAGCGCGGCCACCGGCTGGTGTTCTCCAATGCGATCATCCTGCTGACGATCGTGTCGGTCGCGCTGCTGATCGTGAAGGACGCCGACGTCAACAGCCTGGTGCCGTTGTACGCGATCGGCGTGTTCACCGCCTTCTCCATGGCGGGCTTCGGCATGGCCCGGTACCACAGCCGGCACCGCATCCCCGGCTGGCGACGCCGCATGATCATCAACGCCTCGGCCGGCGCGCTCACCCTGATCGTGGTGATCATCTTCGCGGTGGTGAAGTTCACCGAGGGCGCCTGGGTGGTCCTGGTGCTCTTCGCCGTGCTGGTCCCGGCGCTCATCCGGCTCAACCAGGAGTACCGGGCCGAGGCGGACGTGCTGGAGACCATCACCGGTCACCAGCCGCCGCCTCCGCCGCACTACACCCGCCGCACCGTGTTCGTGTTCGTGGACAGCTTCGACCTCGCCACGCTGGCCGCGCTGCGGTACGCCAGGAGCCTGCGTCCGACCTCGATACGCGCCGTTCACTTCGTCATCGACAGCGTCCGCGCCGAGAAACTTCAGGCGAAGTGGGCACGCGCCGACCGAGGCGTCGTCCTTGACCTCATCGACTGCCCGGACCGCAGGCTGACCAGGGCGGCCGCCGAACTGGTCGAGCAGGAAGTGAGCGACCCCGGCACGCACGTGACGGTGGTGCTGCCGCGGCGCAGCTACTCGGCGCTGCTCGGCCGGCTCCTGCACGACCGGACCGCCGACAAGATCGCCGCCGTGGTGAGCCGTATCCCGCGGTCCGCGGCGACCATCATCCCCTATGACGTGGAGAGCCGGGTGCGGGTGCTCCAGGAGCGGCAGGCCCTGAAAGCCGTCGCCGCCCCCGACCCGAAGGCCGGGGACCGGCGCATCAGGGCCGAGGAGGCGCAGGTGGCCGCTGACAGCGGTGCCAAGGCGGCGAAGGCGCGGGCGGACGGTGACCTGGACAAGCGCCTGCGAGCCGCCGGGGTCACGCCTATCGGCTCGCTGACCGCGGCCGGTAAGGCCACCGTCGAGGGCCGCATCCACGTGATCGAAGTCCGGCAGGTGGAGCGGAATTCGGTGCTGGCCTTCGAGATCTCCGACGGCACCGGGAACCTCACCATGATGTTCTACGGCCGCTCGCAGATACCGGGCCTGGTGTGCGGCGCCCGGGTCCGGCTGCGTGGCATGGTGGGATTCCCCGACGACGGTCACCCGGTCATGATCAATCCGGCATATGAACTAGCTCGTATGCCGGATTGATCATGAGGGGTCTGCCGTCCTTCAGTCCCGCGTTCCCGTGCAGCCTGATCTTGGTGCCCGGCTCGACGCCGGGTATCTTGGACCGGCCGTAGAACTGCACGGTCAGGTCGCCGGTGGCGTCGCATATCTCGTAGACGAGCACGAAGTTGTGCTGGACGGGCTTGATCTCCACCGAGCGGACCCGGCCTTCCACCGTAACGCTGCCCGGCCTCACTATCTCACCGATGGGAACCACATCGGGTGACGGCTCGGGTCGTTCATACTTCTCCACCTGCGGTTCCGGCGCCGGGACGACGGCGACCGGGCCGCCGGCGCTGGCGGAGACCCCGTCACCATTGGCCCCGTCACCATTGGCCCCGTCACCATTGGCACTGTCACCGTCGGGACCGGTGCCGACGGCCAGAGCCGCCGTCTTGGCCAGGCCCGCCTGCCGCTCGGCCAGCACCCGGACCCGGCTCTGCACGTCGAACGGGATGATGGTGGCCGCCGCGTTGGGGATGCTGCTGACCACGGCGGCGATCTTGTCGGCGGTCCGGTCGTGCAGCAACCGTCCGAGCAGCGGAGAGAAGCTGCGCCGGGGCAGGATGACCGTCACCTGCGTGCCCGGCACGTGTGCCTTTTCATTGACCAGTTCCGCCGAGGCCCGCAGCAGCCTGCGGTCCGGGGTGTTGATGAGGTCGAGCGGGACGTCATCGACGAAGTTGACCCACTCCCCGCGGAGCTTTTCGGCCTGCTCGGTGTCGATGACGAAGTGGACCGCGCGGAGCGCGGTGGGCCGCAGGCTCCTGGCGTACCGCAGCGCCCCCAGCGTGGACACGTCAAGCTCGTCCACGAACACCAGGACGACCCGGCGGGTGTAGTTCGGCTGGCGTTGCGGCCGTCTGACAGCGGCCCGGCGCTCCCCGATCACCTCGAGCACACGGGCCTCGGCCCGGTACTGGCGATTCAGCCGGATCAGCACCAGGACAAGCACCGGCCCGATGATCACCACCAGCCAGGCGCCCTCGGTGAATTTGGTCACCGCGAAAATGAGCACCACCAGCGCGCTGAGCAGGCCCGCGCCGAAGTTGATCACCAGCCGCCGGCGCCAGCCGGCCTCCTTGTGCCGGACGTGATACCTGGCCATGCCGAAGCCGGCCATCGAGAAGCCGGTGAACACGCCGATCGCGTAGAACGGCACCAGGTTGTTGACGTTGGCGCCCACGGTGATGATCAGCGCGAGGGCCACCACGGTCAGCACGATGATGCCGTTGGAGAACACCAGCCGGTGCCCGCGCTTGGTCAGCCAGCGTGGCAGGAACGCGTCCTCGGCGACGAAGCTGGCCAGGAACGGGAAGCCGTTGAAGCTGGTGTTGCCGCCGGTGAACAGGATCAGCGCGGTGGCGGCCTGCACGAAGTAGAACAGCACCCGGCCGAAGCCGCCGCCGAAGATCGTGCTGGCCTCCTGGGCAATCACGGTGGGCGTGCCGGAAAGATACGGTGTGGCGTGCGTCACATGGGCGAGCCAGGAGATGCCGCCGACCAGGAAGGCCAGGATGACTCCCTGGGTGACCAGTACCTGCCTCGCGTTGCGTCCCTCGGGCGGCCGGAACGCGCTGACCGCGTTGGAGACCGCCTCGATACCGGTCAGCGACGACCCGCCGTTCGCGAACGCCCGCAACAGGACGAAGATCATCACGAAAGAGATCAGGCCCTGCCCGTTGCCATGCTGGTAGAAGGTGCCATGGAGCGTGGCGGGATCGACGGCGTGCAGGTTACCGAACGCTTCCCGGACCAGCCCGGCCAGGATCATGATGATGACCGAGCCGGAGAACAGGTAGGTCGGCAGCGCGAACGCCTTGCCCGCCTCCCGGATGCCCCGCAGGTTCCCGTAGCACATGATCAGGATCGCGACCACGGAGATCAGCAGCAGCATGTTCTGACCGCGGATTCCTGGCACGTTGCCGAGCGCCGGGAACGCGGACACGATGGCCGCGGCGCCGGCCGCGGTCTGCACCGCCACCGTGACGGTGTAGTCGATCAGCAGGGCGACGGCGGCGATCTGCGCCACTC
>JAFARZ010000346.1 GCA_019245115.1 Streptosporangiaceae bacterium | reverse complement strand
CCCCCAATCCCCCCTCACCCCACCCCGGCACCCCCCACCCGCCTCCCCCCGCACCCACCCCGCCACCCGCCTCCCGCGTTTCCCCCGCCACTCCGCCGGCCGCCTTTTCCTCCGCACTCCCTCCGCCCGCGTTCCTCCTGCGACTCCGCCGGCCGCCTTCCCCTGCCGCTCCGCCGGCCGCGTTCCCCCTCACCCTCGCCACCCGCCTCCCCCGCACCCCTCCGCCCGCGCCCGACATTTCACCATTCGTCCCCTTTGTGCGCGCGTGACGCTTGCTGACGTGGAAGGTTGGAGCCTCATGGAGAAAAAGGTGCCGGAAACCGGCGCCCGAAGTTCCGCAGGGCTCGAATGTTCCATGGGAAGTCACATCTGTCGCGCGAACGGTGCGAATCCGCGCGCCTCGCTGTCCCGTTTATCCGACATATCGGGTATCGGTCACGCGGTGGCGGGCGACACGCCGCGGGGCGATGGCCTGCGAGGGCCTGGGTCCCGTCGCGATATCCCGGCGGACGGCATCTCGCCGTGGGAGGATTCGACGCGGCGTCGCGCCGCGGCCGTAGGCACAGGCCAATCCAGCGCCGCGCGCCGATCGTGGTCGCCATCCGCCAGGGGAAACATGTTCATCGCTGATCTGCATGTTCATTCTCGGTTCTCCCGCGCCTGTAGCAGGGATTGTGACATTGAGCATCTGTCCTGGTGGGCGTTGCGCAAGGGACTCACCGTGCTCGGCACGGGCGACTTCACCCACCCGGCGTGGATGGCGGAACTCAAAGAGACATTGGTCCCGGCGGAGCCCGGCTTGTTCCGGATGCGGCCGGATCTCGAGCAACGGCTCGAGCGTGATGTGCCATCGGTTTGCAGCGGCCCTGTCCGGTTCATGCTGTCGGCGGAGATATCCACGATCTACCGCCGCGACGAGCGCACCAGGAAGGTGCATCACCTCATCTACGCCCCGGACTTCGAGGCCGCGGACCGGATCGCCGTCGCGCTGGCCAGGATCGGCAACCTGGCCTCGGACGGCAGGCCGATCCTCGGCCTGGATTCACGCGATCTGCTGGAGATAACGCTGTCGGCCGGCACTGGCTGCTTCCTGGTGCCCGCGCACATCTGGACGCCGTGGTTCGCCGTACTCGGCTCCAAGTCGGGCTTCGACGCGGTGCAGGACTGCTACGCCGACCTCGCCGAGCACATATTCGCGCTGGAGACCGGCCTGTCTTCGGACCCGGAGATGAACTGGGCCTGCTCCTCGCTCGATCGTTACCGCCTGGTCAGCAATTCCGACGCGCATTCGCCGCCAATGCTGGGCCGTGAGGCGACGCTGTTCGGCACCGGCCTGGACTACTTCGCGATGGCGGACGCGCTGCGGACCGGCGAAGGCTTGGCGGGCACGCTCGAGTTCTTTCCCGAGGAGGGGAAGTACCACCTGGACGGTCACCGCAAGTGCGGGGTCCGGCTCGAACCCGAGCGCACGCGTGAGCTGGACACCAGATGTCCGGCCTGCGGCAAGCTCCTCACCGTCGGTGTGCTGCACCGCGTGGCCGAGCTGGCCGACCGGCCGGCCGGATTCCGGCCTTCTGGCGCCGCGGGGTTCACCTGCCTGGTGCAGTTGCCCGAAATCATGGGGGAGATCCTGGGTACCGGGCCGAAGAGTAAGAAGGTGACCAGGGAGGTAGACCGGCTGGTTGCCTCGGTGGGCCCGGAGTTGAGCATCCTGCGCGAGGTTCCGCTGGAGGATCTGCACCGGATCGGCGGCGCGCGGGTGAGCGAGGCGATCGCCAGGCTGCGTCGCGGTGAGGTGATCAGGGACGCCGGTTACGACGGCGAGTACGGCACCATCCGGCTGTTCCAGCCCGGCGAACTCGACGGCGGAGCGCTGTTCGGCATGACCGGGCTGTTCGACATCCCCCAGACGTCTGGCGTTTCGGCTGCTACACCAGCCAGAACGACGGACAGATCAGCGGCACACACTCCTGCTCCGTCCCCCATATCAGTAGCGCTTCCCACACCAGCAACGCCCCCTCGACCGCTAGCGTACAAGTCCGACATTTCGGGATTTGGGGGCGATACGGGTTCCGTGCTGGACGGGCTCGACCCGGATCAGCGGGATGCGGCGACCGCGCCCGGGCCGCTGCTGATCATCGCGGGACCCGGCACTGGCAAGACCCGCACGCTGACCCATCGCATCGCGCATCAGGTCATGGAGCAAGGCGTCCCCGCCAGCCAGTTCCTCGCGATCACGTTCACCCGCCGCGCGTCGCAGGAGATGCGCGACCGGCTTGCCGCGTTGTGCTTGAACGAAGACGACAAGCTCACCGTGACCACCTTCCACGGCCTGGGCCTGCGGATTCTGCGCGAGCATCATGAGGTCGCCGGGCTGCCACCGGGGTTCGGGGTGGCGGACGAGGCGGCCGCGCTCAGCGTCGCCATCGAGCTGGCCGGGTCCGAGCGGGCCGGACGTGAACTACTGGCCAGGCTCGACGCCGACGCGGATAGCGCGGACAGCAAACAAGCGCTGCGTAGCGCGCTGGCCGCACGCGGGCTGATGGACTTCGACGGCCTCGTCGAGCTGACCGTCGCGCTGCTCGATGAGCATCCGGACATCGCCGCCGCGCTACGCGATCGCTGGCGGTACGTCAGCGTGGACGAGTACCAGGACATCGACGCCACGCAGTACCGGCTGCTCCGCCAGCTCAGCGGCGACGGCGGAGGCCTGACCGCTATCGGCGACCCGGATCAGGCGATCTACGGTTTCCGTGGCGCGGACGTCGGATTCTTCCTTCGCTTCACCGAAGACTTCGGCAACGCCACCACGGTGGAGCTGGCCACGAACTATCGCTCTCACCCGCTGATAGTGACCGCCGCGATGCAGGCCATCGCCCCGTCGACGCTGGTTCCCAGCCGGTCGGCCTCGTCCTCGGCCGCATGGGGCGCCAGCGCGCGAAGCGATCCGCGAACCGACGTCGTGACCTTTCACGAGACCGCGGACGAGCCCGCCGAGGCAGCGTGGATCGCCGCCACGGTCGATGGTCTGCTGGGCGGCGCGTCCTTCCACTCCCTGGACAGCGGTCGGGCCGACGGGCACGGCCACGGCAAGATCGGGCTTTCCGACGTGGCGGTGCTGTACCGCACCGACGCGCAGGCCGGTGCGCTGGGCCAGGCGCTGACCCGCGCCGGGCTGCCGTATCAGAAGCGCTCACACGACCTGCTCGCGCGGCGCGCGGGAGCGGCGGACATCATCCGCGAGATGCGCCTGGTGTCAGAGGGGCCGAAGCTGCCCGACGTGCCGGCCAGGGTGGCCGCCGCGGTATCAGCGATAACGAAGTCGCGCGGCGAACGGGACCCGATGGTGGCCGACGTCCGCGCGGCAGGCGAAGTTCTCATGCCGCTTGCCCGTCGATGCCGCGCTGACATCGAACGCTTCTACCACGAGATCGCTCTCGGTGCGGAGACCGACGCGCTGGACCCACGGGCGGAAGCGATCACGCTGCTGAGCCTGCACGCCGCCAAGGGCCTGGAGTTCGAGGTTGTCTTCCTGGCTGGTTGTGAGAACGGCCTGCTCCCGCTGCGGCTGCCGGGGGCCGCCCTGGCTTCGGAGGCCGACACGGCCGAGGAACGGCGGCTATTGTTCGTCGCGATGACCAGGGCCCGCGGCAAGCTGTTCCTCACCTGCGCCGGCCGCCGCACCAGGTTCGGTGCGCAGCAGAACGCGGGGCGCTCGCCGTTTCTGGCCGCCATCGACCAGCGACTGCTCAACGCGCCCCGTCCATCGGGCCGCCCCCGCCGCCCCGCCGACCGCCAGCTCCGCCTGCTCTGACCTCTAACCGCGATTGGGGGATCGGCTTCCCCATAAAAGCGTGGACCGTTCCCCCAATGCACGCATTTCCGGAACAGCTCATATTCCCGACATATCCTGCCATTGCCGCCTTCGCCGTATACGCGCAGCCCAATGAACTTTCACGTATCGCCGCATACCGGGCACACTGACCAGCCACTTTGTGGAAGTTAGGAGCCATCCGGAAGAAAAGGCGCCGGAAACCAGCGCCCTTCCTTCCGCAGGGCCCTTTCCTTCCACGGGTCAGGGCCGGATGGCGTCCGCTTTGCAACAAAGGCGCATATCGTCCTGCCGGACCGAGGCGTTGCGAGCCGAGAACAGCACTCGCTTGGATTCCCGGGCTCCCCCGCGAAGGGGTACGTTGCGCCAACCATCCCCCCAGGCGGGGTACGTTGCGCCAACCATCCCCCTCGAGGCCAGGCCATCGGAGCGCGAGCTGCTACAGACCCCCCCGCGGCGAGCACGAACGAGCTTCGCGCTCGCCCTGTGACCACGGCGGCAGCGCGGCGAGCGGCAGCGAGTTTCGCGCTCGCCCGGCCGCGGAGGTCCCGCAGGGGCCTCCCGGCCGGGCGAATCTAACGGCGAGAAGCGTCGCCGGTCGGGGGGTCCGGGGGGTTTGTGTCTGCCCCCCGGGCAAGCACAGCGTCGCCGGTCGGGGGGTCCGGGGGGTTGGTGTCTGCCCCCCGGGCAAGCACAGCGTCGCCGGTCGGGGGGTCCGGGGGGTTGGTTTTTACCCCCCGGGATAGTCCGTGTTTACCTCCCCGGGATAAACCCCCTTAGAATCACGGCATCGAAACGCTATGGGGCTGACAGATGACTGAGTATGACGACGCGCTCTCGCTGGACATGGTCACCGCCGCGCTCCGCGCTGACAGCGCCGACGTGGCGGTCTACGCCAAGGTGCTGACCCAGTCGCTGAGCGACGCTCTGCCGCCCGACTTCGTGACCGTGGAGCGGAAGCAGTCGATGGGCGACCGGATGCGCGGGCGCGCCGGCGAGGTGACCAGGATCATAGTGCGCCTCGGTGATCAGCAGATGACGCTCAGTGTGCAGAATGGCCGGCCGGTGGCGGAGATCTGCCGCGCCGTGCGCGGCGTGGTGCTGTCTCGCCAGACGGTCCCGCTCAGCGAATGGACCACGGCCCTGGCCAGTGCTCTCGTCACCCACGCCGAACAGAACGCTCAGGCCGCGCAGGCGCTGCGCAAACTCGTCGCCGGCTCGTAGCGCCTGACCCTGAGTGACCAAGCAGGTCTCAGGGCGCAGCACCACTGCCGTTCGTTGTAAATGGTTATTTTCTGATCGCCCCCAAAGCGGCCAACCATCCGTACTCTGTATGCAGGATGCCTGCGACGGAACGAATGCCCGCCTCCCTGGGCCCGTACCGCCTCCAGGACCGGCTCGGTGAGGGCGGCATGGGGGTAGTTCACCTCGCGCGTGACCCGGAGGGCCGCCTGGTGGCTCTTAAGGTGCTCCGCCCTTGGGTTGCCGGAGACGTGAACGCGCGCCGCCGTCTGATCCGCGAGGTGGAGACGATGCGCCGCGTTCACAGCCCGTATGTGGCTGAGGTCCTGGATGCCGACGTGACGGGGGAGTTCCCCTACATCGTGACCAGGTACGTGCCCGGTCCCACGCTGGACGAGTTGGTACGAAGACAAGGCCCGCTGTCCGCCAGCGGCGTGCAACGGCTCGCGACCGGCCTGGCCGAGGCGCTGGCGGCGATCCACGCGGCGGGTATCGTGCACCGCGACCTCAAGCCCGGCAACGTGATGCTGACCGACGACCGGCCGGTGGTTATCGACTTCGGCATCGCGCAGGCGCCGGAGGCCACCCGGCTGACGCAGACCGGCATGGTGATGGGCACTCCCGGCTACCTGGCCCCCGAGGTGATCGAAGGCAAGCCGAGCAGCCCGGCGTCAGACGTGCACTCGTGGGGTGCCACGGTTGCCTTCGCCGCGACCGGCCGCCCGCCATACGGCACCGGGTCGTTCGAGACGATCTTCTTCCGGGTGATCTCCGGCCGTGCCGACCTCGCCGGCGTCCCCGCGCCGCTGGTGCCGCTGGTGTCCGCCGCGCTGGCCAGGGACCCGGCCCGGAGGCCCGCCGCCACGTGGCTGGGCGCCTCCTGCCGCGACGGCTACGCCGCGACCGCCGCGACCGCCGCGGCCGCAGCAGCAGCCGCCGCGGTCGGCCTGAACGGCAACGGCCTAAACGGCAACGGCTCGCCAAAAGCGCTTTCCGAGACCAACCTCGACACGCTGACCGCGCTTGATCCCCTGGAGCGCCGCCAGCTGTACCCGGCCCGTCCAGGAAACAACGGCTACCCCAGCGGACAAGCCCAAGCCCGGCCCAGGGCCATCCCATCGGCCCCGCTGCTGCCGCCCGGCCCGATCGGCCGGGCAGGCATCCCGGACGATCCTCCGGCTGGCCGCCCGGTCCGCGCCGCTCGCCCGGCCGGCGAGGCAGCCCACCCTGGCTGGCTGCCCGGGCTCGCGTTCACCGTGGCCGCCGCGGCGCTCACCGTCGCCCTTCCGGTGGCCGGCCTGATCGCGTCGCTGGCCGTCATCACCTTGCTGCGCGCCGCGGACACCGCCCAGCACCACCTGGTCGCCCGCGGCCCGCTCGCCATCCTGCTCGCCCCGCTGACCTTGGCCAGGGCGTTGCTCACCACGATCATGCTGGCGCCGTTCGCCATCGTGTGCGGCCTGGCCGGGTGGGCCGCCACGATCGCCCTGACGCATCACGCCGGAACGCCGAAGGCACCCGCCTTCGGCGCAGCGGCCGCCGTCATCTGCTACGCGATCGGCCCCGGCTCACGACGGCCCCGGCGTCAGCTCCGTCAGATAGCCGGGGCCCTGTCCCGCACCCCCATGTCGGCCACGGCCGCCGCGCTCGCCAGCTGGGCACTGGCCGCGGCGGCTGTGACGATCGCGATGTCACAGCCGCCGTACTTCTGGCCGGCGACCGCCCCGAGCGTCCCGCACGTGGCGGTGATCCCGCACCTGCCGATGCTGCCCAAGATCCCGTCACTGCATTCGCTGGTCACTCGGACGGCGACCTGGCTGACCGGGCACACCCGTCTCTGACCCGAAGTCGGCCAGCGGCAGCGGCCGGACCAGGCCCAGCGCGACTACCTCGTTGGCCAGCCGGGTCCGGCGGTTGGTGCCTTCGGGGATCCGGAACTTCTGGTAGAGCCGGAGCAGGTGCTGCTTGACGGCGGCTTCGGTGACCACCAGGTCGGCGGCGATCTCCACCGCGGTAGCGGGCGTGGCGAAGGCCTCGTCGGACAGCGCCGGCCGGCACAGCGAGGTCAGCACGTCGAGCTCGCGCCTGGTCAGCTCGGGCGTGGCCGAACGCCGCATTTCCGCCTCAGCGTCCAGCACTTCGGTGAGCAGGCCGCCGATCCGGCATCGTGCCGCGCCGAAGCTCAGCACATCGCCTTCCTCAAGGACCCGGCGGGCGACCGGCCGCCCGTTCACCCGGGTTCCGTTACGTGATAAACCGAGGTCGGTCACGTACACATAGGGCCCCCGGCGCACCAGTTCCGCGTGCAGCCGGGACACGCTGGGGTCGTCCAGGCGGATGTCCACCCCGGCCCCCCGCCCCACCGTCGTAACCTCCTTGGCTAGCGATATGACGTCGCCGCTGTCCTCGATACGGAGGAACGGTGTATCCACGGCGGACCCTCCCGTCTATCGGTGCCGTTAGTGATGTCTCACCTTCTCGTTACCCTCCTACCTCGCGCAGGTAAACTGCCGCAGGAGGCTTGTGAGGCTCGTGCAACATAACCCGGATCCCCAGGTCCGCCCCGTCAGCCGTGGTGGCGACAGCGACCGAGGTGTCGTCGGCGTCCTGACGTACCTGGTGGTGCTGACCGGTGTGGTCGTGGGCCTGCTCATCGCGCTGCGCGGATCGCGGTACACCGGCATCGGGGCCGGGCTGGCCGGGTGCGCGCTGCTGGTCGCCGCGGTGGCCAGGGTGGCGCTGCCGCCGCGCTACGCGGGCCCGCTTGCCTCGCGCAGCAAGGTCGTGGACGTGCTGGCGTTCACCGTGCTCGGCGGCGGTGTGCTCGGGCTCGCGCTGTGGTTGCATAACGCGTTCTGATGCTTATCGGATATCTTGATGTCAAGTAAGTTGCCGCGGACCGTGACCGCGACCGTGACCGTGACCGCGACGGCGACGGCGACCGATACCGAGCCGCACAACACGACGGAGTGACCGTGACCGATTCGACGATCATCTACACGCACACCGACGAGGCGCCCCTGCTGGCGACGTACTCGTTCCTGCCGATCGTCGCGGCCTACGCGGCCAAGGCCGGGGTCACCCTCGAAACCCGCGACATCTCGCTGGCCGGGCGCATCCTCGCGGTCTTCCCCGACTACCTGCGCGAGGACCAGCGGATCCCCGACGCGCTGACCGAGCTGGGGGAGCTGACCCATGAGCTCCGGGCGAACATCATCAAGCTCCCGAACATCTCCGCTTCGGTTCCGCAGCTGAAGGCCGCCATCGCCGAATTGCAGGCCCAGGGCTACGCGCTGCCCGGCTACCCGGACGAGCCTTCCGACGAAACGCAGCGCGAGATCCGCGCCCGCTACGACAAGGTGAAGGGCAGCGCGGTCAACCCGGTGCTGCGCCAGGGCAACTCCGACCGCCGCGCGCCCGCGGCGGTGAAGAACTACGCCAGGACCCATCCGCACCGTATGGGCGCCTGGGTCGCTGACTCGCTGACCCGGGTGGCGAGCATGACCGCCAAAGACTTCTGTCATACCGAACGGTCGGTGGTGCTTGATTCGCAGGACGAGCTTCGCATCGAGTTGACGGAGCGCAGCGGTGATCTCACCGTCCTGCGTGAGCACGTCCCGGTGCTGCCGGGCGAAGTCGTGGATACCTCGGTCATGCACGTCGGCCCCCTCGATGAGTTCCTGGCCGCCCAGATCGAGGTGGCGAAGGCGGATGGCGTGCTGTTCTCGCTGCACCTCAAGGCGACGATGATGAAGGTCAGCGACCCGATTCTGTTCGGGCACGCGGTGCGCGCGTTCTTCCCCAGGACGTTTGCTCGCTACGGGATGCGGCTGGCCGAGGCCGGGCTCTTTCCCGAGGACGGGCTGGGCTCGATCTTCCGCGGCCTCGGCTCGCTGCCCGGCGGAGACGAGATCCGCGCCTCGTTCGAGGCGGAGATGGCGGCTGGCCCGCCGCTCGCCATGGTTGACTCCGACCGCGGCATCACCAACCTGCATGTGCCGAGCGACGTGATCGTGGACGCTTCGATGCCCGCGATGATCCGAATCGGCGGGCACATGTGGGGGCCGGACGGCGAGGAGCACGACACGCTCGCGGTGATCCCGGACTCCAGCTACTCGGGCGTCTACCAGGCGGTCATCGACGACTGCAAGGCCAATGGCGCCTACGATCCGGCGAAGATGGGCTCGGTGCCGAACGTGGGGCTGATGGCGCAGGCCGCCGAGGAGTACGGCAGCCACGACAAGACGTTCAAGGTCCATGCCGACGGCATCGTCCGCGTGGTGAACGGCGCCGGTCAGACGGTGCTGACCCTCCAGGTCAGCCGGGGCGATGTCTTCCGTATGTGCCAGACCAAGGACGTCGCGATCCGCGACTGGGTGCGGCTGGCGGTGGAACGGGCTCGTATCACCGGCGATCCCATCGTGTTCTGGCTGGACTCGTCGCGCGCCCATGACGCCGAGCTGATCAAGAAGGTGCGGTCCTATCTGGGCGACCACGACACTTCGGGCCTGGTCATCGAGATCCTTTCTCCGGTTGAGGCCACGCAGTACTCGCTGCGGCGGATCCGCCGGGGCGAGGACACGATCTCCGTGACCGGTAACGTGCTGCGCGACTACCTCACCGACCTGTTCCCGATCCTGGAGCTCGGCACCAGCGCCAAGATGCTGTCGGTCGTTCCGCTGCTCGGCGGCGGCGGCCTGTTCGAGACCGGAGCGGGCGGGTCGGCGCCCAAGCACGTCCAGCAGCTTGTCGCGGAGAACTACCTGCGCTGGGACAGCCTGGGTGAGTTCTTCGCGCTGGCCGCCAGCTTCGAGCACCTGGCCCGGATCACCGGCAACGATCGCGCTCAGGTGCTGGCCTCGACGCTGGACCGGGCGACCGAGACGTTCCTCAACGAGGATCGCTCGCCGTCCCGCAAGCTCGGCGGCATCGACAACCGGGGCTCGCACTTCTACCTGGCGCTGTACTGGGCTCAGGAACTGGCCGCGCAGACGGCTGATCCGGGGTTGGCCTCGGCGTTCGGGTCGCTCGCGAAGACCCTGGCCGAGCAGGAGCAGGCCATCGTCGACGAGCTGATCGCGGTCCAGGGGTCGCCGGTGGAGCTGGGCGGCTACTACCGGCCCGATCCGGAGCGGGCCGCCGCGGTCATGCGTCCCTCGGCCACTTTCAACGCGGCCCTCGCCTCCTTGTAGGCTCTACCCATGACCTCACGCAACGGCAAAGTAGCCGTCATCGGGGCCGGTTTCTACGGCTCGACCACGGCTCAGCGGCTGGCGGAGTACGACATCTTCGACGAGGTCGTGCTGACCGACATCATCGAGGGACGCCCCGAGGGCCTGGCTCTGGACATGAACCAGTCTCGCCCGATCGAGGGCTTCGAGACCAAGGTGACCGGCCAGACCACGGGGCCGGCCGGTGAGGGCTACGAGGTGCTCGCCGGATCCGGCATCGTGATCATCACCGCGGGTCTGCCGCGTAAGCCGGGCATGAGCCGGATGGACCTGATCGAGACCAACGCCAAGATCGTGCGCAACGTGGTTGAGAACGTGGTGAAGTACGCGCCCGACGCGGTCCTGATCGTGGTGTCCAACCCGCTGGACGAGATGACCGCCCTGGCCGCCAAGGTGTCCGGCTTCCCGTCCGGCCGGGTGCTCGGCCAGGCCGGCATGCTGGATACGGCGCGGTTCAGTTACTTCGTGGCCGAGAAGCTGGGAGTCCCGGTTGGCTCGGTGCAGACGCTGACCCTGGGGTCGCACGGCGACACGATGGTTCCGGTGCCGTCGGCCTGCACGGTGGACTCCAAGCCGCTGTACGGGTTGCTGGACGCCGCCGAGGTCGAGCAGCTCGTGACCCGGACTCGCGGCGGCGGCGGCGAGATCGTCGGCCTGCTGAAGACCGGCTCGGCCTACTATGCCCCGTCCGCCGCGGCGGCCCGCATGGCCCGCGCGGTGGCGTCGGATTCCGGTGCCGTCATGCCGGTGTGCGCGTGGGTGGATGGCCAGTACGGCATCTCCGGCGTCTACCTCGGTGTCGAAGCCGAGATTGGTGCCGGCGGCGTGCGTCGCGTGGTCGAGCGGGAGCTGACGCCATCCGAACTGGCCGACCTCCGCACCGCGGCAGAAGCCGTCCGAGCCAAGCAGTCCGACGTAGCTTCCTTGTAGTTTTCGTGCGGCAGGACTCGCGGTAGTACACGCCAGCCCACCCCCACCTCCCGTAGCTCAACCCCCTGGGAACCGTGCCTGCCCACAGCACCACCCCCACCCCCGTAGCTCAACCACCTGGGAACCGTGCCTGCCCACGGTAGCCGCCGCGTCAGCCCTGCGGCGCGCCCCGCGACCCGTCCACCCCGCGCTATGCCGCGTCAGCCCGCCGCGCGCACCGCATGCCCGTCGCCCGAACAACGACTCCTCTCACAGAGCCGCCGCCGGCACCGCATACCCGTCGCCCGAACAACCACTCCTCTCACAGAGCCGCCGCCGGCACCGCATACCCGTCGCCTGAACAACCACTCCTATCACAGAGCCGCCGCGCACAAATTGGACATTTCACCATTTATCTGGACTACCGTCGGTCGTCTGCGGGCGGTCGGGGTGGCTTACGCGGAAGAAAAGGGCCTCGTGGAAGATAGGGCACCGGTTTCCGGCGCCTTTTCTTCCACTGGTGTTTCGCACTTTTGGGGTGGGTGTGGTGGAGGCTGGCGGGGTGTGGTGGAGCCCTGCCGTGATGTGGGGGCTATCCGGGCTTGAGTGAGACGTAGAAGCATCGGCGGTGCCATATCCGCCTCGTGGTGAGGA
>JAFARZ010000294.1 GCA_019245115.1 Streptosporangiaceae bacterium | reverse complement strand
CGCCATCCGCCACGCCGCCGGACAGCACCACCACTAAACCCCGCACCACACCAGCCCGCAGGCCCCGCCACCACCCGGCCGGGGCCTGCCGCCATTCACACCCAGACCCACTCACCACCCAAGGTCCATACAGGGCAACCGCAAGGTGGCAGGTCCACGTGCCCGCTATATGGCGATAGGTGTAGTTCACCGAGGCCGACAGTTCACCTCATGGAAGGCGACATTTCCGAAAAGCCGCAAACGCACGTTGTCCGGAATGCTCCAAAGTGCACAGAAAGTCTCCACATGCCGATCTTGAAAGGCTAGGGTCTGCCACCTGCAGCAGCGCGTGGCCAGTTTGCGGGCTGAAGTCGCGGCTCGCCCGCTACAGTATTGCCTAGATGTCCGATAAGTTTGGAACAGGGTGCGGAGTAAGACGGAACATCCGTGCTGTGCGGAAATTTAATGTACGAATACGGCGGTTAAATTTCCGTGTAGCATGAAATTTCCGCGCTATACGGAGCTGAAGGGGCACGCGCTGCATGGAGACGAAGGGCAAAGGCCTGGGCGCGCCTTAGTCCGATCCGATGGCACCATTGGCACCCTCTCACGGGCTCGATGGCGTCATCGGCACGATAAGGAACCGGGATTTCATGCTCTGTAACGGCAATCCGCCGCGATAATCGCGGCACAATCGGCATAACGGAAGCCGACGGGACGCGCTTGAGTTACCGGCACCGCATCGTCGGGCCGAGTAATCACGATGGCTGACCCCCGATTCGGGGCTGACCCTTTGCCGGACAGATGGTCGCCTGACGGACCGTTTTGCCCGGTTCGTCCGACCAACTGTCGGGCTAAGCGGTTCTATGCATCGTAACTCTAGGCTACCAAACCGCCGGGAAGAGCACGCTATGCAGCGTTCGCCGGGCGGGTCAGCGCTGGACGGGCGGGCGGGTTAGCGGTGGGTGGGGAGTCAGCGGCAGTGGGCGGGTTGGCATTCGCTGGCGGGTTAGCGGTGGGTGGGGGCGGAGGGGCGGGGGGTGGTTAGGCGGGCGCGGAGTGGTTCGGCGTCGGGGTGGTTCAGGTCGGTGAGGATGGTGAGGGCCTGGCGCCAGCTGGCGCGGGCGTCGGCGGCGTCGCCGCGCGCGTGGTGGGTGTCGCCGAGGTGGGTGAGGGCTTCGGCCTGCTGGTAGCTGTCACCGATCTCGCGGAAAATGCGGAGGGCCTGCTCGTAGTAGTTAAGCGCCTCCGGGTACCGACCGAGGCGGTGGTGGATGTAACCGAGGCTGTCCAGCGTGGCGGCCTCGCCCAGCCGCTCGCCCAGGCCGCGCAGAAGTTCGAGCGCCTGCTGGCAGTGCGGCAGTGCCTCCGCGTACTCTCCCAGCTGCGTGCTGTACCAGCCGAGGGTGTTGAGCGCGTTGGCCTGGGTCGCCAAGAATTCGCCGGACCCGCCACCGGACACGATCTCCAGGGCCCGGCGGGCCTGGTCACGGGCTTCGCGGTTAAGGCCCTGCCATCCGAGCAGGTGGGCGAGCATGACGTTGACGACCGCCTCGTTGCCGCGATCGCCCAGCCGCCGGTACAGGTCCGCGGCCGCGTGGAGATGGGTGCCCGCGTCCGGGTAGGAACCGAGCATGCCGTGCGCGTAGCCGAGCTGGGCGTGCGCGCGGGCCTGCGCATCGAGGTCGCCCAGCCGTTCCGAAGCGGCCAGCGCGGTCTCCTGCGTGCCGGCGAACATGTGCCAGTGACCGCGCCGGGGAAGGAAATCCGACAACCCCCACGGAAGCTGCCACGCGTAGGTATCCAGCCCGGATCCGGCCGCCACCGTTATGGCCGCGAGCAGGACCGGGTACTCGGCCTCCAGCCAGGCCAGCGCCTCGGCATCGTCGCGGAAGTCGCACCGGACCACTCCCGGCGAAGGCGCGGCCAACGCGATCGGGTCGCGGGCCGGGGCCAGGAGCTGGGCCGCGCGGCAGGTGGCCTGCAGGTAGTGGTCGAGCACCCGGCGCAGGGCGGCGCGGCGCGAGGCCTCGTCGTCCACCGCCCGCGCCTGCTCGGCGGCGTAGGTGCGCAGCAGGTCATGGAAGTAGAAGCGGCCGGGCGGCTGCTCGGTGATCAGCCGGGCCGTGGTGAGCTCGTCGAGCGCCTCGCGGGCGGCATCCACCGGCACCCCGGCGAGGCTGGCCGAAGCCGCCGCCGAGATGTCCGGGCCCGGGTGAACGCCGCCCAGCAGCCGGAACATCCGGGCGGCGGGAACGCTGAGGTACTGGTAGGACCAGGAGAACACGGCCCGCACATCGGTGACCGGGTCACCGGCGTCCAGCACGTCCAGACGGGACCGCCCGCCGCGCAACTGTGCGGCCAGATCGGCCAGCGGCCGGGCGGATTCGCTGGCCGCGCGGGCCGCCACGATGTTCAGGGCGAGCGGCAGCCGTGCGCACAGCGCGCTCAGCGACGCGGTCGCGTCCGGCTCGCGGTATACCCGTTCGGCACCGAGCCGCCGGGCCAGCAGTTCGCGTGCCTCGTCGATGGTGAGCAGGTCCAGGGTGAGCGGATGCGCGCCCTCGGCGGCCACCAGGCTGAGCAGCCGCGCCCGGCTGGTGACCACGACCAGGCAGCCCGGCGAGCCGGGCAGCAGCGGCCGGACCTGGCCGGCGTCAACGGCATTGTCGAGGAGCACCAGCACGCGCCGGCCGGCCAGCAGCGACCGGTAGCGGGCCGTCTGCGCCTCCAGGCTGGCCGGGATCTGCGCGGGCGGCACGCCCAGCGCGTAGAGGAACCCGCGGATCGCCTCGCCCGGCGACAGTGGCGGCCCGCCGGGATCGAAGCCACGCAGGTTCACGTAAAGCTGCCCGTCGGGAAACTGTTCCGCCACCTGATGCGCCCAGTGCACGGCCAGTGCGGTCTTGCCGATCCCGGCCGTCCCGTCGATGGCCGAGATCACCACCGTCCCCGTGGATGCTCCGCCGATCAGGGCGCCAAGGATCTTCAGCGCATCGACCCGCCCGGTGAAATGCTTGATCGCGGGCGGAAGCTGCCGCGGCACCGGGCCGCCGGCGCCTTCGGCCGCGGCCGGGTGACCTGACGGGCCGGGCTGACCCCCGGCTCTGGCCAGCTCATCGCGGGCCGCGGGCGACAGGCCCAGGGCGGTGGCGAGCAGTCCGATGGACTCACGATGCGGTCGCCGGACCCGGTCACGTTCCAGATCGCGGATCGTGCGGACCCCCAGCCCGGACCGCTCGGCGAGCTGTTCCTGGGTGAGCCCGGCGGCGACCCGTCTCGCCCGCAGCAGGCCACCCAACGTCTGACCGTCGTCCGCCATCCCAATTCTCCGTCGGCCGCGCCCCCGGCAAACATTATCGAGTCTTAGCCGGGAATCTGCCGCTATTCCTGCCGGTGCTCCCGCCTGTTCCGTACCCGCCACCGCAGCCGATTATGAATTAGCTGAGAGCAACAACCCACGGGGGACCAATGAACTGGTACCGGCAGTTCCAGGCGCAGCTGGACGAGATGATCGGACACGACCGTCCCAGCCTCCAGGTCCTGGCTCGCCGCCTGGCGGTCAGCACGCGCACCCTCCAGCGACGCCTCGCCGAGCATGGCACCACCTGGCGCGCCGAACTCGAAACCGCGCGCCAGGCCCGCGCCCAGCGGGCCCGCCAGGCAGGGCCGGTCGGCATGAGCCGGCTGGCTCGCGACCTCGGCTACACCGATCCCCGTTCCGCGCGCCGCGCCATTCGCCGCTGGAACGGCCATCTAATGAACGGCGGTGGTGTCACATCTGAGGACGGCTCACCGTGCCGAGGTTGACGAGTGCCACCGCACCCAGCCCGCCGCTGACAGTGGCGCTGGTGCTCACGCCGCCAGCGGGGAGGCCGCCCGAGGTCACGGCGATCGCCAGCGTGTTGTCGCCGCGCGGATCGAGGATGCCCGCCGGGAGCACGAACGTCGTCTGCGGGCCGACACCGTTGATGTACTGGCCGAAATTCCAGCCGTTGACGAAGATCAGCGCGCGGTAGGCCTTCGACGGGTCGTCGGTGATCGTCAGCCCGAGTGAGGCATCGAGGCCGTCGGGTATGTCCAGCCGGAAACGTGTCCGGTACCAGGCGACACCGGGCCGGGCGTCGGCGTTCGGCAGCGTCACGCTCGGCCAGTGGCGGTCATCGTAGCGGGGCAGGGACCAGCCGTCGCGCTCGCCGAACAGGCCGCCCGCGTTCAGCGGCCCGCGGACCGGGTCGACGGTGCTGGCGCCCTGGATGCGCCAGGTCAGCGCGGGGGTTCCGCCGGTGAAGGTGACCGCGGTCAGGCCGAGCGCGGTCTTGAACGCGTTGTTGGCGCCGCCGTCTTCCTCGTGCGACATCGGGCGGACCAGGACGGCTAGCACGTGCGTCCCGGCATCCTCGGCCGGCAGCGGCAGCGGGACCGTCGCGGTCCAGCCCTGCGTGGTGGCCTGCGCCGAAGTCGGGATCGGCATCTGATGCGAGCCGATGAACTGCCCGTCCAGCCAGGCGAGCAGCAGGCCTTCCTGGCCGGTGCTGTAGCTGATGCTGACCGAGGTCACGCCGCTGCTTCCCGACCAGGAACCGCGGTACCAGACATCGCCGTAGTGGAAGCCGTAATCGTCGGCGAACAGCACCGGCTGTCCGGCCGGGACCGGAGTGACGCTGTTGGAGGAGGTTTTGTTCGCGATGCCCCACGAGCTGTCGTCGAAGCCCGGCTGGGCCTCGGGGTTCTCGGTCGCGTACTTCCACACGTTCAGAGCCGGGAGGCTGACCGGTTGCGGGCCTGGTAGCGAGGCGCGGGCGGCCAGGCTGCCGTCCGGCTTGGTTCCGGTGAACACCAGGCGGCCGTTCCAGGTCAGCGCGCGGATCCGGGTCGGCGCCCAGACCTGGAGCGGCGTCGCGGCCGCGGTGTCGCCGGTTAGCGCGAGGACCGGTCCGCGGATGTCCGCGGTACGGACCAGCGCCGGGCCGTAAGCCAGCACCGGGCCGGCGTCGGTGCTGAGCCGCCACAGCGCGGCGGCGGTCGCGTCGTCGGCGATGAGCAGGAGCAGCGGCGGCCCTTGGCTGGGCGTCACCAGGATCTCGGTGAGGCCGTTGTGGGGGTAATCGAGCTGAAGGTCGCCGGTGGTGGCGTTCCAACTCGTGGACCCCGTGCCCTGAAGCACGGTGGTATGCGGCTCCGCCTGGTAGCGCAGGATGGTCTGGCCTGCCTCGCCGGGGCGGCCTGCCAGCAGCATGAGGTCCTGCGCGTTCATCGGGGCGTGCGTCATCAGGTGCGAGGTCGTGTACACCAGGTGCTGGGATTCCGCCTGGTAGGCGGCGACGACCACCTTCATGTCCTTGCCGTTGAGCTCCAGCGGGACCGTGTAGTCGCCGTCGGCTGTGCTGATCGGGACGGTGAACGTCAGGTCAGGGGTGTGGTCGTTGCGCAGGAAGTAGAAATGCGATCCGGTCGCGGGATTGGTCAGATGGTAGGCCTTGACCAGGCTGCTGGACGGGGCTGGCGTGGCGGCCGGGTCGAGCTGCGTGATGTCGGTGACGGAGCTGAGGAAGTAGCCCATCTCCTTCATGGCCGGGATCTTCGGGGTGAGCTGGCGGGCTTCGCTGATCGCCGCGCCGTAGTCATAGGAGGTGTAGACGACCGACGCGGGGAGCCAGCCCCAGGAGGTCCCGCCGAAGGTCATGTAGACGTTGTGGTTCTTGATGCCGTTGGCGACGTTGGTGAGGTAGAAGGTCCGCTCGTACACGGGCCCGTCGAAGGCGCGCTCGAAGGCATACCCCTGCCCGTGCCACGGCGCGCCGCCCCACGGGTCGAAGAACCCGCCGCCGAACTCCGCCTCGAAACCCGGTGTGCCGGGGCTGGCGGTGGAGCCGCCCTTCGGGCCGCCGGCACCGAAGTAGCCCCAGTCCGGCGGGGCTCCGGAGGCCGACGGATATCCGTCGAAGGCGTACAGGTAATTCGTGTCGCTGCCGGGGAAGCTGCCGGGGATCCAGTCGCCGTTGCGGCCCTTGTCGTTGTGGTAGATCGGGACGGTGATGCCGTCGGCGCGGGCCTTCGCGTACAGGTGCGCCATGTAGTTGACCCCGGTGGGCGAGGTGAGGAAGCTCGCGTACTCGTTCTCGATCTGGTACAGCAGCACGGTGCCGCGGCCGTCGGTGAGCTGGTGACGGGCGATCACGCCGTTGATCGCGGTCAGCCACTCGTCGGCATAGCTCATGTACGTCGGATCGTCGCTGCGCGCCAGCCCTGGCGTGGCAGCGAGCCAGCCCGGGAAACCACCGCCGTTCACCTCTGCGTTGATATAAGGACCCGGACGGGTCAGCACGTACAGACCGGTCTCCGCGGCCATGTCCAGGACCTGGTCCATGTCGCGTATCCCGGTGAAGTCATACTGGCCGGGCGCGGCGGAGTGGTAGCTCCAGTTGAAGTACATGCAGACCGCGTTGTAGCCACTGGCCTTCATCTTCTGGAGGATGTCCCGCCAGAGCGGCGGGCTGGGCAGCCGGAACGGGTGGAACTCACCGGACCAGACGAACAGCCGTTTCCCGTCGATCATCAGTGAATACTTGTCGAAGGTGATGGCGTGTCCGGCGGTTCTCGCGGTTTGGGCGGCGTTGGTGGCGTTGGCGAGGCCGGGCCTGGTCGCGGCGTTGGATTGGCCTGGGCCTGCGGCCGCGGCGGCGCCCGCCGCGGCGACCGTGATGGCGCCGGTCAGCAGCGTGCGCCTGGTGAGCGGGATGGCCGGGCCTTCGGCAGCATGATCAGCTTGCACGAACCAACGTCTAACATGCGCGGTTGTGTTGGTCAATGCCGGGAAATGTGGTCGGAGACTGGTCAGTAACATCTGTTAGGTGGCAGACAGCTTCTACGTTCCGCTGGGTGATGGCCGGTGGCAGGCGACCCCGCACACCACCGGGCCGTGGGACCCCGGCGCCCAGCACGGCGGTCCGCCAAGCGCGCTGCTCGGCCGGGCCGTGCAGCGCTGCGCACCGCGGGAAGAAATGATCATCACGCGGTTCACCTGCGAGATCCTGCGCGCGATCCCGGTGGATGAGATCACCATCGCGGCTCGGGTGGCCCGGCCCGGCCGCAGCGTGGAACTGCTCGAGGCGAGCGCGAGCGCCGATGGCCGGGAGGTCGCACGGGCCACCGCCTGGCGGGTACGCAGGACCGAGAGCGCATCGGTGAAGCCCCGGTTCCCCGCGCCCCCGGACCTTCCGGCGCCTCCGGAGTCAGGCGGTGCATGGACGGCCGGCCCGGGAGGCGGAGGCGCCGGGTATTTCTGGGCGCTTGACTGGCGGGCCGCCGGGGGAGACTTCACCGGCCCCGGACCCGCCACCGTGTGGGCCAGGATGCGCTACCCGCTCGTGCCGGACGAGGAGCCCGGCCCGCTGGAGCGGGTGCTGATCATCGCCGACAGCGGCAACGGCGTCTCCTGGGAACTCGACGTGAACCGCTGGCATTTCATCAACCCGGAGCTCACCGTGCATCTGCACCGGGAGGCGGCCGGCGAATGGATCTGCCTCGACGCGCAGACCGCTATCTCGGCCGGCGGGACCGGCCTCGCCACCTCGGTGCTCTCCGACCTCGACGGCCCGGTCGGTGTCGGCGCTCAGTCCCTGTTCGTCGCACCGAGAGACGGATAACTAGCCGTGCGCCTGCTCACGGTGGGACACGGCACGGCCGCCCGTGATGAGTTCGCCGCGTTGCTGCGCGACGCTGAGATAAAGGCCTTGGTCGACGTGCGGCGCGCGCCGGGCAGCCGCCGGTCCCCGCAGTTCAGCCGGGCCGAGCTTGCCGAGTGGCTACCCGCCGCGGGCATCGGCTACCAGTGGGAGCCAGACCTGGGCGGGTTCCGCAAGACGTCTCCTGATTCGCCGAACACCGCGCTCCGTAATCCCTCCTTCCGGGGCTATGCCGACTACATGTCGACGGATCAGTTCCGTGCGGCCCTGGACCGGGTGCTCGCGCGTGCGTCAGACCAGATGACGACCGTCATGTGCGCCGAGACGGTGTGGTGGCGTTGCCACCGGCGCCTGATCGCCGACTTCGCGACGCTCGTTCGTGGCGTGGAGGTCCTGCATCTGGGCCACGACGGGCGGCTGTCAGCACACGAGCTCACCTCCGGGGTCCGGCGCGACTCCGGCTCCGGTTCTGGCTCCGGTTCTGGATTCGGTTTCGGTTTCGGTTCCGGCTCCGGTTCCGGGGGCGGCCTGCGCTACGACGGCGGCCAGGGCATGTTGCTGGGTGCCGAAGTGTAAATTTCGGTGATCCCACCATGAACCACCACGTGGGCGGCTTTGCCCTTTGACATCACTCCGCGCCCGGCCGGACGATCGCGACGATTTGCCGCACACTTTCCGTCCGGCAAAGGGAGGAGCTGTCATGCGCGCGGCCGCGATAACTAAGTCCGTCTGGATAACCGCGCTGGGGACCATCGTGCTGGTCGGCGGTGCGCTGGCTGCCCCGCGCGCCGTGGCTGGTCCGGCGGCGCCGGCTGGTCCGGCGGCGCCGGCTGGTCCGGCGGTGAACGTCACAGTGAACGCCCAGGAGGGCCTGGGTACGATCCCGTCGACCGGCTACGGGCTGAACTCGGCGGTCTGGGACAGCCAGATGAACGTGCCGCAGGTGCAGGACCTGCTCCAGCAGGCCGGCGTGGGAATGATGCGCTATCCCGGCGGTTCCTACGGCGACATCTATAACTGGCAGAACAACACGGCGACCGGCGGTTTCGTCGCTCCCGGGACCGACTTCGACTCGTTCATGGGCACCGTGAAGAAGATCGGTGCGCAGCCGATCATCATCGCCAACTACGGAACGGGCACACCGCAGGAGGCGGCGGCGTGGGTCCAGTACGCCAACGTCACCAAGGGCTACGGCGCCAAGTACTGGGAGATCGGCAACGAACTCTACGGCAACGGCTACTACGGCGCCGACTGGGAAGCGGACAACCACTCGAGCAAGAGCCCGGCAACCTACGCGTCCAACGTGCTCCAGTACGCCAGCGCGATGAAGGCGGTCGATCCCACGATCAAGATCGGCGCCGTACTGACCCTGCCGGGGAACTGGCCGGACAGCGTGGTGGCATCCAGCGACAGCGGCGACTGGAACAAGATCGTGCTTTCCACGGCGGGATCGGCGATCGACTTCGTCATCGTGCACTTCTACCCCTCCGGGTCCATGGGGGCATCGGTGCTGAACTCTCCGGAGCAACTGGCCGGTGAACTCGCTCAGCTGCGCCAGGAGATCAACCAGTACGCGGGCGCCAACGGACCGGACATCCAGATCGCGATGACCGAGACGGACTCCAACAACTTCATGGACACGCAGGTCAACGCGCTGTACGCGGCGGACACATACATGACCGCCCTGGAGAACGGCGCGTTCACCGTTGACTGGTGGAACACGCACAACGGCCCGACCGCGATTTCCACGGCGCCGGACGGCGCGACCGACTTCGGCGACGAGGGGCTGCTGTCCAGCGGCACGTGCGTGAGCGGAACCTGCGAGCCCGCGCTGAACACGCCGTTCCCGTCGTACTACGCGCTCTCGATGCTGAGCAAACTCGGCCTGCCCGGCGACACGATGGTCAACGCGGGCACCGACCAGCAGATGGTGGTCGCCCACGCGGCGCGCAACGCCAACGGCAGCCTCAGCGTCATGCTGATCAACAAGGATCCGGTCAACTCCTACCAGGTCACCCTGCACTACGCCGGTTTCACCCCGGCCGCCACGGCGCCAACGGTCTACACCTACGGTGACGAGGCGAACTCGATAACGTCAGCGGCGCAGGGCACCAATATGAGCCAGACGCTCGCGCCGTACTCCATCGAGACCGTCGTACTTCAGCCCCAGAGCGGCAGCGAAAGCGCGCTGACCGCGCCGGGCTCGCCATCGGCGAGCAACGTGACCGCCACGCAGGCCACCGTGACATGGAGCCCCTCCAGTGGCGGACAGGTTGACAAGTACAACGTCTACCGGCAGTTCGGCACCACCAGCGAACTGCTCGGCACCTCGACGTCCGGCTCGTTCACCGTGAACAACCTCAACCCCGGCACCGCCTACACGCTGAACGTGGTGGCCGTGGA
The DNA here is from genome assembly GCA_019245115.1 of Streptosporangiaceae bacterium. Lineage (GTDB taxonomy): Bacteria > Actinomycetota > Actinomycetes > Streptosporangiales > Streptosporangiaceae > JAFARZ01. The sequence goes on along the minus strand of JAFARZ010000294.1, from coordinate 18,225 downwards.
CCAGAAGGGCTACCAGTCACTGCCATCCGATCCGGTCCGGTTCGTCACCAGCACGCCGGCCAACAGCACGTGCGCGGTGACGTATGACGTGTCGGACGGGTGGGGAAGTGGCTTCGTCGCCAACGTGTCCATCACCAACACCGGGTCGGCTCCGATCGACGGCTGGTCACTCGCGTTCAACTTCCCGGGCAGCACCGAATCGGTGAGCTCCAGCAACTGGAACGCCAATTGGAGCGAGAACGGGACGAACGTGGAGGCCACCAACCTCAGCTGGGACGGGACCCTCGCCCCGAATTCCGGGAACTCGGTCTCGATCGGATTCGTCGCGAACCAGAACGGAGCCTATCCCTCCCCCGCCTCGTTCACCCTGAACGGCACGGTCTGCACCACGACCTACTCGATCTGACGCTCGGTACGGCGCCCGCCGCGGTCCCGCGGCGGGCGCCGTCGCGGTCGCGCAGCGGCACCTGAGCTAGCGTCGCGCAGCGAGCGCCGTCGCGGTCGTGCGGCGGCACCTGAGCTAGCGTCGCGCAGCGGGCGCCGTCGCGGTCGTGCAGCGGCACCCCTGAGCTAGCGCCTGCGGCGGGCGCCAGCCCGAAGTCCCCCATCCCTTCAGTGGCCCACGTCCGCGGCGTCCGTTTAACTTATGGTGACATATCGCTTATGTCCGCGTCCCCTCGCCGCTACCCATGGAAGATAAGAGCCCCGCGGAAAGATGGGCGCCGGAAACCGGCACCTAATCCTCCAGGAAGCTCTTTTCTTCCACGATGCAGGACGGAATGGTGTCCGCTATGCAACAAACGCGCATATCGTCCCGTTGGACGGAAGCGTTGTGAGCTGAGAGCAGCTCGATTGGGTTGCCGAGGCTCCGTCATCAGGGCGTACGTTGCGCCAACCATCCCCCCAGGTGGGGTACGTTGCGCCAACCATCCCCCCGTGGGGTACGTTGCGCCAACCATCCCTCAGGTGGGGCACGTTGCGCCAACTATTTCCCAGTTTGGGCGCGTTGCGCCAACTATTTCCCGGGCGGCAATGTGCTTGGCCCCAAACCTGCCTCCGCGTGCAGCCGATGCTCGCAACGCGGCGATTAGCGCGGAAAATCCGTGCTGCACGGAAATTTAATGTACGAATACGGCGGGTAAATTTCCACGTAGCACCGATTTTCCGCCTTGATCAGCACTCCCGTAAGCGGCATTGCGCAGGTGAAGAATGTTGCGGCAATCATTCTCTTTCGGGGCCATGCATTGGGACCTGAACCGATTTGGGCGGGAGCGGAATGGAAGAGGCTGAGGGCAGGCCGGGGCAGACGAGAACTCGGCAGACCTACACCCGATCTCGATGGAGCAAATGGTGCATGTCATGAAATGTCGGGTGCGGGCTTGGGGCGGGGGCGCGCGGCCTTGGGGTCGGGCGGGCGCAGGAGGTGGGACGCGCGAGGAGGGGCGCGCGAGGTGGGAGCGTGAAGTGGGACCCGCGAGGTGGGACGCGCGAGGAGAGGCGCACGAGGTGGGAGCGTGAAGTGGGGCGCGCTAGGAGGGACGCGCGAGGTGGGACGCGCGACGCGAGGAGGGACGCGTTAGAAGGGGCCGCGAGGTGGACGGGAGTAGGCGCGTGAGGTGGGGCGGGTACGCGCCCGGGCGATGGACGGCAGCACGCGCGGACAGGAGACGGTGCGGCCCGGGTTACAGCGTGGCCAGGATGTGCTCCAGGGTGGTGGGGGCTACGTTGGGATGTTCGGCCTGGGCTGCCAAGCGGTTCAGCACGTCACGGTAGTGAGCGCTTTCGCCGGGCCTGCTCAGGTACACCGAGGAGAGCAGCTGCTCGAGATACACCACGTCGGCCAGCTCCGCTTCGCTGAACCGCAGCATGGTGATGCAGCCGCCGCCCGCCGCATGTCCGCCGGCGCTCAGCGGCAGCACCTGGATGTTGACGTGGTGCAGCCGGGAGGCCTCGATCAGGTGCCGGATCTGCGCCCGCATCACGTCGATCCCGCCGATCGGACGGCGCAGCGCCGCCTCATCGATCACGGCCCACAGCCGCACCGGATCCTGGGCGTAGAGGATCTGCTGGCGCCGCAGCCGCAGTTCGACCCGGCGGTCCAGCTCCAGATCTGACGCGTAGGGCGAACCCGACATGACGGCGCGCGCATAGTCGGCGGTCTGCAGCAGGCCGGGGATGTATTGCACCTGGTAGGTACGGACCAGGCTGGCGACCCGCTCCAGGTCGAGGTACTGCTCCAGCCAGCTGGGGACCACGTCCGCGTACTCCTGCCACCAGCTGGCGGCGTTCGCATGCTCGGTGAGCGCGAGCATGGTGGCACGTTCGGCATCGTCGCCGACTCCGTACAAGGTCAGCAGATCGCCGACGTCGCGGGCCTTGAATCCGGTCCGGCCGAGCTCAAGGCGGCAGATCTTCGACCGGGACGCGCGGATTGCGTTGGCCGCGTCCTCGGCCGAGATTCCAGCCGCCTCACGCAGCCGCCGCAGCCGTGCGCCCAGCACCATCCGTGCCGACGCCTGCCCGGTGTAGGGATACCGCTCAGTACGGCCCTGGGCACCGCCTAGGGACGTCTCCATATCACTCCAGGTTCGCGAGCATTTACGACATGTGCTGTCATTCTCCCACGTCGAAGCCCGATCCGGTAGCACATCGCGTGCGGAGCACGCACGCATCGCAACGTGGTCGCTGCGCCTTGCACACCACGCGACCGTGACTGATCAGCGCCAGGTGGAGGTCATACCGGATTCCCGGCGGCACGGCGGGCGCCAGAATACGGTGCGCCTGTTCCGCCGTCGTCTTCGGCGGGAGCCAGCCGAGCCGGGCCGCGATGCGGTGAACGTGTGTGTCGATGGGGAAGGCGGGCCGCCCCATGGAGAAGACCAGCACGCAGGCGGCCGTTTTCGGACCGACGCCGGGCAGGGAGGTGAGGTACTCCTCGATCGCGGCGTCGTCGAGTTCGTGCAGCCGCCCAAGGTCGATCCGTCCCTCGCGCTGGCGTATCGCGGCCAGGATCTGCTGGATCCGGCGCGCCTTCTGGTCGGCGATGCCGCCGCAGCGGATGGCGTCGGCCACCTGCCCGACGGACGCCTCCAGGACCTGCTCCCAGTCCGGGAAAGAGGCTTTGAGCTGGGCGAACGCCCGTTCCGAATTGACGTCAGAGGTGTGCTGGGACAGCACGGTCGCCACCACCTCGTCGATGATCGGCAGCCGGGGCTTGGGGATGAACGGCCCCTGGCTGGCCCGCAGCAGCCGCTGCACCGCGGTGATGTCCCGTGCTTGTGGCATCGCGGTATCTCCTTATTTGTAAGGAACGGCTGTGGTTCTTCGGCCGCGGCACACACTGCGCTCGGCGGTGGCGACGAGAATATCGGCCACTTCGCCGACTGGGAGAGACCGCCCGGTGTAGAGAACGTCGAAGGCATCGAAGCTCGTCAGCAGCCACAGCAGGTTCGCGGCCTCGGCCTCGGTGACTTCCGGGCGCAGCGCGCCCTGCTCGGCCAGCCGATGCGCGCGGGAGGCGGCGCCGGCCGCCCGGCCCTGCTCCATTTTCCGCACCGAATCCCCGACCGCCTCGGCATCAAGCTGGGCCATGGAGTGAATCGCGCGCAGCACGTCGCGATGGCTGGCATACATGGCGGCGATGGCCCGGATCCCGGCGCGCAGGCCATCCACCGCGTCGGGCTGGATGGCCGACTCCAGCACGGCGTCGAAGCAGCCGCGGTCCATGATGTCGGCGCCGAGCGCGCAGAACAGGCCGGGCCGGGAGCCGAATACCAGGTACACAGTCGACCGCGCCACGCGCGCCAGCTGGGCGATGCGGTCGACGCTGACCGGTTCCGCGGGCGCCTCGCGCAGCAGCTCGTACAGCGCGTCGAGGATGCGGCGCCGGGTCCGTTCCGCTTCCTCGGCGCGCAGCCGCTGCTCGTACTTGCGGGTCGCCATAGGACGTAATTCTACAGTTCACTTGACAGTGCGACTTCTGAAATACAGACTGTCCAGTGAAACTATGGGATGCTCGGCGGGATTCGGCTCGCCAGACCGGAAGGAATGACCCTCGTGCCAGACCGCAATGTACTGTTCGGCCTCGGCTTGGGCGCCTGGAACGGCGCGGACGTCGCCAGCGCGCCCGACACCGTCCGGCTGGTCGGTCAGGCCGACCGGGACGGCCTCGATCTGTTCACCGTGGCAGATCACCCGTACTTCGGCCAGAAGCTGGACGCGTACGCGCTGGTCTCCTTCCTCCTCGGCCAGACCCGCGGCATTTCCGCCGCGGTGACGGTCACCAACCTGCCCAGCCGTCCGGCGCCGGTGCTGGCGCGCACGGTCACGTCGCTGTCCGCGCTGTCCGGAGGCCGGATCGTGCTGGGGATCGGGGCCGGGGCGATCTGGGACATGATCGTGAAGCTGGGCGTTCCCCGGTTGAGCCCCGGCGGGGCGGTGGGTGCGATGGAAGAGGCGATCACACTGATCCGGGCCCTGTCTGGCGGCCCAGATCCGGTGACCTTTGACGGCGAGTTCTACCACGTCACCGACCTGGAGCCCAGCGAGGTGGCGGCGCCACCCATCTGGACCGGCTCAGTCGGACCGAAATCGCTGGCCGTCACCGGCCGCACGGCGGACGGCTGGGTTCCGCCCATGGCGTCCGACTGGCTGAGCCCGCTCTACCGCGAGTCGCGCCCGCGCATCGATGAGGCGGCCGCCGCCGCGGGCCGGGATCCGGCCGGCATCGTCGACGTGTACAACTTCGGCGGCCGCATAACGCCCGAGCCGCTGGCCGCCACCCGAGGCGAGGATGGCCGCTGGATCGGCGGCTCGGTCCAGCAGTGGATCGACGAGCTGACCGGCGCCGTGCTGGAGCACCGCGCCGGTGGCTTCATCTTCCGCAACACCGACCAGGACACTTCGGCCACCGAGGCCCTGGCCCGCTGGGCCCAGGAGATAGTGCCCGCCGTCCGCGAGGCCACCGCCAAGTAAGGGCCTGTTTGAAATCGCGATTAGGTTAGCCTAACCAAAAATCCCGAGACCAATCGCGATGATATTTTTGTAACGTTGACGTTGGCGGATACGCCTAGCTCGATGATCACGCAAAGGTAAACTCGGCTACGCGGAATAGGAGGTTCCCTTCTTCTCTCGGTGGCCAGAATAAATTCCCGTGCATTCACGGCAAATATGCGCCTGGCCCCGGCGTGATCATCGAGTGATGACAAGGTGGATGAGTTGGACGACCTCGATTACCTCCCAGGGGACGCGTGGGTCCCTGAGGATGTCGCCGCGGCGAGGTATGCGGATCCCCCAGGGCCGCGTCAGGCTGGCCGCCACCGGGGTCCGGGGCAGGCGGACAGCGCGCCCGTCCATCTGCAGAACGGTGACGGACGCCCGCAGGCCAACGGCAGGAACGGGTACGCATACCCGCCGTCAAACGGCCGTCTCGGCGGCTCGATGCCGGGATACCGGGCCGCCAATGGCGTCGCGAGGCCCGGCTACCCGCCACCCAATGGCAACACCATGCGGGGATACCGGGCCGCCAACAGCGGGCCCATGCCCGCCTACCGCGCCGCCAATGGCACCGCCAGGCCCGGCTACCCGCCACCCAACGGCAACACCATGCCGGGATACCGGCCCGCCACCAGCGCCGAATTTGCGGCCTCCGGCCGCGGTGCCGAATTTGCCCCGGCCTCCGGCCGCGGTGCCGAATCTGCCTGGGCCTCCGGCCGGGGCACTGGGGCCGGCTACGCGCCATCCAGCGGCAGGCCAGGCGCCGCGAACCAGCCATCCAATGGCAGGCGCGTCATGGGGTGGATGCCGTTCGGCCAGCGGCTCGTGCTCCTCCCGAAGGGGCTGCCTTCGGATGGCTGGGAGGAGGAACTGCGCGAGCACCGGGATGTCAATGGCGGATGGCTGCGTCCCGCTGTGTTCGGCGCGATGGACGGGCTGGTCACCAACGCCTCGCTGATCGCCGGCGTGGGCGGGGGCGGCGGGGTCCGCGGCGCGATCGTGCTGACCGGCATCGCCGGCCTGATCGCCGGCGCGTTCTCGATGGCGACCGGGGAGTACATCTCCGTGACGTCGCAGAACGAACTGACGCTGGCCGAAGTCGAACTGGAGCGGAAGCAGCACGCCCGCGACCCCGTCGGGAAGCTGCGAAGGCTGACCGAAGTGTTCATCGGAAAGGGCGTCTCCCCGAACCTGGCGGAGGCGGTCGTGCGGCAGATCTCGGCCGACCCTGACCGGGCCGTCGCGACGCATGTGCGCGAGGAGCTCGGGATCGACCCGGATGATCTCCCCTCGCCGCGGACCGCGGCCGCGGCTTCGTTCGCGGCCTTCACCGTCGGCGCGCTGCTCCCGCTGAGCCCGTTCCTGCTGGGGTACCCGGTACTCAAGGTTGCCCTGGTGATCGCGGGAGCGGCCGCGGTCGCCGGCGGCGCGGCGGTGGCCAAGCTGACCGGACGGTCGATGCTCATGGGAGGCCTGCGTCAGTTCACCGCGGCTTTCGTGGCGACCGGGATGGCCTTCGCGATCGGGCATCTGGTGGGCGGGCACGTGTCGTAGTGCCACGTTCGAAATTCGTAAGACATATAACGGAGCGGAACAGTCTCATAAGGGATAACAATTTACTAACGTGCCGTCCAGGGAGCGGTCACCTGAGACTTCATCCCGTGACAGGCGGCGGTCACCGCCCGGATCGCGGCCCGGGCGGTGACCGCGCTGGAGACAGGAGGGCCATAAAAGGGCCTCGCGGAAATTAGCGCGCCGATTTTCGGCGCCTTTTCTGCCAGGGATTATGACAAAAATATAATGTCTGGGATTGAACCAGAGCGCGGCGCGTTACGTGCCATTAAGTATGGGTCTTGTATTCCACGACGGCGCGGCCTGGCGCAATCCTTTGTGGAAATGCCGGGTGCGTCAATGATGACAGCGCGAATCATGGCAGGGGAACATATCCTCGAAGAGGCGGACCAGGCCCGGGCTGACAGCCTGGCCCGGACCCGCATCCTGCTCATCGACGATGAACAGGCGATACGCTCCTCCATCGGCCGGGCGCTGGCCGCGGAGGGCTACACGGTCGACTTCGCCGAGACCGGTCCGGACGGACTCGGGCTGGCGCTGACCCAGAGCTACGACCTGATCATCCTCGACCTGCTGATGCCCGGCACCGACGGCCGTGCCGTACTGAGCCAGATGCTACGCGACCGGCCAGCCCAGGTGGTGATGGTGCTGTCCTGCCTGGCCGACGTGAAGTGCAAGGTGGACTGCCTCGAACTCGGCGCGCGGGACTACCTGACCAAGCCGTTCTCGCTGGCCGAACTGCTCGCCCGGGTGCACACCCACCTCCGCGGCGAAGGCCTGGGCGCGATCATCCGGTCCGGCATGCTCAAGCTGCACGTCGGCCGCATGGAGGCGGACATCGGGCACGGTCCCATACCGCTCACCCGCCTTGAGTTCCTGGTGCTCAGAGAGCTGATGGAACACGTGGGCCAGTCGGTGTCCAAAGGCCGGCTCCTCACCTCGGTGTGGGGCTACGACTTCGAGCCGGAGTCCAACATCGTCGGCGTGTGCGTGCGGCGGCTGCGGTCCAAACTCGGCGACCACGTGATAAGGACGGTACGCGGTGAAGGGTACCGGCTCGCCACCGGATTACCGGGTCAGCCTGGCGTGGGCGGCCCTGTGCGTGGTGAACATCGCCGCGATGGTCGCCTGGCCGTCCACCGAAACGGTCGTCTTCCATCTCATGGCGATCGGCTTCGCGGCGCTGTACGGGCTGCGGATCTGGCCGGCCAATCCGATGCTGTGGGGTCTCGGCATCGTGATGATCATCACCATCACCGGCATCGGCCTGGACGTGCTGCACGACGCGCAGCAGTACGAGGAGATGACTGAGATGCCGCTGATGGGGACGATGTTCACGGCCATCGTGTGGCATGCCAACCGCCGCATCACCGCCGACCACGAACGGCACCTCGTCGGCGAGGAGAACAGCCGGCTGCTGACCGCGCAGCGCCGGTTTCTCCAGGACGCGTCGCATCATCTGCGTACCCCCATCACCATCGCCCTCACCCATGCCGAACTGCTGGCCCGCGACCTCACCGGCCGCACCGAGGTGGCCGACGTCAACGTGGTCATAGCGGAGATGACCCGGCTGCGCCGCCTGAGCGAGCGGTTGCTGGTGATCGCGGCGGCTGAAGACCCGGACTTCCTGCATCCCGAACCGGTCGCGCTTGACGAGTTCGCGATCGACACCTTCCGGCGGTGGCAGCCGACCGCCCAGCGGCACTGGCAGTACGGCCGGCTCGACGCGGCGATCATCTGGGCGGATCTGGAGCGGCTCAGCCTGGCGGTCGACGCCCTGGTGGAGAACGCGGTCAGGCACACATCAGACGACGACGCCATCCAGGTGTCCGTCATCCGCACGGACGACGGCGCGGTCCATATGATCATCGGCGACACGGGCAGCGGCATCTCCGCCGAAGAACTCCCCCATGTCTTCGACCGGTTCCGCACCGGAAACAACGCCAGGGGCGCTCGGGGCACGGGGCTCGGGCTCGCCCTCGTCCGCGCGGTCGCCACCGCACACGGCGGAGACGCGCACGTCCGCAGCGCGCCCGGAGAGGGCAGCGAATTCGAGCTCGTGCTGCCCGCGGCGGGCGGAGAACAAACGGATGAGCCGACCGTGACGGCCTACCGTGAGTGGTACGGCGCACTGCAACGGCGGCCGGAGAGGCTCGGCGGCTGAGCCGACCGGGAGCTTCCCTCCCGTGGCGAGGGATGGGGGGCCGGGGGTGGTACCACCGCCGTTCTGCTGAAAGACAGAAGCGCCGCCCGGCTGGGGGGTCAGTCGGGCGGCGCTCGCTTCAGGGAGGTTAGTTTTCCGCCGCCGCCCAGGCGGCGACCGAGCCTCGGACAGTCAGCTTGACGCATGCCCCGGGTGAGGGCGGATCGCTGGTGACGCGAACTCGCAGGTCCTTGGCGAGAGCGAGCTTGCCGTTGAGATGGTGGCCGTTGCGCGACTTACCGTTCCGGCGCGCGGAGCCGTTCGCATCCGGCCGCACGGCCACGACGGCATCGTGGCCGTAGTAGTGGGTCGCCGTGACATGGGCCGGAACCGCGTCGTCACCGGACTGGGCCAGGCATATCTGCTCCGGCCTGATCAGGACGGTGACGTGGCCGGGTTCGGGCGCTCGCAGGCCGGCCTGGATGCCGTGGCGGCCGAGCGCCGTGGTCACGCTGGTACCGTCCCAGGTGCCCTCCAGCAAGTTGGCCGTCCCGACGAAGGCGGCGATCTGCGGGTCGACGGGGCACTGGTACAACTGCCGCGGCGTGTCGGCCTGGATGATGCTGCCCTCGCGCAGGACCGCGACATGGTCAGCGGCCGACAGCGCCTCGTCCTGGTCGTGAGTGACCAGCACCGTGGTGGCGCCGGTGTCACGCAGGACCGCGAGCACGTCGGCCCGGACGGTGGCCCGCAGGCCGGCGTCGAGAGAGGAGAACGGCTCGTCCAGCAGGATCAGGCCGGGCTGGCTGGCCAGCGCGCGGGCCAGCGCCACCCGCTGCTGCTGGCCGCCGGAGAGCTGATGCGGGTAACGGGCGGCCAGCCCGCTCAGGCCGACCAGCTCGAGCATCTCGTCCGGTCGCGACCCGTGACGATCCCGCCGGGGCAGCGGAAACGCCACGTTGGCCCGGACGGTCAGGTGCGGGAACAGCGCACCGTCCTGCGGTACCAGGCCGATCCGCCGCTGTTCCGGCCGGACCCGGCGGTGGCCGTCGTCCACGACGATGTCATTAAGGGTGACGATTCCCCGGTCGGCGTGCTCGAAGCCGGTGATCACGCGCAGCAGAGTCGTCTTCCCCGAGCCGGACGGGCCCAGGATCGCGGTCAGCGTGCCCGACTTGACTTCCAGGTCGATGCCACGCAGCACTGGGGTGCCCGGATAGGACTTGTGCAGGTTTTCCACGGTCAGGCCGGTCATAACTGCTCCTTGGGGGTGGGTTGGCCGGAGGTGCTGGTGCGGCCGCGGCCGCGGCCGGGGCCGTGGCCGGGGCCGCGGTCGAACCAGCGCTGCAGCAGGCAGCCAGGGATGGCCGCGATGGCGACGATCACGATGGCGTACCGGCTGGCGGACGCGTAGGACGAGTTCTGCTGGTAGGCCCAGAACGCGGTGGCCAGGGTGTTGGCTCCGCTGGGAATCAGCACGAGGGTCGCGGTGAGTTCCACGACGGCGGCGAGGAACACCAGGGCGGCGCTCGCCGCGATGCCCGGGGCGACGAGCGGCAGGGTGACGCGCCTGAGCGCGGCGGACGGGCGGCAGCCCAGCGAGCGGGCGGTCTCCTCCAGCCGCGGCGGGGCCTGTGCGAGGCTGGACCGCAGGCTGACCAGCGCGAGCGGGAAGAACATGATCGCATAGGTGACCACCAGCAGCGCAGGTGTCTGATACAACGGATAGGCGGCGTGGATGGCGAAGAAGACCAGGGCCAGCGCCAGCACCAGACCGGGCAGCCCCTGGGACAGGTACCCGATGCGCTCGAACAGCGTGCCCAGCCGGCCAGGATGACGGATGAAGAGCAGCGCCACGGGAAACGCAGCGACGGTGGCGAGGATCGCCGCCGATCCGGCGTACACCAGGGTGTTCACGGCCGAGCCGACCAGCGGGATCGGCGGCAGCGTGGTGTCGGACGGCTGGAGCCGCCAGTAGATCACGGTACTGACCGGGACGCCGACGCTCAGCCCGGTAAGCGCCAGGAAACCGCCGAGAACGGGCAGCGTGGCCCGGCCGAGCTGGTATCTGTGCACCTTCAGGACCCGTGCGCTGGTGGCGGCGCCGCCGTTGGAGCCGGATCTGGCGCTGGCGGTCGCTGTGGCTCGGCCGGAGCCGCGGCGGCCGACGAGGTGCTCGCCGGTGAGCGCGAGCAGGCTCAGCAGTACCAGCAGCAGCGACAGCGCGCTGGCGGCGGGCGCGTTGAAGCCCAGGGTGAACTCGGTGAAGATCTCGGTGGTGAAGGTCTGGAACCGCAGGATCTCGAACGCGCCGAACTCGGCCAGCAGGGCCAGCGTGACCAGCAGGCAGCCGCCGAGCAGCGCGGACCTTATCTGCGGCAGGACGACGCGGCAGAACGCCGTGAACCGGTTCATGCCCAAGCCGCGTGCTACCTCGTACAGCGTGCTGTCCGCACGGCGCAGCGCGGCGGCGACAGGCAGGTAGATCAGCGGAAACAGGCCCAGGGTCATCACCAGGACGGCGCCGTACAGGCCGTGGATAATTGGGGTCAGCGATGACCAGGTGTAACCGGTCACGAAGTCCGGGATGGCAAGCGGCAGGAGCATGAGGATGCGCCATACTCGCCTTCCCGGGAGACTGGTGCGTTCAACGCACCAGGCGGCTGCCAGCGCGATCAGGGCCGCGCAGGTGGTGACGGCGAGCGTCAGCTCGATGGTGTTGATCAGCAGCGACAGCGTCAGCCTGCGCAGCAGCAGGTGGCTGATCAGGGACCAGCCGACGCCGCTGGCCTGCCAGATCAGGAACGTCACCGGAAGGAGCAGGGCCCCGCAGACCAGGGCGGCGGATCCGGTGAGCGGCCACGGCGGTCGGCGTGCGGTTGGCTGCCGGGGGCTTCGGGGGCGGAGGACGACCGCGACGGTCGTCCTGCGGTGGCCCGGGGCGGTCAGCATGCCGTTCATAGAACGCATCTTGGACTCCATCAGCCGAGCTGAGCCTGCTGGAGCAGGCTGAGCGGCATCACGCCGTCGCCAAGGTCGGCGACCGTGTCGGGCGCCGGGCTGAGCTGGCTGAACGGGGTCAGCAAGGGGGACGCCGCGATGCCGGGGCGGAGCGGGTATTCGTAACTGTTGGAGTGCGCGATGATCTGCTGACCCTGCGCGCTGACCAGGAAGGCCAGGAACTTCTGCGCCGCGGCCTTGTGCCGGCTCGAGGCCAGAATTCCCGCGCCGGAGATGTCCATCACGTACCCGCTGTCGCCGGGAGCCAGGTGAGCGACCGCCGAATGCATCGCGGACGCGCCGAGCTGGAGACGCAGCCGGTACCAGTAGTAGTTGTTGATCAGCGCGATCTGGACCTGGCCCGAGTTGACCTTAGCTATGACGGTCTCGTTGTCCGGGTAGGTGCTGCTTCCCGCGTTGGCCTTGAGCCCCTTGAGCCAGGCCAGGGCGGCCGCCTGGCCGTGGGCCTTGGTGATCGAGGTGATGACCGGCTGGAGGTCGGTCTCGGTCGGAGCGAACCCGAACTTGCCTTTCCACTGCGGGCTGGCCAGGTCCAGCGCGGACTTCGGCAGCTGGGCCGGGGTCAGATCGCGGGTGTTGTAGACCAGCACGGTCACCCGGGCCGACACTCCGGTCCAGTCGCCGGCCGGAGAGTTGTCGCGGGCGGGGACCGCGGCCAGCGTGCCGGCGTTCACCGGCGCGAGCAGGTGCTGTTCGGCCAGCCGGGTCAGCGGTGGCGAATTCTCGCTGTATACCACGTCGGCCGGCGAGCGCGAGCCTTCCTGCAGCAGCTGGGCGGTCAGCACCGCTTCGTCATCGGAGCGGACGGTAACGCTGATGCCGGTCTGCTTCTCGAACGCCGCCACCAGGGCCTGGGTCGTCTGCTCGTGCTGGCCGTTGTACAGCGTGAGCGTCTGGGCGGATCCAGCCGGTCCCGCGGACGCGGACGTGCTGCACCCCGCCAGCGCGCCAGCCAATGACGCGGCCACTGCCGCGGCCAGCGATGCGGTCAGCAGCCCGCTCGCGGCAGGGCGCGCGATCCGAATAGCTCTCACCATGGGTACGACCTCCACGTCCGGTTGGCTCTGCCGGGGGATGTTTTATCTCTAAGGAATAACGGCCGGGGACTAACTGATCCGAGTCATTCATATGCTGTCGGCATACCGGCCGGTCAGCCAATTATCGACCCCTCTGCGGCCTCACAGTACATGGGCATACCGATGATCTCAGTAAGATCACGGTAGATGAAAAATTTGTAAGCTTGGGCCGTTAAGAAGACCCCGTCCAGCTAGATGATATTTTTGTAAGCTACGACAGACTTCCGTAATACCTGCGTTTCGGAATGAGGCCGACATGACCGCCGTGCGAATGTACGCTCATGCCTTGTAGCCACCTCGTTGAATTGGCCTGGGCCCTCCGGCCGCGGCGCGCATCCCCGCCGGACGGACGTCCGGCACTAGCAGAGGAGTCGCCGCGTGGACCCAGCCATAGGCGAACCGCACGGCCCACGTCCCCACGCTGCCTGCCGCTTCGCCGCTCGCCGCTTCTCTTCGGGCCAGCGGCGGACGGTGGCACACGAGCGGAGGTGTGGCGAATTCGATTCGGCATCTTAAATACTGCTTCCAGGTTAATGCTGCTTCCAGTCAGGGTTTTCGGTTGTGGTTAACGGCGTTGGGGCTGAAATGCGATCAGATCACTGCACTCATTGTCTGGGCAGTCACACCGGTACCCGGCCGTGCCTGGCCAGCGCGACGGAGAAGGCGCGGGCATGGCTGCTGATAGAGCACCCCGGGCCGTGGGCAGGCCGACTGGAGGAGACCGTGCAGGATCGGCCTGGGCCGGTCAGCCAGGCACTGGCCCGGGCCAGGGAGCACTCGGTACGCGTTCAGCTCATCCGGCGACCTGGCCGGCGCCGGGCCACTCCCCCGATCCAGGTGTATGCCGGATGGTCCGGCGCCGGCGCATGGCTCGAGGGCAGGGAACTGGCCGATCCCGCCGAACTGAACGCGCTCGACCTCAAGGCGGTGGGCGCGGGGTCGCGCCCCGGCTTCGGCGTGCCGGCGGGGAAGCTGTTCCTGGTGTGCACGAACGGCAAGCACAACGTGTGCTGCGCCCGGCTCGGCACACCCCTGGCCCGGGCCTTGCGGGACGGGTTCGGCGACGCGGTATGGGAGACGACCCATCTTGGCGGCGACCGTTTCTCCGCCAACATGGTGTGCCTGCCGCACGGCCTGTACTACGGCGACCTCGCGATCGTCGACGGGCTGGTGGCGGCGGCGCGGTACCTCCGCGACGAGGTCTGGCTGAAGCACTATCGCGGCCGGGCCGGACTCCCCCAGGCCGTCCAGGCAGCCGAGCACTTCCTGCGCGCGCAGTCCGGGATCGACTCGGTAGCCGCGGTGACCACCGAATCGGTCCGGGAGACCGAAGCTGGGGTGACAGATGTCGTGGCGTGCCTGGGCGCGGAACGCTACCGAGTCAACGTCCAGCGGGTACAGATGGACCCATGCGGACCGGAATGCACCGAAGCCGCGAGCACCTACGTGCTCAGGGAACTCACCTGCCTCGAACCGGCCCCGGAAACCGTGTGCCTGTGACGTCCTCGCAGACCGCGGCCGGGAAGGTGCTGCTGCACCCGATGCGCGCCGTAGACGTACGGTACCGCCCCGCCCGTGTGGTTGGCTGATGATCTGTTACGGTGGCCGGTCGACGAAAGGACGCGGGTGGCTGACATAACCGACGAATACATGAACGAGATGCTCGGCAAGAGCCGGATGTATTCCGCGGTGCTGCTGAAGCGGGGGCCCGAGTACTCTCGGCCGGACGGCCGAACGATCATCTGGGAACACGGACGCCGTAACTTCTCGCTGCGGGCCGAGGGCGTACTCGTCGTCGTGTGCCCGGTCGCCGACGACTCCGGCTGGGCCGGGATCGGAATCTTCGACGCCACACCAGAAGACACCGCGCGCATCATGGATGGTGATCCCGCTATCCAGGCCGGAGTCCTCAGCTATGAGGTCCATCCGGTCCGCGGCTTCCCGGGGGATCGCCTCCCGCCACAAGCCGACTGGGTCGAACGGGATGTTGATTAAGGGGTGCGGGCCGATCGCGGCCCGCACCCCGTATCACCTACTGGAGCAGGTCAGAGCCGGTGCGTGGGTTCACCGGTGGCCGGGTCCAGGAACAGAGCCGAGTTGAACGGCCCGCGGAAATTGAACAGCGAGTTGATCGAACCCCCGGCGTCGTCCGCCGCGCCGTTGCCCATCGCGGGCACGCCCCAGTTCTGCTCGATGAACTTCACCACCGCGCTCTGGTCGATCATCGCGTTGTCCACGTAGTTGCGCTTGGCCCACGGCGAGATGACCAGGAACGGCAGCCGGGGACCGACGCCGCACTTGCCTTGCTCGGGCTGGCCCGCCGAGTTGACCGGCACCTTGCTGACCTGGCTGCCGCACTGACCCGTACCGGTCAGCGTGTCCAGCGAGGTCTGCGACTGGGTGATCACCGGGCCGAGCACGTGATCGTACCAGCCGTCGGAGTCGTCGTAGGTGACCACGACAGCGGTGGATCGCCAGGTGGGCAGCGACTCCAGGTGGTTGATCGTGCTGGCCAGGAAGGTCTGCTCGTCGGCCGGGTCGGAATAGCCTGCGTGCCCGTCCTGGTAGGCGGCGGCCTTCAGGAACGACACGGCCGGCAGGTTACCGGAGTCGGCGGAGGCCCAGAAGTCGGCCAGGTCGTACTGGTGGTTGGCCTGGTCGGTGTGCCCGATCGCGGCCACCGAGGTCGGTGGCAGATGCATCGGGTTGGCGGTCGACGCGTAGTACTCGAACGGCTCATGGTGCGGGATGTAGTCGGTGACCGTGCTGCCGCCCACGTTCTTGTGCTGCTGGGCGCAGACCTGGGCGGTGGTCGGCGGGGTGCCGTGACCCGGCACGAAGCCGTTGTCGAAGCCGCCCTCGAACCAGCCCCAGGTGACGTTGGCGCTGGTGAGCTCCGTGCCGATGTTGTTGCCGCCCATGGTCAACGTGCTGGCCGGACTGCGGCCGTCACCCCCGTCCGAGCTGGGCAGGTAGGTGCAGATGTCGTAAGTCGGGTCAGCGTCGCTGTAGGTGGTGCCCGTACCCGCCGACTGGGCCGATCCGGCCTTGATGTCCGACGAGGTGGGGCTCGAGGTGTTAAGCCCGGCCGGCGCCGCGCACGCCGAGTCGTTGATCGTGGCCGAGGTGGGCCCGCAGATGGCGCCGTAGGTCTGGGCCGAGGTCACGTTGAACGCGCCCGGGGTAGACGGGCCGTAATTTGTCCCGTAGGCGTTGTCGCTCATCGCGTAGTGCTGAGCGTAGTTCCACAGCGCCGTTACGGTGTTGCCGTCGTAGTAGTCCAGCACCGCATAGTTCGACGATGCGCCCGCGGGCACCGGCTCGGCAGAACCGTTGTCGCTGAGGCCAGCCAGGCACTGGGCCAGGGTCACGCTGTGCCCGGTGTTCTGTACGTACAGGTCCTCGGCACCGTGGTCCGCGGCGCTCTGCTCCGAGGTGTAACCGTGGTCCTGGTCACAGGTCATCGGGTCCTGCGGGCCGAGCCGGAGGGGGTTGGATTTGTTGGGGTTGCTGGTCAGCAGCGGCCCCGTGGGACCACTCGCCGTCACATCGTTGTACAGCCCGTTGACGGTGGGGGTACCGGAGCTGGCGTGGAACGGATTCTCACCAGACCGGTTGGCGGCGTAGGGATATGTGCCGAAATAGTGGTCAAAGGATACGTTTTCGTCAAAAATCACGACCAGGTGCTGGATCGGGGTCGCGGTGCTGGAACGTGCCCCAGCGCCGGAGAGAGTCGCCGTGCTGGAATGTGCAGTGTCCTCAGATGCGGGGGACACGGTCTTACCTCCAGCAGCGGAGGCAGCGCTCGCCCCGGCAGCGCCCAGGGCCAGCATCGCCAGCGTGGTGGCGATGACGTAAACCCGACGCGGTGCTTGCATACCGTAGCTCCTTTGTGGCTTCGCCTCACTCGCTTCCCGGTGAACCACTGAGATTCAACTGGCCCAGAGGCCAATCTGAGCTTGAGGTTCATCGTCTGACACCGGGACAGCGGCTAATCGAGCCTAGAGCCGGTGTATGCCGTCACGGTGGCACAATGCTGGACAAAATGCGACGGAATGTTGAACCACTGCTGAACGAGCCACGCTCTACGTGGCCTCACCATGGCGCTTAGGCCGTAAGTTACGGCTACGATGTAGCGCTACGACTGTCTTGGTGTGGCGAAGAGATGGCAGGTACGCATCTCGCCGCTCTCATCCCGCAGCATAAGGGCGCGCCCGGATGGATGTGGCAGCCACCCGGTTACAACCGGGTGGCTGCCACATCCATCCGAACGAGGATCCGAATCGAACTGCTGACGCTACCTGAATAGCTACGCAAAGCGGACATTTAGTGAGGCAGCAATGGAGGGGGTGCGGGGGCTCGCGGCAGCCGAGGGGTGGGGGTGGGGGCTCGCGGCAGCCGAGGGGTGGGGGTGGGGTCAGGCGGAGTTCTGGTGGTGGAGGATGAAGGTTACGTTGCCGCGGAGTTCGGTCAGGGACAGGGTGGCGGGGTCGGCGGTGAAGGATCCGACGACCCGGGTGCGCAGCTCATGCGGGAGGGACCGGATGAACTCCGGCACCTCGTGCGGGCGGCCGCCGACGATCAGAACACCGAACCCGCTCGACGACAGCCAGGCCCGTTCTGGCTCGATGACCGCGCCCGCGCGCAGTATCTCGTCGGAGCGCAGTTCCCATACCTGGGCGCAGTCGCTGTCGAGCACCAGGACACGGGCGAGGACCGCGGTGTCCTTCGTCGCGGCCACTGGGCTTTGGTCCATACGCTCAGCTTTGCTCGCGTTCACTCGCCGCACATCCTCAGACTGACTAGTTACTGAACGGGGCCGGTTCGTTCAGATGAGTTCGGTGACGCTCGTGCCGGTCAGCCATTTGCGACGCAGCGACCGGCGTTCGTGTTCGACCAGGCCACCCCACACCCCGTAGGCGCCGATGTCGTACGCGTGCCGCAGGGAGTATTCGAGGCAGAACGCGCGGACCGGGCAGGCGACGCACACGGCGATCGCGCGAGCCGCCTGGTGCCGGGCCTTGGCCACGTCGGGCGAGATGGGAAACCATTCGTCGGGGTCGAGCCGGGATCCGGCGCATCCGGCCCGCCGGTACACCCGGCTGGCCAGCTGATCATCGGTCAACTCGGTCGCCGTCACCGGCTCGGTTCGCTGCCGCGTCATATCGGCTATACCCGGCGCTCGGCCGTCAGCCGGGCCAGTTCGACGCGCGAGCCGATGGAGAGCTTGCGGAAGATCTGACGAAGGTGAAATGCGACGGTATGAGCGCTGATGAACATGCGCTCGGCGGCCTGACGGTTGGTGAGGCCCTCGGCTACGAGTTCGGCGATGCCGCGCTCGGTGTCGGTCAGGCTGGCCCAGCCCTGTACCGGCCGCTGCGCGGTTGTCCAGTGCCGGCGTCGCACACCGAGTCGCCG
>JAFARZ010000223.1 GCA_019245115.1 Streptosporangiaceae bacterium | reverse complement strand
CGCCATCCGCCACGCCGCCGGACAGCACCACCACTAAACCCCGCACCACACCAGCCCGCAGGCCCCGCCACCACCCGGCCGGGGCCTGCCGCCATTCACACCCAGACCCAC
Organism: Streptosporangiaceae bacterium; assembly: GCA_019245115.1. GTDB lineage: Bacteria > Actinomycetota > Actinomycetes > Streptosporangiales > Streptosporangiaceae > JAFARZ01. Next base: position 7,182 of record JAFARZ010000223.1, on the reverse strand, counting down.
TCACCACTCAAGGTCCATACAGGGCAACCGCAAGATAGCCCGACGCGATGATGTGCTGATCGTCGGGAGGCGGCCAGGCCATCGCACGGCCAAAGCGGTGCACGGCTCGGTTAGCGGCTATTGCGCCTGCCATTGCGCTGGCGACGTGATCGCCGTCTCCCCGGACGGATCAGCCAGCCTCATCACACCGCGTCGCGGCCTCGTTCGCCGGTCCTGATGCGCATTGCGCTGGCCTCCGTCATGGTGTCCGCGTCGTCGTCGAAGACGAGGACGTCGAGGCGTACCTTAGTGAGCTGGATCGTAAGTTCGTCCAGGGGCTGCGCTCGCCCAACCCCGTCATTGTCACAAGGGTGCGGCTCCCTTAAAGTGACAGTCAGGTGCTGCTCCCTGGCCAGCGGCACCGATGGCGCCATCGGGCACGCTCTAATAGCGCTGCTGATCGGTTTGAGCGGCACCGATGGCACCATCGGCATGCTGCTCACTCTGGAGGAGCCGCACCCATGTGACATTCAAGGGGTTCGCGGCGGCACTGGGGACCACAGCACAAGTCCCAGTGGTCCCTTGCAGCTCCCGGGTAACACGATCAGAGCGCCGGACCGATCACCCCAGGCCCCGACGAACTTCCGGAGCGCCCCACCTAGTATGCCGACCAGATGCATCTCGGTATGCCGACCAAATGCATCTCGGCGGTCACCACCGGAAGCGCAAGACGTACGGCCCTGCTCCCTGGCAATCCGGCGGTGGGAAGCCTCTTGCTAATGGCAGATAACCTTGCCCAGCGGCACCCGGCCCTCCCGGCCAGCCAGGCAGAACACACCGGACTCAACCAGCCGGGACGGGCAGGAGCCGGTGCCGGTGAGGATAGGCAGTCCTCCCGGCAGGCCCTCATACGATCGGGGCATGTCCCGTACCCGCCGCCTGGCTGTGGTTTTGCTGCTCAACATCGGCCTCGTCACGGCGCTGGTGGTCGTGGGGCTGGCCGCGCACTCGCTGGCTGTCCTGGCAGCTGGCGCGGACTACCTGGCAGACGCCGCCGCCATCGGTGTCTCGCTGCTGGCGATCTGGATCGCCGCCCATCCGCGCGGCCACCCGGAAGCCACGACCGTCGCCGCGCTGGTCAACGCCGGGTGGCTGCTGATCCTGAACATCGCGATCATCGCGGCGGCGATCTGGCGCCTGGCCGCGGGCACCCATCATGTTGCTGGTCTGCCGGTGCTCATCGTCAGCGCCACCGCCGCAGCTGTCATGCTGGCCGGGGCTCTGATCCTCGGCGGTGACGCCGATGACGATGACGGCGCTGAGGACCTGAACCTCAAGGCGGTCCTGCTCGACACCGCCGCCGACGCGGCTGCCGCCGCAGGGGTGGCGGTCAGCGGGGCGATCATCCTCGGCGCCGGCGGCTGGTACTGGCTGGACCCGGCCACCGCACTGGTCATAGCGGTGATCATCGCCTTCCACGCGCTGAAGCTCACCCGCAAGATCACGGCGGCCCTCCGTTCCCCGTGACCGGCCTCCCGGCGAGGCGGCTTCCCGGTCACGTCAGCTAGCCTGACCGGGCCCGGCCCGCAGGGCGGGGACGATCTCACTGGTGACCAGGCCCTGCTCGCCGGTGAGCTCGTCGATGATCGCGTATGCGGCGGCGATCCGTTCCGGGGTATCGACCACGATCGTGACCGCGGGCACCCGGCGGCCCACTTGGAGCAGCCGGTCGCCGTGCGGGGCGTGATCGCCGTGGAAACCCCACACGCCGCGCAAGGTGGTCGCACCGCTGATCCCGGCGTCCCGCAGCCGCCGGACGACCGCGCGGTGGACCGGCTGACCCTCGTGCAGGGCGGACTCTGAGGTGTACACCATCAGCTTCTGCCACAACGGCATGCCGCCCGCGCTGCCGGTGCCCGGCAGCGCGGCCGGCCGCAACCCGTCGCGCTTGCAGATCGTGACCTGCTCCAGCGTCAGCAGCGGCCGGCGCAACAGCGCGCCCAGTTCCGGCAGGACCCGGCTGATCTGCTCGCCCGAGCCGACTGAGATGACCATCACCGGCGTCCCGGTGTTGCGGCTGAAGAACGAGGCGCGCTGCCGCCGCCCATGCGCGGTGCCGTCCACGCCGAGCAGCACGGTCGCTCCGGCAACCCCGCGCCGGTGCAGCAGGTCGCAGACCGCGACGAACGCCGGCACCCGGTACACGCGTTCGGTCCGGCCCAGGTAGATAGTCAGCTTCGTCATCCCGCTCATCGCGGGCAGGTCCCCGGCACCGCCGGTGGCGTCCTCCCCGGCCAGCATCCGGGCCCGCTCCAGGGTGACCAGGCCACTGCCGGTGAGGCGGACCGCGTCGTCCAGGATCGCTTCGACCCGCGTCCTGGCGCCGACCGCGGCCGCGACCAGCGGCAGGTCCTCGGACAGGCTCAGCGACACGTCAGTGCGGTAGTGCTGCCTCAGCCCGAACCCCTCGGTGCCGCGCAGCAGAATGCTGGCCTCGATCTCGTGCCGGCCGTACAGGCCGAGTAGCGCGTCGGCGGTGAACTCGCTCCCGCTACGGTGCCGCTCGCCGAAGTAGCTGGTCAGCTTCAGGCAGTGCGCGGTCACAGGTGCGCTCCGATCGCCTCGCCGAGCGCCGCGGCACCCACGCCGAGCACCAGGCTCAGCGCGATGTTCGCCGCCACCTTGCGCCGCTGCCGTTCCTCACCCATCCGCTGCGTCTCCAGCATCCAGGTGGAGAACGTCGTATACGAGCCAACGGCGGCGGTCCCGGCCAGCAGCGCTGCGTCGTGGCTAAGCACGAGCCCGGTGAGCACTCCCAGGATCACCGCGCCGGAGATGTTCACCACCAGCGTCCCGGCCGGGAAGTCGCGGCCGGCGACCGAACCCACGACGCCGTCGACGAGGAACCGGAGCACCGAGCCGGTCCCGCCGATCACCACGACCGCGGCCCACAGCAGGACGTTCACCGCCGCACCCGCGTCCGTCGGACCATCGCGCTGGCCAGGTGGATCGCGGCGTACCCGGCGACGATGCCGGCCCCGGTGTACCCGGCGGCCAGCCCCCAGGCATGCGCGCCCAGCATCTTGACGATCTCCACCTGCATGGTGGAAAACGTGGACAGCCCGCCGCACAGCCCGGTCCCGAGCAGCGGTCGGCGGTAACTGGACAGCGGCAGCCGCTCCTGCAAGCGGGTCACGAAGTAGCCGAGCAGCAACGCGGCGACGATGTTCACCACGAAGGTCGGCCACGGCCACGACGTGACGGGCCGGGGGAACGCGTCACTCAGCGCGGCGCGGCCCAGCGTGCCCAGCGCGCCGCCGGAGAAAATCGCCGCAATCTCCCGCCAGTCCGCAATGGGCCAGATCCGTCGTCTGCGGGTTCCGGAGAAGGCAGGCTGACTCCCGCTCCCGCAAACACGGCCGGGCAGCGGCGGCAGCCTCAGGTGAGCAGGCGATTCAGGCACGCGGAAGGCTCCTTCGCAACGGTTGAATCCCGGAGGTCAGAAGCCATCAGCCGCAGGCGGCGGTTTGAGAGGCGGGCACCTCACGCCAGGGCATCATCTGGCTGAATCCGATTCTACAGGTGACGCCCGTGGCGCTAGATCGGATGAGGCTGAGCGCACGTCAGCCCTGCCCCTTAGGGCTGTCCGGAGAGAAACCCGCAGAGAGGCGGTGTCCGCGGGGCCAAAGGGCATACCGTCCCCCATTTGGCGCGCTCGGCGCTGGGCTGGACCGGCTGGTACTGCGCACCATCGCCACCGCCACGATCAACGCGCTGCTCACCGAGGTAGCCGGCGTCCTCGAAGGCGCACCATCCGGGGCTGAACGCTAGCAGGGCCACTTCCAGTCCCTGATCTCGGTTGCGTCTTCGCCTTGCTCGCGGGTGTAGGCGCGGCAGGTGATGCGCTTGCCGGTCATCAGCTGCCTGAGGTGCCCCGCCGTCTCGCTGAGTCCGGGTACCCGGTCGATCACGTCCCTGACGAGGTGGAACCGGTCCAGGTCGTTCGCCATGACCATGTCGAACGGCGTGGTGGTGCCTTCTCGCTACCTGTCAGCGGCTCCTGCTCCGTCACGCTCACGATGAAACCCTTCATTACCACGAACGATCTGTGGTGCTCGGCCAGGGAACGCTGCTCCGCACAAGTGTCAAGCTTCGCCGTAACAGGGGACCGACGGCAGAGACCAAGGTCCCGAAACCGAGGGCATCATGGAATGCATGCCTGGATGGGTGCTGGGTCTGCCTGCGGGAATATGGCAGCGGTGATGGCTGCTGGTTCCTGGCTGGTGTTGTTCGTCGCGGGCGTGGGGGTCAGCCTGGCCGCGAGCTGGCTACTGGTCTCCCGGCTGGAACGGCTCGCCGAACGGGCGGGGTTCTCCGAAGCGTGGCTGGGGCTGGTCGCGGCGCTGGCCGCTGATGCCCCGGAGATCACCTCCGCGGTGACCGCGCTGACCCGGGGCCGAGCCAGCGTGGGTCCTCCAGCGCCGGCATCCCTGAATGCGGGCTCCCGAAGAAGGCCACTGTTGAGCCAGTCGAGCCACCGTCCGTTCGTTATATCGCCTTGCCATCGAGCCCGTTCCCTGTCAGCGACGAAGTAGCCGAGCGTGCCGGTCACGTGGTTTCTTCCTCTTCGGGCTCCTGTTCGCAGAATGCGTCCAGGAGCCAATGGCCTTGCTTTAAGGTCTGACGTGGTATTGTTGCCGTTTTGTGGCGCATGATGGTTCTGAGGGGCTGTCTCCGGATGGGTGGCTGCCGGACCGGATCTCGATTGGCGTGCTGACCAGGGTTTTCACGCCGGAGCTGGTGGACCGCGCGGTGGACGCGGCGGGAGTGCGGGAGCAGCGGCGCCGGCTGCTGCCGGCCCGGCTGGTGATGTACTTCGTGCTGGCAATGTGGCTGTTCCGGGGCCGGAACAGCGGTTACGGGCAGGTGATGACCAAGCTGGCCGACGGCCTGTACCATCAGCGGCGTGCTGCTGACCTGCTGGGCGGCCAGCAGCTGGACCCGGACGGCTGGGTGGACGCCGGCAGCGGGCGGCGGTGGAGGCCGCCGAACATCTCCTCGCTGTCGCGGGGCCGCGGCAAGCTCGGCCCGGCAGCGGTCCGGTTCCTGCTGGATGAGGTCACCGGCCTGACCGGGGAAGAAGGCGACCCGGGGGTGTCCTGCTGCGGGCTGCGGGTGATCTCGGTCGACGGGTCAACCTCGGACGTGCCGGACAGCGACCCCAACCAGGAGCACTTCGGCCGTCCGTCGAACCAGTCGCGGGACGGGGCGTTCCCGCAGGTGCGGTGGCTGGCGGCGGCCGAGTCCGGGACCGGCAGCCTGCTGGGGGCCTCCCTGGGGCCGTACCGGGACAGCGAGCAGGCCCTGGCCCGCGACCTGCTCGGGCAAGGCTGTTTCGGGCCGGGGATGCTGGTGCTGGCCGACCGCAAGTTCCTGTCCTGGGCGCTGGCCCGGGAGTTCCTCGCCACCGGTGCGCATATCTTGTGGCGCGCCTCGGCCGCCTTCACGCTCAAGCCGGTGAAGGTCCTGGCCGACGGCACCTACCTGGCTGTGCTCAAGCCGCCCCGCAGCAGCGGCGGGCCGCCGCTGACCGTGCGGGTCATCGAGTACACCGTGCACACCGCCCCCGCGCACGGCGGGGACGAGGAGACCTCCGAAATGTTCTGCCTGGTCACCGACCTGCTCGACGCTGAGGAGTACCCGGCGCTGGACCTGGCGTGCTGCTACCCGGCCCGCTGGGGCTGCGAGACCGTCATCGGCCACCACAAGACCGACATGGGCGAGGGCCAGCCGGTGCTGCGCAGCAAGGACCCGGCCGGGGTCGAGCAGGAAATGTGGGCGCTGTTCGCTGTCTACCAGGCCATCTGCACGATCACCGGGACCGGCGCGGCCGCCGCGGGCATCCCGCCGGGCACGATCAGCTTCCCCCGTGCCCTGGCCGCCGCGACAGACACCGTCGCGGCCTTTTCCCCCTCAGCAGGCTGATCTCGCGTTCGCCACGTTCCTGCTCAAGATCCTCGCCCCTGCCACCTTCGTCCGCGACCGCCCGGACCGGGCCAGCCCCCGCAAGACCAAGAAATCCGGCGACTTCCCGGCCCGCAAGCCCCGCGAGCCCAGCGTCACCAACGTCACCAGGAGACTTGAGTTCCACCTGCTCAGCCCGCATATGATCACTTAAGGCAAGGCCATTGCGTCCAGGAGCAGGCGCACGAACTGGTGTTGCGCGTGGTTGAATCTTGATGCGAAGCCGGCTAGTTCCGCGCTCGCGGGATTCTGCCCGCGCAGAGCATCGCGGATGACTGTGTCCATTTCGCCGATAGCGTTCATGAGCGCTTCGAGCTGACTTGCAACGGATTTCGCCCATTCTCTTGGAGCTACTTCCTCCATTAGTGTTTCTTCCTTTGCGTCTGCGGGCTCATTGGGCCGGAATCTCTTGAAATCCGGCCTCGGTGGTTCTTCTCGGCACGCGGCGCGATCACCGCGTCGAAGCAGCTTCACGTATCCGCGCGAATGCTGCCGAATGGCGCACCACGTCCTCACGGTGCCCGAGATAGATACTCCAGGAAACAGCCGGAGTGTGGACGATGGTCAGGTCGGGCGTGAAGGTCAGCTGGCGACGGGGGAGTCTGTCACATCCGCTTTCGCTTCTGATCTTCCTGTGCTGCGTGCACGTCGGCTACGAACGTAGACAGCTTCACGGCTAGCTCCGGTTCGAGGATCTCGTATCGCTGGTGCAGCGCCAGGAGCAGATCAGCCGCGACCTCAGCGTGCCTCAGGTCATCGCACGACAGGCCCCCCAGGTTCGGCATGTCAGGAATCCCCTTGGTTGTGAGATGGGTGCGGCTCCCTTAAAGGGACAGTCATGTGCTGCTCCCTGGCCAGCGGCACCGATGGCACCATCGGTATGCTGCTCACTCTGGAGGAGCCGCACCCTTGTGAGATTGGCGGATCAACGCGTTAACCTCGTCTGCGAAGTAGCTTGTGCGGCTTGTCTGGCTCCTGGATAAGGCGGATGACAGTGCTCATGCGGCATGCCCTGTGCTGCGTTGTTCTGCCGTTAGCCCTGATCTTTCATCGGGGTTGGTGGCTGGCGCTGGGGGCCCCGCGAACCGCTTTCCGGGCTCGGATTTTAGTGCCTGGGTATGACGGTGGCCCGGCTGCCGGGCCGGGTGGCCGGGGGTTCCACGGGCCCCGGGTTCTCCT
>JAFARZ010000207.1 GCA_019245115.1 Streptosporangiaceae bacterium | reverse complement strand
CGCCATCCGCCACGCCGCCGGACAGCACCACCACTAAACCCCGCACCACACCAGCCCGCAGGCCCCGCCACCACCCGGCCGGGGCCTGCCGCCATTCACACCCAGACCCACTCACCACTCAAGGTCCATACAGGGCAACCGCAAGATGGCCGACCATGGACATGGGCCCGGCTGCAAGCCGGGCCCATGTCCGCGGTGGCCTGGGGAGCGGGCGCCCTCTACCCTGGTGGTAGCTGGGGAAGGGCTTCCACGACGGCCACCTCGTCTGGCAGCAGGTCCGCCGGCAGGCGGGCGGAAAGCCAGTCCGCCACATGCCCGGGCTCAATCACCTGCGCGGTGCCGGCTGCCGCTACCACCGGGCGCGGGTCGCCGTCGTAGCCCGGCCGTATGGCATAGACGGCAAAGCGGCCGGTCCCGCGGAGCATCTCTTCGATCTCTACACGGACGTGGAATCCTTGCTTTTCAAGCAGCGCGGTGACCTGCTGAACCCGGCCTTCGGTCGGGGAGCCGTCCTCGTCGTGAACCTCCATGCTTATCTGCTCGATCAGCGGCCAATGGCGCGCCTCTATCCCCTGTAGCACGTCATATTCGGCGCGCTGGGCATCGATCTTGATCAGGTCGATGGTGCGGACTCCGGCCTCGTCGATCACCGCTGACATCTTGCGGAGCCGGCACCGGCATTCGATGAACTCGAAGTCCTTGGCTGCCAGCCCCTCGACCTCGGCCAGGTGCTCTTCACGGTTAGGGGGGCCGTTCTCCCGTTCATTCGCGACATACCGCTTGATCAGTTCGACTTCATTTTCCCAGTTTATGTAGTCGTGGCGGCACGACATGATCGAGATATTCGGATAGTAGTAGAATGAGACTTCCTGATCGCGATCGGACAACCCGTAGTTGAACAATCGGACGGAGAGGCCGCGATCCTCGATGTTCTGCTGGAGCTTGGTGAACACCTCGGGAACCGGTTCGAAAGCATACACTTGCGCCGAAGGGCAACGCGCCTCGATGAAGAGGCTGAACATCCCTATGTTCGCGCCGACATCGAACACCACGGCATTCTCTCGGAGCACGATCCCGCCGCGTAGGTATACCTCACCGACGAAAATCTCGTCATGCAAGAATCGCGTCTCGGCTATATTCATGCCGGCCAGCTCGGCGAGGACCCCGGTGTCGGCTGTAACGGAATAGGTGCCCCAGGGCAGCACCTGTGCCACAAGCCGGCCGTCGGCATCGCGTAGCACGCGGGCACGCGCTACGCCAGGGTAGCGGCGCAGCGTCGCCTCGATTTCGGCCTCAATCTGGCCGGGTGGCAGCCTGACGGAATTATCAGGGACAGTCATAGGGCCTCCTTACATCTGGCCGGACTCAATCAATCATGACAGGGACGCCCGACTCTGCACTGACATCGACCTGACCATCTGGTTCCTGACCTCCCCGAGAGACGTATGCGATCGCCGTCAGCGTTATGTCAGTATCGGCTGCGATGATATTTAGAAAATGTCAGATCGGAGAATTATTGATGCGCTCCCTTGACGATGCGCGTGATGTTTGCGAGCGCTACCACCCGGGCATGTGTGTCGCTCTAGCGAACGTCCCCTTGGCCAGACGCGAGGCGCCAGGCGGGCCGGTTCTCGGCATCTTCCGCCAGTTCAGCGGGCCTAGGCTAATGGTGCCGGAGGAATACGGCGGTGCGGGGGTAAATGCGCTCAGCGCGGCACGCGTCGTGCGGGCGATGTCGTCGTATTCGCCATCCCTGGGCGCGGCCACCACCATGCATCACTATACGGTCGCGACCCTTTTCTCACTCGCGAAAACGGCCGGGCGGCTGACGCCCGCGCAGCTCGACCTCCTGGCTAAGATCGCGCCGGGCAATCTCATCGTGGCCTCAGGATGGGCCGAAGGCAAGCCGGGTGCGAACATTGTCATCCCGGCGGTGACCGCCCGTAACACCGACGGCGGTTACCTGGTCAACGGCGGGAAGAAACCATGCAGCCTGGCCCGGTCGATGGACCTGCTCACGGCCAGCGCCACGGTGTCGGTGGACGGGACTCCCACGCTCGCCCTGCTGCTCATCCCGGCCAGTTCGCCCGGCATCACCGTGCACAAGTTCTGGCTGAGCAATGTGCTGGCCGGGGCGGAGAGCGACGAGGTCAGGCTCGCCGATGTGTTCGTGCCGGCGGAACTGGTGATCCGTACCGAGCCGGATGACCCGGGCAGGCTTGATGACCTTCAGACGGTCGGTTTCGCATGGTTCGAGATGCTGGCGACCTCGGTTTATGTGGGCGCCGCGAGTGCCCTGGTGGAACAGGCGCTCACCGGGGGACGGGGCAGCGTGACCGACCGTGCGCAGGCGGCGATCCAGCTGGAGTCCGCCGTGGCTCTCGTCGAGGGCGCGGCCCGGGCCCTCGACGACGGGCTCACCGGCGACGCCGCCGTTTCGGCGGTCCTGGTGGCCAGGTACGCGGCTCAGCAGGCGCTCCGGGCCGCCGCGGACATGGCGGCGGAGCTTCTCGGCGGCATCGCGTTCATGCGCTCGCCGGACATCGCCTACCTGATCGCTGCCGTCCGCCCGCTGGCCTACCATCCGCCGTCGCGTACCGCGATGGCTGATGCGCTCATCGGCTATTTCACCGGTCAGCCGCTGCGGCTGTCCTTACGGGCCCGCCCGCCCACGAGCTAAAAGATCAGTGAGGATTCCAGTCATGGATGTAAAGAACCCCTTCGAGTCCCCGAATACATTCCGGCTGCACCGGGCCGAGTACGTGGTCGCGTGGATTGTCATCAACGTATTCATAATCCTGCACTGGAGCCATATCCGCTGGGTCCCGGCCGTCTGCCTGTTCGCGTACATCGACCTCATCGGATATATACCAGGTGCCATCGCTTTCCGGCGTAGCCCGAACGGCCGGATATCCAAGAACTACTACATTGCCTACAACATCATGCACAGCCAGATCACGCAGGGCGCGGTCATCGCGATCTGGGGGTTCACGATCGGCTGGGAGTGGGCACTTCTCGCGATTCCCTGGCACATCTTCGGCGACCGCGGCATATGGGGCAACTTCCTCAAGCCGTTCGGCATGCCGTTCGAGCCTCACGTGACGGCGCCGGGCTACCACCGGCTGATCGACGAACTTTCCGCCGGGTACCGGCCCGCGGCTGATGAGCGGGCTCCGGCGGCTGCTGGAGTACCCGGCAAATGACGGCAGCCGAGGTGAGCGTGGCGCTGCGCCAGGCGGTTCGCCGTCTCGCGACGGGCGTGGCGGTGGTGACCGTGTGGCACGGCGACGTCGTTCATGGCACCACGGTCTCCTCGGTCGCCGCGGTATCGCGGGAGCCACTGCTGATCGGCGTCAGCCTGCGCGAAGGGTCAGACCTCATGGAGGTAATAATGCAGGCCCGGTGCTTCGCTGTGAACGTGCTGTCCACGCGGCAGTCGGCGCTCGCCGGCTGGTTCGCGGATCCCGGCCGGCCGAGAGGGGTGGCCCAGTTCGATCATCTGGAGTGGGAGCCCGACGCGTTCAGCGGAGCTCCGTGGATTGGTGGCTCACTGGCTTCTCTGGGCTGCTATCTCACCACAGCCGTCCCAGTCGGCGACCACAAGCTCCTGCTCGGTGAGGTTGTCACCGCCCGCACTGGCGAGGGTGCCCCGCTGCTGCATTTCACCGGGCGGCTGCACGACGGGATGCTGCGCATCCTGCCCAGAGAAGCCACCCACCCAACCCGCCCAGCACACCCATCCGTCCGGACCGCGACAGCGGCGGCGCTGAACCGGTCGTAGGAGGAAAAGAAGGAGGAGGGCTGCTATGCCACAGACACACTCAGTCCCTCGCGATGTCCCTCGCGAAGCCGATTTTGATCTGGCCCCGAACCTGCTCGACGGCGCCATGAGCCTGACCATGACGACGCGCGACTGTGACCTTGCGTACTGGCTGACCGCCGTGGCCCAGGGCACGCTCACCGGACGGGCCAGCACCGGCCACGCGCCGGCCGCGGGCACCCCCGGGTTCATGCGCGAGCCCGGACCGCTTCGTGAGGCGCTGATCCTGGAACTGGGCTGGCGTTCGGTTGCCGAGGAGCGGGCGACCCGGGCGTTGTCGTACTTCGTGGCGCAGGCGCCCGGGATTCCGGAAATGGAGTTCTTCGCGACGCAGGTGCTGGACGAGGCCAGGCACTCGATGGTTTTCCGCAACCACCTGGTCGAACTCGGTGTGCCCGCGGAGCAGTTGTATGAGACCATCGCGGAGCTGTCCGCTGACTACATCGCCGAGGTGCTCGCGCCCATCGAGGAGTTCGTGGTCCGCACGGTCCGTGACGAAGGTGACTTTGTCGGCGCTGTGGCGGCATTCACGATCGTGGTCGAAGGAGTGCTCGCACCCGCCGCGGAGCTGAGCGAGCGCAAATGGGACCGGCTCGACCCGGCAGCGGGCGAGATCGCCCGGGGCGCGGGGATCGATGAGATCCGGCACCTGACCGTCGGAAGTTCGATCGTGCGTGAGCACCTGATCCGCAACCCCGGCTACCGGCCGCGGGTCATGGAGATCGTGACGGCCGGCCGCAAGCTCTGGGACGAGGTGCCCGTACTCAAGTACGTGCTGCGCCGCGAGAACCTGTTCTCCGAAGGCATGCGCGAACATGCCAGCCTGCTCAGCGGCTATGAGGTGTTCCCCGGCCGCAGGCTGCTGGAAACCACCGCCACCGAACGGTACGACATAGCGGAACGGTGGACCGACGAGATGGCCGCGGCCCGCCTGCGCTACATGGAACTCGAGGAGGCCACGGCGATCCTGTCGAAAGGAAGTACCACCGCCGTTCGGCTTAATAGATTGTTTTAACAGAACGGCGGTGGTATCTCGGCTGGGAACCAATGACAGGTGCCATCTCCCCGGTAACGGGTCAGAACGGGAACTTGCCGGCTTCGATGGCGGCGAGAGTCACCCGGAAGGTGTGGTAATAGGTCACGTTGAGCGGCTGACCCGGGTCGGTGTTGAACAAGGCGATGGGGAAGCCTGTGCTGGCGTTGACGACAAGCGATTCAACGAGCCCTGGGTCGGCGAGTAGGGGCCAGCTGTCCGCCAGCGTGAGCGCGGGCTGGCCGGCGGTGGTGGTGTGCGTGACCTTCACGTTCGGCATGGTTGCCATGATGCGCAGCACGCCCGCCCGGACCTGGGGGTTTTCCGGCGCGGCGGTCAGCGCGTCGATGGAGTTCATCCAGATGAAGTTGTCTGTCTGCTCCTTCTTCTGCGCCGGCGTGAGCGGCTTCGGCGGCGTGTACGGGATGCCCCGCTTCTTGTCGATGGCCTTGAGTTTCCGGATCGCGGCCTGCTGGGCCTGCGCCGTATCGGGCTTCGTGCCCGGGATGAGGTTGGCGATCGCCATCTTCGCCCGCGCGGTGCCGATGTTGCCGTTCACGGCGTAGAGTGCCGCCGCGATGTCGCGCTTGAACTCGCCTTCGGCCGTGTCCTGACCCTGGGCGATCACCTGCAGCAGGATGCTCCTGCTGGGCCCCCAGTAGTAGGTGCCGTCGTCGGTGTACAGGTCAACGCCGTTGGCGCCCAGCGTGTCACCGGCTGGCGACTGGTTACGGATTTCCAGCGTCGCGTTGCCTGGCAGCTTGACCGGCTCGACCCCGATGTCCGTAGCCAGCTGGGCCAGGATCGGATTCGCCGCGCCCTGTGACGCCTTCGGGGAAACCTTGCCGCTCGCCGCTGCGTTGCGGCTGGGCGCCGATGCGGGCGCGAGGACCACCGCCACCACCGCGGCCGCGGCGCCTAGGGCGGCGACGCTGAAGGCCGCCGCGCGGCGCGTGCCCCATCGAGTCCGCCGGCGAGTTCGCGGCCCCCTTTCCTCGACGGCCATCGCCGCCCGCAGCACGGTCCTGGCCTCCTCAAAGGCGCGCGGCCGCACCGGCTCGACGCCCTTCAGGCCGCTCAGCAGATCCATCTCATCAGCCATCAGGTGGCCTCCTTTACCGTGTTGTGGTCGGCCAGCAGCGCGGCCATCCCCGGCGCGCTCCGCAGCGCCATGCGGGCCTGGTGCAGGTAGCGGCGCGCCGTTCCCGGCGGCATGCCGAGCACCCGCCCCGCGTCGGCGACGGTCAGGTCCTCCCAGGCGACCAGGGTCAGGATCTCCCGCTGCCGCGGCTTGAGCAACGCCAGGGCATGCCGCAGCACCGACTCGGCGTCGACGCGGCTGTCCACCGCGGTCCACGGGTCCCACCCGGACGCCATGCCAGTCATGTCCGCTACCGGTTCCTCAGCCGGACGGGATCGCCAGTGCCGCCGGAGCGTGTTGTGGGCCACGCCGAACAACCACGGGCCGGCGTCGGGAAACGAGCGATCGTAGGTCGCCCGGGACGCGAGCGCCGCCACCCATACCTCACCGAGCAGGTCCTCAGCCAGTTCCCGGCCGGCCCGTCGCGCGAGGTAGGCCCCCACCGCTGCCTCGTGACGCCGGACTACTTCGACGAAGGCATCTTCGTCGCCCTCGAGTGACCGGGCGATCAGCTGTGCGTCATCCGGATCTGATGTCATGGCCCTCCTCTATCTGGATTGCCTTACATACAGCAATTGCCAACCGAGGGGGTAAAACGTTCAGCGCTGGTCAGCGTCCTGTGGGAGGCAATCCCGGCCTGTTCGCAGGCTGTCGCCTACCAGACGCCGTTGGTTATGCCGGTCAGGTCAAGCGGGGTGAAGGTCTGGCCGATGATGACGCCGATCCTGGGGGTGCTACCCGGGGGCGGGCTCGGCGTCACGTCCGGGATCGGGGCCGGCCCGGTCGAGGGACTGGTCTGGGGCTGGCTCGCCTTCGGGATGACGCCGATGATCACGCTGCCGGACGGGTTGGTCCACAAGGCGTCGAGGAGGAACTGGTCGGTGTGCCCGTAGGTCCAGGTGCCGAGCTGCCCGATGACCTTACCGGTGGCGGTCGAGTATTCGCGGAAGAAGACCGTCTCGTCGCCCTCGCCGCCGGTGAGCCCCGGGCAGATGGCCGCCGACCCGTCCGGGGTGATGATGACGTCGCCCTGGCAGTTCAGGGATTGACCCGGCATGGTCAGCACCAGGCGGCTGTCCGCCAGCAGGCCGGAGCCGCCAAGCGAGGTGTCGAGCAGCCGCTCATGGAACACGTACGCGGTGTCCACCCACTGGAACAGCAGGTGACGGCCGTCGGCGGCCCACGATACCGACGCGGCGTCCTGGCGGCCGAGCATGCCTTCGGCGACAAACCCGCCACCGCCATCGGACCAGGTCCGCACCGCTCCGGTGGCCAGCGTGTACACCCGGATCCCACTGCTGTCCGCAAGCCGGAACCCGGTCGCGAGCTTGGTCCCGTCAGCGGACAGCGCGAGGCTGTTGAGCCCGTCCGGGGGAGTGATCGGCAGGTGCGTGAGCGTCTTCACGGTGCCGTCGGAGCGCAGCTTTAGCAGGTAGAACGAACCGTGGTGGAGGTTCAGGGAATACGCGCTGTCCAGGGGCGACTTCTCTTCGGCAAGGACGAACGTCCGGTCGTCCGTCGCGCCGGTCACGGCGACGATCGTGCCGTCCGGCGCCGACGGCTGGATCGTCGCCAGCCGCGCGCCGGTGGCGGTGGCCCGGACGACCGCATAGGACGGGACGGAACGCGGGTCGCCGTTCGCGGCGAGCGTGACGAAGTGCGGCGGGATCACGCCGGCCGACACGAGTTGCGCCACCGACCGCGCGCCGGCGGGCAGCGACGACGCCGTCATCGGCGCCGCGGGCGACTGCCCGGGGCGGACGGTGCCGCTGAGCGTCGCCGCCGTCACGGCTACCGCGGCAACGGCCGCCGCGGCGGCGAGCGGGGCCAGCAAGGCGGGCCGCGGCAACGCCTTGAGCCGCCGGCGGGGCGAGTCCTGTGGCAGCGGCACGATGTGCCGGATGTCTTCGGGCTCGATGGCCCGTGCCCTGGCCGCATAGTAGTCCCGCAGCCGGTCTTCGATCATGGTCATGGCTCTTCCTTCAGCTGCTTGGACAAAGTGGCGAGAGCGCGCGCCGCGGTCGTGGACACCGTGCCGCGGCTGATCCGCAAGATCGCGGCGATCTCGTTCTCGGCGAGGTCCAGGTAGTACTTCAGCGCGAGCACCTCGCGCTGGCGGCGCGGCAGCCGGGAGACGGCGGCGTGCACGGCCCGGCGCTCCTCGCCGTCAAGCGCCGCCGCCTCGGCCGACCAGGCCGGCGGGTCGGCGGGGAGCCGCAGCATCCCGGCCCGCTTGCGGGACCGGTGCGCCGAGCGCGCCCCGTTCACCACCGCGGTGCGCAGGTAGGCCAGCACGCTCGCGTGATCCCGGATCCGGTCCCACCGCCGGTACAGGCCGATGAAGGCCTCTTGCACCACATCCTCGGCGGTGACCTGGTCCCCGGTGAGCATCAGCGCGAACCGGACCAGGCCCAGCGCATGCACCCGGTACAGCTCTTCGACCGCGTCCTCGGCGCTAGCCGGCACGCTCCCCGAATGGACCGTCATGACAAGTAGACGCCCCGGCCCCCGGCAATGCAGACACCGCGCGAAAACCAGTAGAAATCCCGGCCCACCCTTGACGCCCCCCCGTTGTCAGACGGTGTACTACAATTAGGGTCATGACGGCGATACCAGTCCGGGAGCTCAATCAGGACACAGCGAGCGTTCTCGCCAGGGTTGAGCGCGGTGAGACGCTTGAGATCACGAGACATCAGCGCGTTATCGCGCGTCTGGTTCCCGTCCTGCATGCCGAGATCGACGATCTGGTCGCGGCGGGACGCATGATCCCGCCGACCGACCCGGCACCATGGGAGACACCGCACGGCGCCGCGCCGGAGGGTCCGGAAGCGGGCGAGCTGATCCGGCAGCTGCGCGATGAAGAGCGGTACTGATGCTCTACCTTGACACTTCGTCCCTGGTGAAGCTGGTACGGCCGGAACCAGAGAGCAACGCGCTGGCGGTGTGGCTCAACTCGAGGGCGGGAGAGGCGGCGGTCACGTCGGCGCTGACCGAGGTGGAATTGCCTCGGGCCATCCGGAGGTCTTCCCCGGACAGGCTTGCTGAGGTTGCCGCGGTGCTCGCGAGGCTCGCGCGCTTTGAGATCGACGCGGCGGTCCGGGCGACCGCGGCAGCGTACACCGACCCGGGATTGCGATCACTGGATGCGATTCACCTGGCCACGGCAGACCAGTTGCGCTCGTCAGGCAAGACGATAAGCGGCTTTGTCACCTATGATTCCCGGCTTGCGCAGGCGGCGGTTTCAGCCGGATTCGTTCCACAGGCACCGGCCTGACGCCAAGGCATGTTACGTGACCGGCGAGCTGGTGATATTGAGGTCGTTCGCCTGGAGGGCGTCCGAGTCCACAAGGAAGTCCTCCGTGGTCACGTTCGTCATCGTGACCGGGACCAGGGGCGTGAGCGAGTTCAGCAGCCGCAGTAGCACGGTGACCACGTTCCCCGGGGTGAGCGTGATCGGGACGCCGAGCAGGCTGCCGGACAGCCTGGTCGCGTAGAGAACCACACCGCCGCTGAAGCCCAGGGACGAGTCGTCGGTCACGGTGGTCTGGCCGTCCTGGGTGACCGTGGCGGTGACGCCCCCGGTCAGCGTGAGCGAGGACATGGTGAACTTCATCATGGTCAAGGTGCCGCTGGCTGTGGGTACCTGGGCTGTGCCCTGGTACGACATGCCGTCCAGGGTGGCGGAGCCCGCGACGATGACCGACGTCGCGGTGGATGCTTCGGTGCCGGGTGCACCAGCGGCGGTCCTGGCGGGCGTGGGGCTCGGCGCGGGCGACGGGAAGCACAGGATCCACAGGATGCAGCCCTGCTGGTGCGGAGGGGCCGTGACGTGCGCCGCGTTGTGGCCGGCCAGGGTGGTACCGGTAAGCAGCAGCGGCAGCGCGGCGGCCGCCATTGCCCGGCCGCCATGCCGTGGCGGATCCCGCCGCCGGCGGGTGGGCTGATCCGCGGACGGAGTCCAGCCGAAGCCCATCGAGCCGCCGATGATGCCGAGCAGCATGCCGATGAAGAAGCCGCCCAGGTTCGAGGCGATGAACGACAGCACCGCGAGCAGCACGCCGGCAATCGCGTAGAACGTGCGGTGCGCCGGGTTGAGCCACAGCAGCAGCCCGCAGGCGATCAGCAGCACGCCGAGCAGCACGCCGAACACGCCGCCGATGCCGATATAGACGACCAGCTTGACCGCGCCGTGGATGAGCAGGCCGCTCAGCGGGATGAGCAGCAGTTCGATCCCCGCCAGCAGCAGCAGGAACCCGCCCCAGAACGGACGGGTCCGCCGCCACTGGCGCAAGGCCTCCCGGCGGGAGCCGGCGGCCGCCCCGAATCCTGCGTTGCCCTGAACCGCCACCGCTAGCAGCCGGAGCGGCTGAAGCTGAGCCTGAGGCCGGGCAGTGTGAACGTGCCCGCTGTGGTCAGCCAGGTGTGCTGCCGCAGGTTGTTGATGACGATGGTGGCCGCCTGTTCGCCGAAACCGCCCGAAGCGCCGGTGGTGCCCGGCACCTCGGTGAGGGTCCCGGCGTCCTGGCCGATCGCGATGTTGGTGAAGGTCGCGTTGCCGCTGAGCTGGTCGGCGTCGACCACGAGGTTGTCGGCGGACACCGGAGTCGACCCGCCAGCGCGCAGGACCAGCGTGAACGGGCCGACCGCGACGCTCTGGCACAGGCTCTGCAAGGTGGCGTTCCTGATCACCGAGACGGCCACCGGGTGCTGGGTCCCGCTGGCCTGGGCGACGATGCTGCCGAACTGCTCGAACCCGGTGCCGCGCAACTGAGCCGAGGTGACCTCGAAGGCGCTGCCCGACACCGAGATCGAAGCGGCGATCGATCCCGTCGCGGTCAGCCCGGCCAGCACCGCGGCGACCAGCGCGGCCGGGATCATCAGGATCGCGAATCGGCGCCACCGCACCTTCCCCGTGGCCACGACCTGGGCAGCCTGGGCGGAGGGTGTCGCGGGAGTTCCCGGCGATGGGTTTGCTACGGACATGACGCTACCTGCCACATTCTCGAGGTGCGGGCGTCCCTTCTCTCGACGGGCCGCCGGCACCGCTGGCGTGCACTGTGACTCTGGGTAATACTCTAACCGCAATACGGGTAAGTTACCGACAGGTAACTCACCCGCGTCAAGCGGAGTCGCGGGCCGCATTCTTCGTTGCGGACCTCAGTGGATGCTCGGTTTACCTGTTCAGCGCCGGTCCGGATCCTTGTCCGGATGGATGTGGCAGCGACCCGGTTATAACCGGGTCGCTGCCACATCCATCCAGGCGCGCCCTGATGACGTCGATGTCAGATGCAATGCCTGAATGGTCGGTATCCGGCGAAGGCTGATGCGCGGCCACGTACTGGCCAGCGACCGGGTGACCAGTCGATGCCGGGTCGGCGCAGGCCACCTGGATCACGTTCTGCGCGCTGGCCGAGGTGAGGCCGAAGATGGCGGTGCGGAACTCTCGGCGCTGGACAGAAGCACCACCGTCCGTTCGTTTAAAAGGACCTTAATAACGAACGGACGGTGGTGCTTGGTCCCGGACGAAGGCTAACGCGCTACCACCGGCTCCCGCACCGGCTCCCGCGTCGGCTCGGGGGCCGTCTCGGGAGGCTCGATGGCAAGGTTCGGGAGGCCGCGGACCAGCCAGCGCGGCAGCCACCAGTTGGCGTCGCCGAACAGGTGCATCGCGGCCGGCACCAGGACGGTGCGGAGGATGAACGCGTCGAGCGCGACCGCGGCCGCGAGTCCGATGCCGAACTCCGCGATGCCGCGCATCCCCATCAGGGAGAACGCCGCGAACACGCAGATCATGATCGCTGCCGCGGCGGTGATGACCCGCCCCGTCTCCGCCTGCCCGGTGCGCACGGCCTGCCGGTTGTCCCGGCCGTGCACCCACTCCTCGTTCATGCGGCTGACCAGGAACACCTGGTAGTCCATGGACAGGCCGAACAGGATGGCCAGCGTCACCAACGGCAGGAACGACTCGATCGGGCCCGCCTTGCCGAGACCGAGCGCGTCGCTTCCCCAGCCCCACTGGAAGAACGCGGTGAGCACACCGAATGCCGCGGCGCCCGCGAGCAGGTTCATCACCGCCGCGGTCGCCGGGATCAGCACGCTGCGGAACGCCACCACCAGCAGCAGGAAACTGAGTCCGATGATGGCGGCGAGGAACCATGGCAGTTTCGCGCCGGCGAAGGACGCGAAGTCCGCGAATGTCGCCGTGCTGCCGCCGACGTAGACCTGGAGCGTGGTGCCGCGTGCCACGCCCGGAATCGTGCTGCCGCGCAGCGTGCCGATCAGGTCCGATGTCGCCGTGGCCTCCGGTGAGGTGCGCGGGATCACCGCGATGACCTCGGTGCCTGCCCGGGCCGCGACCGGAGTCACGGCGGCCACGTCTGGTACCCGTGGCAGCGTGGTCTCGAGCGTGTGCAGTGCGGCCACGTCCGCGCTGGTGTGTGTCTGCGCGACCAGCAGCAGCGGCCCGTTAAAGCCCGGCCCGAAACCGTCAGCGAGCAGGTCGTACGCCTGCCGGGTGGTGCTGGCGGACGGGTCGTTGCCCTGGTCGGAGGAGCCGAGCCGGAGGCTCAGCACCGGAATCGCCAGCACCAGCATGACCGCGGTGGCGGCTGCCGCGAGCATCCCGGGGCGCCGCTGCACCGTCCCGGCCCACCGCGTCAGCAGTCCCGCGCGCGCTGGCGTCCCGGCGGCGAGGGCGCGGCGCTGGCGGCCGCTCAGCACCCGCATCCCGAACAGCCCGAGCAGCGCGGGCAGCAATGTCAGCGCGGCCACGACGGTGCACACCACGGGAAGCACCGCGGCGACCGCCAGGCCGTCCAGGAAACTCGTGCCGAGAACCAGCAGACCGAGCAGCGCGATGCACACCGTGGTGCCGGCCAGCAGCACGGCGCGTCCCGACGTGTTGATGGCCGCCACCGCGGCCTCCTGGGGGGTCAGGCCGGACTGCAGGCCGCGCCGGTGCCTGGTCACGATGAACAACGCATAGTCGATGCCCACGCCCAGACCGATCAGTGCGCCGAGGTCCGGCGCGATGTTGACGACGCTCATCGCGTGCGACAGCGGCGCAATCAGCATCAGACCGCCGCCGACCCCGGCGATGGCCGCCGCCAGCGGCAGCAGCATCGCCAGCAGCGAACCGAACGCGAGGAACAGCACCACGGCAGCGGCGAGCACGCCGATCATGGCGGTGATCCCCAGGGACGGCTGCTCGGTATTCTCGATCGCCGCCCCGCCGAGCTGGACGTCCAGGCCGGGCGCACGGACCGCCTCGGCCGCGTTGACCACCCGCTTGATGTCAGCGCTGGCGAGCAGGCCGGCTTGCTTGGTGAAGTTCACCGTGGCGTACGCGATGCGGCCGTCGTGGCTGATCTGGGCCGCGCCGTGCGACCCATACGGGCTGGTCACCGCGGCAACCTCGGGCATCGCCGAGATCTGCCGGAGCACGGCACTCAGCTTCGCGGTGACCGCCGGGTCTCGCACCGTACCCCTGCTCACCCGCCAGACGATCGTGTCGGAGTCGCCGGCCTGGGCCGGGACCGCCTTCGTGAGCAGCTGCTGGGCCGTGGTGGAGTCCGTGCCTGGCAGCGAGAAGGAGTTGTTGTAGTTGCTCTTGACGCCATGGGCGAGCGTGCCCAGACCGATGAGTACGATCACCCATGTCGCGATGACCAGGAACCGGTGGCGGAAGCACCACCTTGCGATAGCGGACATGAATCTCCTTAGTGACGGATTCGGGCACCACGCTAAAGGCCTGGTCGCGGCGCGGAATCCGCATCGGCCATCAGCATTTCCGGACCAGACAGTGGTCAATTCATGTCAGCCGTTGCCTGAACACCCGGCCATATAGGTATGTTCATGTCATGCTGCGCGGCCGGGAGGTACAGCAAGCGGCTATCGACGCTCTGCTCAGCCAGGCACGTGCGGGCGTCAGCGGTGCGCTTGTGTTGCGGGGGGAGCCGGGCATCGGCAAGACGGCGCTGCTTGACTACGCGGCGGACCTGGCGCAGGGCGATATGCCGGTGCTGCGCGCGGCCGGCGTCGAATCCGAGGCGGAGCTGCCGTTCGCCGGCCTGCACCAGCTCGCCCGCCCGGCGCTGGATCACCTGGGCGCGTTGCCCGAGCCGCAGCGGCTCGCGCTGTCCGCCGCCTTCGGCCTGACCTCCGGCCTGGCCGGGCCGGCCGCGGCCGGCGACCGGTTCCTGACCGGCCTCGGCGCGTTGTCCCTGCTGGCAGAGATCGCCCCGGTGCTGTGCCTGGTCGACGACGCGCACTGGCTCGACCGGGCCTCCGCGGACGCACTGCTGTTCGCGGCCCGCCGGCTGCACCGCGACGGCATCGTGATGATCTTCGCCAGCCGCGACTACCGGGGCGCGTTCCATGCGCCGGGCATCACCGACGTGCCGGTCACCGGGCTGGATCCCGACGCGGCGGCGGCGCTGCTCGACGACCGCGGTGTGTCGATGCCGGGAGAGCAGCGCGACGGGCTCATCGCCGGCACCCGCGGTAACCCGCTCGCGCTGATCGAGCTGTCCGCGACCAGGACGCTGGTGGTGGCGGGGGCGCCGATGCCGGCGACCGCCCGGGTCGTGGACGCGTTCGGCCACCAGATCCGCTCGCTGCCCGCGACCACCCGGAGTGGCCTGCTCATCGCGGCCGCCGACGACTCAGGCGACCTGACCCTGCTGGACCGGGCCGGTCTCAGCCTGGCCAGCCTGCAGCCCGCCGAGGAACGGGGGCTCATCTCGCTCGGCGCGGGGACGCTGGAATTCCGGCACCCGCTGATCCGCGCCGCGGTCTATCACGGTGGCACGCACAGCGAGCGCATCGCGGCGCACCGCGCGCTGGCCGGGGCGTGCACCGGCCCGGCCGACGCCGACCGGCGCGCCTGGCACCTGGCGGTGGCCACCACCAGCCAGGACGAACAGGTTGCCACCGAACTGGAGCTGGCGGGTGACCGGGCCGCCGCGCGCAACGGCCCCGCCGCCGCGGCCGCCGACTACGAGCGCGCCGCCCAGCTCAGCGAGGACCCGGCCGCGGCGTCCCGGCGGCTGACGCTGGCCGCCGAGGCGGCCCTGGACAGCGGCCAGCATCAGGCCGCCAGGGAGCTGGCGGAGCGGGCCGGCCGCGACACCGCCGACGCCGCCCGCACCTTCCGGCTGCTGCGCGTGCTGGCGCTCGCTGACGTGCACGACGGCCTGATGCTGAGCGCATATCACCGGAACATGGCGGGCGCCGCGGCGATCGCCGGCACGGATCCGGAGCGAGCGGCCTGGCTGATGATGGAGGCGCACGCGGCGGTCCGGCAGGCGCCGTACGACCACCACCTGATCGCCGAAACGGTGACTGGGCTGGACACGCTCGGCCTGCCGCCCGGCTCCCGGCTGATGCCGCTGGCCTGGCTGATCCGGTGGAACGCGGCGGTAGTCCTGGACCTCGACACCAGCGGCTTCCCGCCGCTCGACGAGGTGATCCCCCAGGTGCGGGAAAGCGCCGCCAGCGTCGGTCCCCGCGCACTGCTGGCCGCGAGCGCCTCGGCGTGCCTGACCGGACGGGACGACGCCATGGCCGGCATCGGCGGCGCGCTGGTCGCCGACGCGCGCGCCCGGGGCGCGATCGGCGTCCTGCCCACCGGGCTCAACCAGGTGTCCTGGGCGGAGGCGATGCTCGGCCGCTACCGCGATGCCCGGATCAGCGCCAGCGAGGGCCGGCAGCTCGCCCTCGACCTCGGGCAGCGGTACTGGGCCGAATCGATGTCAAGCACGCTCGCCTACCTGGCCGCGGTCGAGGGCGACGAGCAGCAGTGCCGGGAGTACGCCGGTCAGGTGACACCGACCGGGGAATCCGCGGTCATGGCGGCGTGGGCGGAGGCGGCCCTGATCCTGCTGGACCTCGGCTACGGCCGGATCGCGGATGCGCTGACGCGGCTGGAGGCGGCCGCGGGCAGCTCGGTGTGGCACCATCCCAACATCACCCGGCTGGCGCCGGACCATGTCGAGGCGGCCGTCCGGCTCGGCCATCCGGACCGCGCCGCCGACGCGGTGGCCCGGTTCAGCCGCTGGGCGCCGCTGGTGGGGCAGCCGTGGGCCACCGCGCTACAGGCCCGCTGCCAGGCGCTGACGGCGTCCGATGACGACGCCGAGCAGCACTATCAGCGGGCACTGCGGCTGCACGAGCAGGACACCCGTCCGTTTGACCAGGCACGGACCCAGCTGGTCTACGGGGAATGGCTGCGCCGTTCCAAACGCCGGCGGAATGCCCGGGTCCAGCTGCATGCCGCGCTGCGCACGTTCCAGTCTCTCGGCGCGCGGCCCTGGGCCGACCGGGCTCATACCGAGCTGACCGCGACCGGCGGGTCGGCACCACAGTCCGCCGCCCCCGACGTCCTCGCCGCGCTCACCCCGCAGGAGCTGCAGATCGCCCGGCTTGCCGCCCGCGGCCTGCTCAACCGCGACATCGCCGCCCAGCTGTTCCTGTCCCCGCGCACCGTCGCCTATCACCTGTACAAGGCCTATCCCAAGCTCGGCATTTCCTCCCGCGCCGAGCTCACCGCCTTGGTCTAATCGATCTCCCGCTCCATCAAGGACCGGCCAAAGAATCCCCAAAGCTTAACCGGGCAGCCTTATGCACAGGGCAGCCCGTCAAAGTAGCTGAACTACGCGCGTGTTCAGAAAGCGCGCCGGGGTGGATGCCGAATCAGGGGATGGTTGGCGCAACGTGCTCCTCCAGGGGGTCCGGGGGATGGTTCCCCCGGATAGGAGCGTGGGGATGGTTGGCGCAACGTACGCCTGAATACCCTGACCGACTGTGAGCTGTGAGGTTGATGTGACGAAAGTTGTAATGTTCCATATCCGGAGGAACCGGTCATGTCCTGGGCGGCTGAGCCGCCAGCAGGCCCGGCCGGTGATCGTGTGCCCGGAGGGTAGGGCAATCCCCACCCCCGACTGTCTGGCGCGCACCAGTGACCCGGACAGTGTCGCTGCGGAACAGTGATCGGCATGAAAAGAGGATCACATCGCCCGCGTTTGCCTGAGCCGGCGCCGCGGCCGGAGGCCCAGGCCAATCGAGCACCGATACGACCCGAACGAGGCCTGTTCGCGTGGCTCGGGCGCGCGGTTGTGCGACACCCGTGGCGGGTGATCGCGCTCTGGCTGGTTGCCGCCGCCGCCGTGATAGTGACGTCGCACGGCCTGCCTAACTCCCCGAATTCGAACAGCAGCTTCCTGCCGAAGAGCTACGAGTCGATCCGCGCGGCGGATCTGCAGAGCACGGCGTTCCCGCAGACCGGGACCGTCACGGGCGATGCGGCCATCATTGTGTTCTCGCGGGCCGACGGTGGGAAGCTAACGAGAGCGGACTCCGCGACGGTCAACCAGATCTCGAAGACCCTTGACGCCAAGCGCATTCCCAACATCCTCAGCATCACGGCGGGACCGGCGTCGCCGAACCGCCTGGTGCGGAGCGCGTCTGTCGCCATGACCAACACCGTGGTCAACGCGAACGATAACAGGGCCGACGACGCGGTCAAGGCGTTGCGGGCCGATATCAAGCCGCTCATCCAGGGGACCGACCTGGCCGAGGGGGTGACGGGCCAGGTGGCCCAGGGCCTCGACAGCCAGCAGTCAGGGAACAGTGCCGATCAGATCGTGCTCATCGCGACGCTCGCGCTCATCCTGATACTGCTGCTGGTCATCTTCCGCAGCCCGGTCATCGCGCTGCTGCCGCTGATCGTCATCGCGGTCGTCTACCAGGTGGCAACCGGCTTGATCGCCGACGTCAACAAGCCGCTCCACCTCAACGCGGACAGCTCGCTCTCCACGCTCCTCATCGTGGTGCTGTTCGGCATCGGGACCGACTACATCTTGTTCTTGATGTTCCGCTACCGGGAGCGGCTGCGCCGCGGCGAAGACCGCAAGCAGGCCATGGTCAGCGCCGTTACCCGGGTCGGCGAGGTGATCTCGTCGGCTGCGGGCGTGGTCATCGCCGCCTTCCTCGCGCTGACTCTGTCCACGTTGAGCGTGCTGCGGCAGCTAGGCCCGACGCTGGCGATCGCCGTCGGCGTCGCGCTGGTCGCCGGCCTGACGCTGGTACCCGCGGTGGTCTCGCTGCTCGGCACCAAGGTGTTCTGGCCGTCCAAGGCCTGGAAGCAGGAGCCCAAGGCGGCCCGGTTCAGCGCGATCGGCAGCGCGCTCGGCCGCCGGCCGGCCCTGTTCGCGGGCGTGTCGGGTCTGGTGCTGGTGGCGCTGGCGATCGGCGCGTTCAGCTTCAAGCCGACGTTCAACCTGTCGTCGGCCGGCATACCGGCCAGCGCCGAATCGCAGCGGGCTCTTGTCACCCTGGAAAAGGGCCTGCCGCCGGGCGCGACCGACCCGACCTACGTGCTCCTGCACTCCTCGTCCGGGCCGCTGTCGCATTCCCAACTCACGCGTTACGGCGTCGCGCTCAAGACGCTGCCTGGCGTCGGCTCGGTCGGAGCTCCCGACGTCAGCGCGGACCGGGCGACCGCTGACTACCAGGTGCAGCTGAGCTACGATCCGCAGTCCGACCAGGCCCTGAACGCGATAAAGAACTCGGTCGCCCCGGGCGCACACGCGCATGCACCGCCAGGCACCTACGCGCTCGTCGGTGGCACGTCTTCGGTGAACGCCGACGTCCAGCACGCGGTCAACCACGACTACGCGCTCGTGTTCCCGGTCGCCGCGGTCATCATCTTGCTGATCCTTGGGCTGCTGCTGCGCAGCGTGGTGGCGCCGTGGTACCTGCTCGCCTCGGTAGGCCTGGGCTTCGCGGCCACGCTGGGCGCGAGCGTGCTGCTGTTCCAGGTGGCACGGCACGAGGCCGGCCTGGTGTTCTTTCTGCCGGTGTACATGTACCTGTTCGTCGTGGCGCTCGGCACCGACTACAACATCTTGATGATCGCCAGGCTGCGCGAGGAGGCCAGAGAGGGCAGGGATGCCAGGCAGGCCGCCGCGATGGCGCTGCGGCACACCGGGCCGACCATCGGCGCGGCCGGGCTGATCCTGGCCGGCACGTTCGCCTCGCTGACGCTCGCCGGAAGCACGGTCCTGTCGCAGATCGGGTTCGCGTTGTCCTGCGGGATCGCGCTGGCCGCGTTCGTGATGGCGATGTTCTTCTCCCCGAGCATCACAGCGCTGATGGGGCATCGGGCCTGGTGGCCCGGGCACCGCGGCGACGACCGGAACGCCCCGCCGCCGGTGAGCCGGCGCCAGGTACCCGCCCAGCCCCCGTACTGGAGGTAGCACGATGCGGAACATTCCCCGCGCACGTGGTAAACGCCTCATCGCGACGGCGGCCACCGGGTCCCTGGCCGTGACCGGCCTTGCCCTCACGCTCGCCCACTCCGCAGATGCGGCCGCCGCCGCTGGCAGCACGAACCGCACGAGTCCGGACTGGGCCCGGCTGGTGGACCAGGTGCCCACGCCTGTCCTGCACTGGACGACGTGCCAGCAGACCGACCAGTGCGCCACCGCCGTCCTCCCGCTGGATTACCGGAATCCGCACGGCGCGACCATCCAGGTCGCGCTGCTGCGGGTCAAGGCGAAAGATCCCAAGCACCGTCTGGGCACCATCTTCGTCAACCCAGGCGGACCCGGCGACACGGCGAGGGACTTTGCCGCCGAGGTACCGCAAGCCGTGCCCAGGGCCATTCTGGACAAGTTCGACATCGTCGGTGTCGACCCCCGCGGCACCGGCGGCAGCACTCCGATCGATTGCTTCGCCACCGCGACGGAGCGGGCCCGCACCGAGGCCCCGCTCACCGGCACTCCCTTCCCCGTCACGCCGGGTCAGCAGCATGCCTGGGTCGACGCCGCCAAGGCACTCGGCCGGGCCTGCTCCACCACGGCGAGGTCGATCGCGTCGAACATGTCCACCACCGACGACGCGCTCGACATGGACGTCCTGCGACGCGCCGTGGGCGACAGCAAACTGACCTACGTCGGCGAGTCGTACGGCTCCTACCTCGGGCTGATCTACGCGAACATATTCCCCGACCGGATCCGGGCGATGGCGCTCGACAGCATCGTCAACGCGCCAGCGCTGGCCGGCACGACGGCCACCGCCCGCGTGCCAGCCTTCGACCGGATGGGCGCGGCCGCCGCGAGCGACCACGCCCTGCGCGGACTGCTCGTGCTGTGCCAGCAGGCCGGCAGCTCCCGGTGCTCCTTCGCCAGCCCGGACACCTCGGCTCGGTACGACCGGCTGGCGGCCCAGCTCCGAGCACACCCGCTGCGTCTCGCCGCCCCAGGCATCAAGACGACCACCCTCGGATATGCGGATCTGGTCGCCGACACCGAACACTGGATGCACGACCCAAGCGGATACCAGGGCCTGTTCCCCGAGCTGACCGACCTGGTGCGGCTCACCGCGCCCGGCGGGGCAGGCACCGGCCGCGCCGCCGTGGTGCGCGACCTGGAGCGCCTGCGTAGCGCGCTAGCGCCCCCGCCCGCCCCGGGCAACCAGCTCGAAGCATTCTCCGGGCAAGCGTGCAGTGACGGCGCGCAGGCCGCGAACGCGACCTCATGGCCTGCGGCCGCCGCGACCGCCGATCGCAGTGCCAGCTACTTCGGCTCCTACTACGCATGGCTCAGCGTCCAGTGCGCGCGTAGCACCTGGACCGCATCTGACCGGGACGCCTACCGCGGACCGTTCGACCACCACACCGCAGCGCCCGTCCTGCTGATCGGCAACCTTTGGGATCCGGTCGACAGCTACGCCAACGCCGCGGAAATGGCGCGGCTGATGCCCGGCAGCCGCCTGGTCCGCAGCGACAGCTGGGGCCACCAGGCGCTGAACACATCCGCCTGCGTCGACAGCACGACATGGAACTACCTGATCAACCCGCGGACCCCCGCGCCGAAGATCACCTACTGCCGCGGCGACGTCCAGCCCTTCGCCTCGGCGACCACACCTTGAACGGCTGATCCCCGCCCGATCGCAAAGAGGTGGACTGACGCCATGAGTCGGCCGTCGCGCCGCCGTCACCCGGAACGGACGACGCGCGCGGCGGCCTCGTCCACCTCAACGCGGACTGTCATCTGTTCCGGGATCGCCGCGTCCGCTACCAATACGCGCCGCTCGCGGAGGGCCAGAAAAGAGCCTCCTGGAAGAAAAGGCGCCCGCCCGCCGGAAACCGGTGCCCTATCCTCCGCGAGACCAGCAGTAGCGGGCTCGATGGCGCCATCGAGCCCGCCAGAGCGGGCCACTGGCGCCCCTCGGCTCCGATGCGGGCCCGCCCTTCGCCTCCATATAGCGCGGAAACCGCATGCTAAGTGGAAGTTTACCCGCCGTATTGAGGCTGTCGCATAACTCCTGGGCGTGGCGTGTCAAGGGTGGTCTGGTGCCGGGGTCAGGGGTCCCGCTGGGGCGTGGACGCCGTTTCCGGGCCTGATTGGCCGCAGGGAGTAGTGCGGTGGTGTTGCGGACGGGATGGGTGATGAGCCGGGGCGGGGATCGCTGCCGGGCCTGGGATCGCCGCGGGGCGGTGGCCGGTGCGGGTAGCCGTGTGCTGCGGGGCGGGGCATATCGGGCAGTTACCGTGGCGGATTTACGCCTCGTGGTTGATTCGTAGGACGATGTGCGCGCGCCAAAATAACGTGCGTTTGCGGCATGTTGGGCATGTCGTCTTTGCTAGAGTGCGCTGAACAGCCTGGGTGAACTATGCATACCGATACATAGCGGACACATGAGCATCCTTCAGTGGGAAGAAAAGAGCCCTTTGGAA
>JAFARZ010000313.1 GCA_019245115.1 Streptosporangiaceae bacterium | reverse complement strand
TCGGCGGCCTGTGCCACCGACCCGCTAACTGTGGCCCTCCAGCAGCACACACCGCAACTGATTAACGCAGCCACTCCGCCCACCCCCGGCCAACCCAGACATCAGCCGGGCAGACCTCCAAGACCAAGGTCCCTCAGTGGGAAGATAAGAGCCCCCCGGAAGAAAGGGCGCCGAAAACCGGCCCCCAACCCTCCACATGACCCCTTTCTTCCCCCACAACTTGGACATTTCACAAAATGTCGGGCATGGGCGGGGCTGGGTCGGGGTCCGGGCGAACGACGCCGGGGGGATACGGGAGGGTGAAGGGCTGCGGGGGGAAGAGACCACGGGAGGCGGAGGGGCTGCGGAGGAGCAAAGGGACCACGGGAGGCGGGCTGCGGGGGGGAAGGGACCACGGGAGGCGGAGGGGCTGCGGGGAGGAAGGGACCACGGGAGGCGGAGGGGCTGCGGGGGGAACAGGGCCGGGTGATCACGGTGGCAGACGCGGCGAGCGGAGCGAGCTTCGCGGTCGCCTGGCCGCGGGGGCCCGAAGGGCCTTCCGGCCAGGCGACACTAACGGCGGGACGCGTCGCGGGCCGGGGGGTCCGGGGGGTTGGTGTTTACCCCCCGGGAAGCTTGAAAGAAATCCCGTCTAGGGCGTGGGCGCACAGGTCATCGTCGTCGCGATCCGGGGGGAGGGACGCGACGACCTTGGCGACCAGGTCGCGCAGGCGCTTGGTGTTGGCCGCGAAGACCTCGAAGACCTCGGCCTGGGTCACGCCTTCGCCCTCTTCCACGCCCGCGTCGGTGTCGGTGACCAGGGCGAGGGGCGCGTAGCACATCGCCAGCTCGCGGGCCAGGACGGCCTCCGGATGACCGGTCATGCCGACCAGCGTCCAGCCCTGGGCGGCGAACCACAGCGACTCGGCGCGGGTGGAGAATCGCGGACCCTCGATGACGACCAGCGTGCCGGAACCGGCCGGCACCCAGCCGGTTTCCCGCGCCGTCGCGATCTCGTGGGCGCGCAGCGCAGGGCAGTAGGGGTCGGCGAACGGCACGTGACAAGCACCCTCGTCGAAAAACGTCTGGACGCGATTCCTGGTCCGGTCCACCAACTGGTCCGGAACGACGAGAGTGCCAGGGCCGTAGGAAGGCGTCAGCGAGCCGACCGCGGTGGGCGCGACAATCCGGCGGACGCCGAGCGAGCGCAGCGCCCACATGTTCGCGCGGTAGGGGATCTTGTGCGGCGGGAACCGGTGGTCGCGGCCATGCCGGGGCAAGAAGGCGACCCGCTTCCCGCCGACCTCGCCGACCGCGACCGGGTCACTCGGCGCGCCGAACGGGGTGTCCACCTTGACCTCTTCGGCATCCTCGAGGAACTCATAGAACCCCGAGCCGCCGACCACGGCGATATCGGCGATGGGCGTCATAGCCGGTCAGGCGGCCTTCTCGCCGGACGACTTGGACGAACCAGACGAAGCAGCCGGCTTGTCGGCGGACTTGACCGTGGCCTTGTCGGCCTTGCCGGCCGAAGAGCCGATGTCGGAGGAGGATTCGCTCTTGGCGGGCGACGCATCCTTCGTCTCGGACGCCTTCGAACCGTTGACGGAGCCGTTGCGGCTGTCCGTCCGGTAGAACCCGGATCCCTTGAACACGATGCCAACCGGGGAGAACACCTTCCTGAGCCGCCCGCCGCAGGCGTCGTGAACGGTCAGCGGGTCATCACTGAACTTCTGGACGACCTCGAGCTGCTCCCCGCACTCGGTGCAGGCGTACTGGTACGTGGGCACGGATCCTCCTTCACGCTGGCGGACGACAGCGCAGGCACGTTCTCGGTAGATCAGGTTAGCACTCTCAATACCCGACTGCTAAGCATATCCAACCGCGGTGGAACCCGCCTTGTTCCGTGGGGACGCACGTTACCGGACGGGGAGATTATCGGGCGGGGAGGGGGGTTATGCCGTGGGTGGGGCGGGCGACGGCGGTCACCGGCCGGTCGTGGGGCTCGGTGGGGACGTCATCCACGAGTTCGTCGTCGTAAAGGAGGGCGATCACAGGAATCAGAGGCCCGACCCGGGCCAGCGCGCGGTCGAAGCTGCCACCGCCACGACCCAGCCGGTTCCCGTTCCGGTCAACCGCCACCGCCGGCACGATGACCACGTCGGCTCGCGCCACCGCGTCCAGCCCGCGCGTCGGCTCACCCGGCTCCATGCACCCCCGGGCCCCAGGCACCAGCGAGTCCGGCCCCTCATAAGAAGCCCACTCCAGATCCCCGTCCGGCAACAGCAGAGGAAGCAGCACATAGGTCCCGCGCTTCCACAACGCGTAGACGAGCCGTCGCGTGTCCGGCTCAGCCCCGATGGAGTAGTAGCACGCGACCGTCCCGGCCATCCCCAGCTCGGGGAGCTCCAGGAGAGGGTGGACGAGGGACCGGCCGGCCTCCTCGCGGGCCGATGCGCTGAGACCCGCCCGCGAAGCCAGTATCCGCCCACGCAAATCGGCCTTGTCCACGATGCCAAGGTACCGCGAGTAACTCGCCGTAATAAGGATAGGGTGACCAGCATGGCTGATCACGCCACAGTAAAAAAGGCCGTCATACCCGCCGCGGGGCTGGGCACGAGATTCCTCCCCGCGACGAAGGCGACCCCCAAGGAAATGCTGCCCGTCGTCGACAAGCCGGCGATTCAATACGTAGTCGAGGAAGCCGTCTCGGCCGGGCTGGACGACGTCCTGCTCATCACCGGACGGAGCAAGCGCTCCATCGAGGACCACTTCGACCGTGCCTACGAGCTTGAAGAGGCCCTCGCCGCCAAGGACGAGACCGAGCGACTGGCCCAGGTTCGCGAGTCCAGCGAACTGGCCCACGTGGAGTACGTCCGCCAGGGCGATCCGAAGGGGCTGGGCCACGCCGTCTCGTGTGCCGAATACCACGTCGGCAACGAGCCGTTCGCGGTCCTCCTCGGCGATGATCTCATCGACCCCCGCGACCCGCTGCTGACCAGGATGATCGAGGTCAGGAACGCCCGGGGTGGCAGCGTCGTCGCGCTGATGGAGGTCGACCCCGAGCAGGTCTCGCAGTACGGCTGCGCGGCGATAACGCCGACCGGCGAAGACGACGTCGTCACCGTCACCGACCTGGTGGAAAAACCGGTACCGGGCTCGGCGCCGAGCCGGTGGATCATCATCGGGCGCTACGTCTGCGACCCGGCGGTGTTCGAGGTGCTCCGCAACACGCCACCCGGGCGAGGCGGGGAGATCCAGCTCACCGACGCGCTCAAGACGCTGGCCAAGACCAGTCCCGCCGACGGCGGCGGCGTGTACGGCATATTGTTCCGGGGCCGCCGCTACGACACCGGGAACAAGCTGGACTACCTGCGCACACTTGTCCAGTTCGCCTGCGAACGCTCCGACCTGGCCCAGGAAATCGTGCCCTGGCTGCGCAAGTACCTGGACACGCTCCCGTGAGCGACCTGACTTCCGTCGAGACCCATCTGGCGGAAATCCTGGAGAGCATCCGCCCGCTGCCGCCGATCGAGCTGAGCCTGCCCGAAGCCGAGAACCTGGTCCTGGCGCAGGATGTGATCGCCAGCCACCCGTTGCCGTCCTTCGACAACTCGGCTATGGACGGATATGCGGTGATCGCCGACGACATCGCCACCGCGTCCGAGCAGGCGCCGGTAACCCTGCCGGTCGTCGGCGAGATCGCGGCCGGTGACATCGGCGCGTACGCGCTGAACCCCGGCACCGCTATCCGGATAATGACCGGCGCCATGCTGCCCAACGGCGCCGAGCTGGTCGTACCGGTCGAATGGACCGATGCCGCCAGCTCGGGAGGACAGAGCTCGAGGGTGACGATTCACGCCAAGGCCGGACCCGGGCACGCGATCCGGCGGACGGGTGATGACGCGAAGGCTGGCGACGTCCTGGTCGCCCGCGGCACCAGGCTGAAACCCATGCAGATAGCGGCCATCGCCGCGGCCGGGCACGGCAGCGTCATGGTGCGCCCCCGGCCCCGGGTGGTGGTGCTGTCAACCGGCAACGAACTCGCCGAACCCGGAACCGCCATCGTGCCGGGCCGGATCTGGGACTCCAACAGCTTCATGCTCGCCGCGGCGGCCCGCGAGGCCGGCTGCCTCGCCTACCGGCAGGCCGGCGTCCCGGACAACGCCGACGAGGTGCTGCGGACGCTCGAGGACCAACTGATCCGCGCCGACCTGCTGGTCACCAGCGGCGGAGTCAGCATGGGCGGCGAGCATGACGTAGTGAAGTCCGCCCTGCGCCGGCTGGGCACCATCACGTTCCGCAAGGTCGCCATGCAGCCAGGCATGCCGCAGGGCTTCGGGACCATAGGGGAAGACAACATCCCGATCTTCACCCTGCCGGGGAACCCGGTGAGCGCGTACGTGTCATTCCAGGCCTTCGTCCGGCCGGCCATCGGGGCGCTACAGGACGACGACGAACTCCAGCTGAGCACGGTAAAGGCCGAGCTCACCGCCCCGCTACGCTCACCGCCGGGACGCCGGTCGTTCCTCCGCGCCATCCTCGACCGGCAGAATCCGGACGGAGAGCGGGTCACGCCGCTCACCGGGCAGGGATCGCACCAGGTCGCCACGCTGGGCAAGGCGAACGCGCTGATCACGGTGCCGGAATGGGTGGTGCAGATGCAGGCCGGAGAGGTAGCCGATGTGCTGGTTCTGCCCTGATGGGGGATAGGTTATGGGGCGGTGAAACCACAGATCGTTCGTTGTAAAGATTAGTCTTGGTGTATGAGCCTGACGCACGTTGATGCCGCTGGCAATGCACGAATGGTCGACGTGTCAGGCAAGGATGTCACGGCACGATCGGCATGCGCCACCGGGCGGGTACTGCTCGCGACGCAGGCGGTCGCGGCGCTGCGTGATGGAACGGTTCCGAAGGGTGACGCGCTGGCCGTCGCCAGGATCGCCGGCATCACCGGGGCCAAGAAAACCCCCGACCTGGTCCCGCTGTGCCACCCGATCGGGCTGCACGGGGTGACCGTGGACCTGGCCGTGACCGACGCCGGGGTTTCGATAACGGCGGTCGCGCGGACCGCGGACCGGACCGGCGTCGAAATGGAGGCGCTCACCGCGGTCTCGGTCGCCGGGCTCGCCCTCATCGACATGATCAAGGCCATCGACCCCGGCGCGACGATCACGGATATCCGGGTCGAATGGAAAGAAGGCGGGAAGACGGGGCGATGGGAGCGGGCGACGTGATCCGGGCGTTGGCGGTGACCGTCTCGAACCGAGCCGCCGCTGGGATATATGAGGACAAATCCGGACCGGTCCTGGTCGACGCGCTGCGCAACGCCGGATGCTCCATCGTGGACGGACCACTGGTCATCCCGGACGGCGAGTCGGTGGAGGCCGCGCTGCGTGACTCGATCGCGGCCGGGTACGACGTGGTGGTGACGACCGGCGGAACGGGACTCACCCCGGGTGACCAGACCCCCGAGATGACCCGGCGCGTGCTGGACCGGGAGATTCCCGGGATTCCCGAAGCCCTGCGGTCGGCCGGGGCCGCGGCCGGAGTGCCATCCGCGATCTTGTCCCGCGGCGTGGCCGGCGTGGCCGGGCGCACGCTGATCGTCAACCTGCCCGGATCCACCGGCGGGGTGCGGGACGGAATGGCGGTACTCCAGCCGGTGCTCGAGCACGCGGTATCGCAGGTCAACGGCGGCGACCACCTGCGGGGAAACGGCGGTGAGCATATGCGGGGAGAGGCCGATGCCAGACGGTTACTCCGGACCGCGTAGCGTCCGCAGACGCGCGGGGGAATGATAAAGCCGTGGGACAGATGCGCGGTTGGCCGGTTACCCTCACCGAGCCCCGCCTGCTGGACGCACCGGTCGCGCTGCGCCCAGTGAAGGTGAGCGACGCCCGGACCTGGCGTGAGATCCGGGTGCGCAACGCGCCGTGGCTGCGGCCCTGGGAACCCACCAACCCCGAGACCCCGCTGTACCGGTCATCGCTGGGCCCGTACATCTCCATGGTGCGCGCCATGCGGCGCGAGGCCCGGCAGGGACAGGCCGTGCCGTGGGTAGTGACATACAACGGCGAGTTCGCCGGGCAGCTTACCATCGGGTCGATCTCCTGGGGTTCGGCGCGATCGGGGCAGGTCGGGTACTGGATCGACGAGGCTTACGCCGGGCGCGGCATTACCCCGACCGCACTCGCCATGGCCGTCGACCACTGCTTCGGGGTCATCGGGCTGCACCGGCTCGAGGCGTCGATCCGGCCGGAGAACCACGCGTCCCGGCGCGTCGTGGAGAAACTGGGCTTCCGCGAGGAAGGCGTCCGGGTGCGGCAGCTTCACATCAACGGCGCGTGGCGGGACCATGTGTGCTACGCCCTGACGGCCGAGGAAGTACCGCACGGGCTGATGCCGAGATGGCGTTCGGTGCTCATGGCGTCGCGATCCGGGACAGCCTGAGGCGGCGAGCGTAAGCGAGCGCCGCGGCGGATTGCCGTCCCGGAGGGGCGGTAAGCCCGCCGTGGCTCCAAGCCGGCCGCGCGCCAGCGTGGCCTTGGCGCGGAGGAAAACTTACGTGATGCGCGACACACCGGTTGGGGTGCTCGTGTCTTCTGGGCTCAGCTAATACCGTGCGTTTTCATAGGCATGCCGCTCGCCCACGCCTGCACCCGAGGGGAGGACCAGTGAGCAGCGCGATTCTGTACGGTGCAATCGTCGTCATCTGGGCTGCCGTGCTGATCCCCCGATGGCTCCGGCGCGGGGAGTCAGCGTCGGCGGCGGACCCGGAGGAGGCGGTTGTCGCCGAGGAGACCGTCGCCGAGGAACCGGTGGCTCCGCGGGCTGTTTCCGATGATGCCGCCGAGCGCGCGCGTATCCTCGGCGCCCGCAGGAGACTGCTTTATATGCTCCTGGCGCTGGCCTTCGGCTCCGCGATACTAGCCCAGACAGGGCTGGCGGCCTGGTGGGTGATACTACCGCCTTCGATCATGCTGGCGGGATATCTGGCGTTGCTCAGAGAAGCTTCAAAAGCGGACGCCGAACGGCGCGGCCTGCAACCAGCCGGGGAAACGCCGCGTGCTCGCCGGGTGCAGGCAAGCGGGACGGGTGCCTCGCGTGGCGCTGAATCGCCGGCGGTTGAGACGCCGACGGTTTCGGTTGAAACGCCGGCGGACCCGGATGCCGAGGTCATCGACATCACCGGCCGGGTCGGCGAGGAGTTCTACGACCAGTACGCCG
Organism: Streptosporangiaceae bacterium; assembly: GCA_019245115.1. Lineage (GTDB taxonomy): Bacteria > Actinomycetota > Actinomycetes > Streptosporangiales > Streptosporangiaceae > JAFARZ01. Next base: position 41,377 of record JAFARZ010000313.1, on the reverse strand, counting down.
ACGCCAAGCTGCGCGCCGTCGGCGACTGAGTCCCGGCCAGCGGCTTCCCGCCGGAACCCAGTCGCCAAATGCCGCGGCGGTCGCCGTCCCGCAGGGGCGGCGGTTCCCGCCGTGGCCCCAAGCCGGCCGAGCGCAGCGAGGCCTAGGCGCGGAGGGAAACTAGGGCTGCTAGCGGGTCGGGATGATCTGGACGCCGAGGAACGCGGTGTACGCGTTCGGGTAGCCGTCGCCCGGGTTGTTCTGCTGGTCGTCACCGGCAGCGGCGATCTTCTGCAGCACTCCCATGCCGCCGATCACCTTGCCGAACGGCGTGTAGGCGGGCGAGAGCTTGGTGTCCTTCCAGGTGAAGAAGAACTGGCTGCCGTTCGTGTTCGGCCCGGCGTTGGCCATGGCCACCGTGCCGGCCGGGTAGGTCGCGCCCGCGAGGTTCTCGTCGTTGAAGGCGTACCCGGGTCCGCCCGAGCCGGTACCCGTCGGATCGCCGCACTGAAGCACGTAGATCTGCTGCACGGTCAGCCGGTGGCAATGGGTCTGGTTGAAATAGTCCTGGCTGGCCAGGAACCGGAACGAGAACGTGGTGCAAGGCGCCTTGTCGGTCAGCATCTGGACGGTGATTATGCCCTGGGTGGTGAAAAACTTCGCGATGTAGGGCTGGGCGGCTTTTACTGGATCGAAAACCGGAACGCCTTTGAAGCGGTCGGCGGGGATCTGGAAGTGATACCCGCACGCGTCGGTGGCGTTGGGTGCGTTCGTGGCGACCGCTTGATCGCGCAGGCCAGGCGGGTTGAGCCCGGGGAGGGTGTGCCCGGTGCTGGCGTGCCCGGGCGCGGCTTGCCCGACAGTGGCGAAGGTGATGCCCGCAGTTGCTGTCAGCGCGGTAGCGGTAGCGACCAGGACACGGGAAACGCGGTTCTTGAGCATTAAGCCAAGTCCCTTCTGTGGAATGTGCCCCACGATTCTTCTGCTGACGCTCAGCAAGGGTCAAGGCGTTGCTGAGGGGCTAGAGCTTCGTGACCGAGCTCGGCACGGAGCCAGGCGGTGTCGATCGGCCGTCCGCCGCGTTCCGCAGGCAGGGCGGACTGGTACTCAAGCTGGCGCAGCAGCCCCTCCAGCCGGAGCAGGTCAGCCGGGTCGCCTCCGGCCGCGTGTCGCGGAGTGTGGAACTCCAGCACGGCCACCGGCTGGTCAAGCCAGTTTTCCGCCCACTGGCGCGGCGTCAGGCTCTGACCCGGCACCGGACCCCACGCGAAGTCCAGCGACGGCTCAGAACGCGACTCTACGGTCAGTTTCGGCGCGCCGCCGATCTCCTTGAGGATCCGCAGCAGCTTCTTCAGCCTGCGCTGCGAATTCACTTGGACGCTGATCAGTCCCGGCTCCGGCGTCAGGCGGCCGAGCACGACACGTTCTTCTTCAGCACCGTCCGGCCCGCCCCACCAGACGACCTGGCCCTCTTCGCCGTTCTCTTCCTCCCCGAAATCCGGACGCGCGAACAGTCGCTCCGTCACGTCTCCGTCGACGAGGATCGTCGCGTCGATGAGCACCATAGGCTCGCCGTCGGTATTCGTGAGCAGCGGCCGCTCGGCCCGCTTGTGCCAGACCCAGGACGCCAGCTGGGACGCCATCCGCGCGATCACCGGGCTGGTGAAATCTCCGACCTTCGGCTCCGGCTCCTCCCCCGTCTCCCAGCGCACGCAGTACGGCTCGGCCTGCCCGAACCGGACCTGTTCCAGCGCAGGCGGGTAGTCACCAGGCTCGCCCGTAATCGTGTGCAGCATGTTCCCGACCGCATCTTCCACGTACTCCGCGATCGCGTCGCCCTCGATCGGGCTGAGCCAGATCCCGGCCCGGGTCGTACGCCAGATGCCCTCCGCCGGCGCCAGTGCCCCCAGCCACACCGACCACGGCGGCGCGCCGGCGATCACCTCCTTCGGGAATTGGGCGTACCGCCGTATTCCAGACACCAGCTCGGTACACCACACCCCAGGAGACGGCGCGGGATCCGCCACCTGCCAGACGCCGTAGCGCACATGCTGGTCCCGCTCGGCCGCCCTCGCCGCGAGGTCGGCAGGTGTATCCGGATCGGCGGCGAAGGCCCGGAGCGGGGTATCGACCGCATGCTCGTCCTCTTCCGCGTCGCCCGCGTCGTCGGTGAACGGGTCGCCCGCGCCGTCGGCGTCGGTAAAGGGGTCGCCCGCGGTGTCGAAGGGGTCGCCCGCGGCGTCGTAGAAGGGAAAGAGGACCGCGACCTCGGCCAGCAGAGCGTCGGTCGCGTCCCGCTCGAAGGCTCCCCAGCGTCTGGACTTCTGCCCTACTCGCTCCTGGTCCATCCAGGTGCGGATGATCTCGCCCCACGACGTTCGCTGTGTGAACTCATCGACCGCACGGTCCAGGGCATCGACCACCGAACGGTCGCGGTACCTGTCCAGCGCGGCCTCCTCCGGCTTGCCGGGCTCGGCCTGAACCTGCGCGCTCGCCTGGAGGTGCGCGCTCGCCAGCGCGTGTGCGTAGACATCAGCCGCCAGCTCATCGTCGGGATGCTCGCGCAGGTACGGTTCGATCAGCTCGCACGTCTCGCCCGGATGATCCCGGCCCGTCGCCGAGCCGACCACGGCAAGCCACTGCCCAGGATCGCGGGAGACGTCTACGCGGGCGAGCAGTTCGTTCGCGTAGCCATGCTCGGCATCCTCGTCCCCGGCCAGATGCGCCGCCAGCGCGGCGACCGCGAGGACGCCGAGGCCGGGCGGTTCCGGTGCGGCGCGTTCAAGCAGAAGCCGCGCGGTCTCCCTGACCTCTTCGGCGGGAACGCCCAGGGACATCCGCAGGCGCATCATGTCGGCCGCGAAAACCCGCTCCGGGAGCTCCGCGGCAAGGATCCCGGCGATGTCCGCGGGACTGGCCGATGGGTCGGTGAGCTGTTTGTAGCGTTCGGCTGACTGTCGCTCGCGCGCGACCTTGGCCCGCCGCCGCTCCTGCTGAGCACGCCTGGCGACGGCCTTGGCACGCTCTTGCTTCTTGCGGCTGTTGCTCTTGCCCACGCTTACCCTCCCGCTCCTCTTGTTTCCCCGTCCCACGTATCCCGCGTCTCCCCCGTTCCTCCCACCTCCGACCGGAACAGGTTACTGACGCGACGGCGTCCCGCGAGCAGAATCCACGCCGATGCCTTGGGCCCAGCTTCGGTTCCAGCTCCCGCACTCATGACGCAATCGGCGATGTCCCCGAATGGCGACCGTTTGGCGACCTTTCCGCTCGGTCAACTGTCGAATTCCGATATGGGTGCGGCTCGTCCTCAGTGGCCCGACTGGCCCGACTGGCCCGACTGGGCCGCAGCTTGGCGTCTCTTGCCGCGGGGCACCCGTGGGGCTGTGGCCTCGTGACGTGCTTGGTGTCCGCATGTCCCCCGGACAGGGGACATTGACAGCAGCCGCAGCCGGGATCAGGCTCAACCCGTGTACGGATTGGGGGGTCGTTCCGGAGCGGGAGAAGACCAGTGGTGATCGGATCAGAGGGCCGCAGGTGGCTGCGGCGGGTGCTGGGCGCCGGGTTGTGCTGCGCGGGGCTGGTGCTGGCCGGGGTGCCCGGCACCACCGACGGCGCGCCGATGCCACCCGCCAATCCCCCGGACTCCGGGGGCGCGTCGCAGGCCGCCACCGCCGATGGTCCGCTGCCGCAATGCGATCCGTGTCCGTGGCCGGCGGCACCGCCTGCTAATCCGCGCCCGCCCGCTGGTCCCCGTCCGGGGTCGGGCGGGAGCGCCGGTTCCGGCTCGGCACTGTGACCTCTGGCAAGCCGTTGCGGCGAGTGCTGGGCATGCTGTTGGCCGGCGCCGGGATCGGGCTGATCGGCGTGCGCTCCCGGCCCGTAGAACAGGCGCGGGTGCGGGACATGGTGCGGGATGTCCCGGCCGACGGCCGGGCTGGACGGCGCTTCGATGATGGTGCCGGAGGGCTGCGGCCGATTATCTTGCTGATAGCCATCGCGGCAATGGGCGCGCTGAACGAGCGGGAGGCCCGGCGGCAGCGCCGCGCAGTAGCCGCCGCGACGGCCGGCACGGACCCGGCCTGGGCCAGGGAAAGGGACCCGGCCTCGGCCAGGCGGCTGGCGCGGACCTGCCTGCCCGCGGCGATGGCCGCCGTCGTCGTCTCCGAACTGGTCCCCGCCGCCGGGTTCGGCCGGCGGCCGTCCCGGGCCGCGCTGGCGGCCGGGCTGGGGATGATGGTGGCGGGTGCCGCCCTGCGGCAGCACGCCATCGGCACGCTGGGCCGGTTCTTCACCGGCTCGGTGACGATCCAGCCCGGCCACCGGCTCATCCAGGCCGGGCCCTACCGCCGGGTGCGGCACCCCGGCTATGCCGGGATCTGGCTCGAAGTCGCCGGCATCGGACTGGCCAGCGGCAACGCCATCGGGTTCGCGATCTGCCTGCTACTGCCCCCGGCCGGGATCGTGCCCCGGATCCACGCCGAGGAGGCCGCGCTCGCCGAGGCCTTCCCCGGCGACTACCCCGGGTATACGGCCAGCACCCGCCGCCTGGTGCCGTTCACCTGGTGAATCCGCGGCCGCCTCCGTCACCACAGGGAAGGCGGCGGCGCGGCGCCGCTACCCGGGAGGAAAATTGGGAGGAACCGGCGGCGGCGCGCCGCCGTCGGCCAGGACAGCATGGGGTGAGGGTACCGGGCTGCCGTCAGCCGGGCCGGAGTGGACGGCCGCACTGCCGGAATCACCAGGTCCGGCGGGCGGCATCGGCGCGCCGTCGGTGGTGCCGGGCACGCCGGCCAGCACCAGCCCCGCGCAGCACAACCCGGCGCCCAGCACCCGCCGCAGCCACCTGCGGCCCTCTGATCTCATCACCACTGGTCTCCTCCCACTCCGGAACCACCCCCAGTCGGTACACGGATTCCCCGCGAGCTTGGTTCACTCCATCGTCGTGCCCGGGGTTGTCTTCATAATGCCGACGACCATTCCATCGCGATCGGAGCGGCCGCTGATCGCGCGGACGCGACGCTCCGCGCCGCGGGGCGGTCCCTTCCCGTCGTCCCGTTCGCCTGGTGACCCGCGCTCGGCCCCGGTCACGACCAAGGAGACGGCACCATCACCACACGGAAGGCGGGGTATTGGGACTCGACGGCGGCGGCGCGCTGCCGTCGGCCAGGACAGTATGGGGCGGGGGTACCGGGCTGCCGTCAGCCAAGCCGGAGTGGACGGCCGCGCCTCCGGAGTCCGGGGGATCGACGGGTGGCATCGGCGCGCCGTCGGTGGTGCCGGGCACCCCGGCTAGCACCAGCCCCGCGCAGCACAACCCGGCGCCCAGCACCCGCCGCAGCCACCTGCGGCCCTCTGATCTGATCACCACTGGTCTTCTCCCGCTCCGGAAACGACCCCCCAATCCGTACACGGGTTGAGCCTGATCCCGGCTGCGGCTGCTGTCAATGTCCCCTGTCCGGGGGACATGCGGACACCAAGCACGCCATGAGGCCACAGCCCCACGGGTGCCCCGCGGCAAGAGACGCCAAGCTGCGGCCCAGTCGGGCCAGTCGGGCCAGTCGGGCCACTGAGGACGAGCCGCACCCTTCCGATATTCGCCTCAGCGACGACGCAGGCCTTCATCACCAGACGCAGGCCTTCACCACCAAATGTAGGCATTCACCAGGATTCGCCTGATCAACCGCCGATGTCTCGGCGCCGACCACGCATAGACCGCTGGGGTGCGCCGTGGGCTTGCCGGCAGCCTCGGGTTGTCGGCAGCCGTGGCGCGCGGGCATGGCCAGTTGTTTGCTAGGCTGGCTCAGGTTCTCGGGGCTGTAGCGCAGTCCGGTAGCGCACCTCGTTCGCATCGAGGGGGTCAGGGGTTCAAATCCCCTCAGCTCCACCCGAAACTCCCAGGTCAGAGGCCGTTTTCTTAGTCGGCCGGAAGCCCTTCAAGATCATTTGGGGGGCATAATGGGGGCAAGATTTCACGGTCAAGCGACGGTCGAGGGCGACCGTTAGCGCTACGGACTGGCTGGATTTGGCTGGCGACCGCCGCTCAAGAAGCTCGGCCTCTGCCGTTCGTGTGGCGTCGTCGGCTGTCTTGTTGTGCGCGGCGAGGTACCGGTTCGCGTGAGCGGGTGGCGCGGGGGTCGGCAGTAGCTGACAGCCTGTCCTTGGCGGCCAGCCGGGATGCGGTCTTTGCGGGGTCGTTCGGCTTGTCAGCGTTTGCCTGGAGGATGAGGCTTTGCGCTACTCGGTCCAGGGCGGACGCACGGAGCAGCAGAGTCGGATCCCGGACGCCGAGCTCATGGATGGCCTTGCCGACGGGGCCGAGTTGAGAGGCGCTGGCATCGGTCACACGCTCTGCGGGATCCTGGCCACCGGGCCTGTCGGCGGTGTGGGGTGACCTGGTGGCCCGCCTGGCGAGGGCCAAGACGCGGCTGGGTGCATCCATCTCCAGAGTGGTGCCGCCCAAGGATTCCGCACCGTTCTCCCCTGCTTCGACGGTTGCTCGGTACGCATCGAGCAACTCGTCCGTGCGCTGCTTGGGTGCAGGCGCGTAGGGGCGTCGCACGTCGAAGGCAGCGGACAGGGACCGGGTGGGAACGTAGAAGCGTCCCACGTCGGCCGCTTTGGTGATGCCGACCAGGTCCTGAGCCGCCATGACTGCCAGCGCATCGACGGCGTCATGGACAGCTGCAATGACCTGTGCCGCGCCGACGTCGCTCTGTGCGAGCGCCGACGGGTCGCGTGGCCGGGAAGATCGATGGGCGCGTTCCGGCGTCCATCGCGGGTTGTCGAAGGCAAGGCGACCCATGCGCAGCATGAGATCGCTCGTCTCGGTGTCGGCTGGGGTGACCCTGAAGCGTGTCTCGGTCGTTATGGCGGTCCATGTGGATGCTGCCCGGAGCCAGGCGTCCCGAGCTCGGGTCAGCGTCTCCGCCGCGCCGAGGATCCGCGCCGAGTCCACGGGGGCGGTGATCCCTTTGGCCAAGACGCGGAGTGTCAGTTCTGCGGTGTCCATGGTGATCGCGGCGCCCTTGGCGGCGTGTTCCCAGGCACTGGCGGTCAGAACGGGTGACCATGCGGCGTGGCTCGCACCGGTGAACGCGGCGAGACGCAGCCGTTCGGCCGTGCATGCCATGCCTGCGCACAACTCGGCGACCGGCTCACCGTCTTTGGGCGGTACCCGTGTCGGCGGCGCTGCCGCCGGAATGCCGTATAGGAGGGTCCGGTCGTCTGGATTCAGCGGCTCGGCGGTCTCGGCCCGCTCGACGACTGTTCCCGCCAGCCAGAGATATCGGCTGGCGACGGTGAGGACGTCTGCGTAGCCGTGGGCGGCGGCATCGTCGGATTGCGCGAGCCACCGCGCCCAGGGAGCGAGCCGCGCAGACCATCGGCCGGTCTCGGAGGTCATCGCGCGCCTGACGGGAGCAGAGTCGATCACCTGCGCCCACACCGTACGCCCGGAACGCTCGCCATCGTCCAGAAGATCGTAATGAGTGTTGAGCAGATCATGCGCGGCGGCCAGGGTTGTCGCGGCCGGAGCGAGCGGGCGCGTTTCGAGGTAGTCCGCTGCGGACTCCGAGCGGCCCCGTGCCGCCAGGCCTCGGACGAGAAAACTGGCCGCAAGGTCCAGTGCTTCGCGAACATCGGATGCCGCTCGCTCCCACGGGCTGGCGTCCGTCCAGGCCAAGTCGGCGTGTTTATCTATGCTGTTGGCACTATGCCGGGACAAAACACCAACGAGCCAGCGCAGATCCTGTGCCGTGGCGGCATATGCCGCCGCGTCGCCCACGGCGGCCTCGGCAGCGTCCAGACGTTCGGCGGCCGCGCGAAGCAGGTCCCCGAACGTGACCGTGCTCATTGCCCGCTCAGAAGGTCCCTGATTTCCGCCGCGGAAGCCGCTGCGCGCTGGAACGCTTGCCGATCCCCAGGCGTGCACGGAAGAGCGGCAGCGCCTGTCAGCTTGCTGGTCAACTGAGACGCGAGCTGGGCGATTATATCTGCGGCATCATCGGACGGCACGTCTCCGGGGCTCAACGGAGCGACGGCCAATCCAACTCCCGAAGGCATGGATGGTGCGAACCCCACCGCGTCCCGGCCTTCGCATGCAGTGGTCATGGCGGACAGGAAGGCGTAGAACAGGTCGGAGTCAGGGTCGACGTACTTCCCGGCAACCTGCTGGATGAGCTCGAAGGCATCCCAGCAAGCCCCGAGCGTTCCCGCGATTCCCTTGGCGTCCTCGATCCGCGCCTTCATCCCATCGAGCGTCGTCATCTGTACGTGCTCCCCTCGGGACCGAATGGATCAGCCCAAGCCTCGCTTTATGTACGCCACAGCCGTGACTTTGCTGCCCGGCTGTGGAGATCGTCGCGGCGACGCGGCGTTTTACACAAGCAGACCTTGACCGGTCCCGGGCAGCGCGCGACCGCGAGTCACGATGGCGGGCCCCTCGCCCCAGGAGTTGCCCCCCGCGATCACATGCTGCGTGACGCTTAGGTGGCCAAGGAGCGTCACGACCAAGATGCTGGCGATCAGAAGCGCTATCACGAGGACTATTCGAGTTGCGCGGGATGTCCAGATGATCTTGCAGCCAGCGGCGGCTGCTGTCGACGGTATGTACGTTTTACTCACGATGATCACCTCTCTCGGATGATGCTGACATCACTGTTACCCGTATGTACCTATGAAGTCGCAGTGGCTAACCGTGCGTAAGTGACTAAAACTAGTCAGTGAGCAGTAGTGATCACTTTGGGCTTTACAGCCCCCATACTTCTGAGTGATAAGTTGATGACAACTAGTAGTCAGCCGGGTACATGTGCTCATCCCGAACCGGGGGCATTGGAGGGAGATGGCAATCAGGAAGCAGGATCCGGTGGCCGGCTTGTTCGTCGGTCTGCTACCCCAGCACATTGCCGCGGCCTACGAAAAGCTCTTCGGGAAGGGCCGGGTTCCCAAAGAGCATGCAGCCGACTTCCTTGGTGGCGCCGACGTGGTCAAGGAGCTATGCGATTGGGGCATGGCGCACGCGATCCCGGCTACGCCGAACGCTTCGGCGTCCTTCCAGGCCGCGCCTCCCGTCCTCGCTTTGCAGGGCGTCCTAGCTCAGCTCCAGGCGGAAGCCATGAAGGACCAGGAGCGCTTGCTCGACGGCCTGCGGCGGCTCAGCGAGGCCCAGACACGCTCGGACGGATTCCCAAGGGACTGCCCCGAACACCTGGTGAAGGTGATCATTGACCGCGAGGAGATCCTGCGGGTGTCCACGCATCTGGTCAACTCCGCACGGCGGGACTGGATGACTCTGGAGACCGCCGAGACCGATATGCCGCTGTCCGAGGACAACCTGATCAGTTGCCCATCGGCTCTCCGCGGTCAGGTCCGTATCCGCGGAATCTATGACGCGGCCACCACGCGTATCCCGGCTGCGATGCACAACCTCCAACGGTGCGTGGACGCCGGGGAGGAAGTGCGGATCTTGTCCAAGGTGCTGATGAAGTTGCAGCTCGCCGATCGGACGGCTGCGCTGCTCCCGCTGACACCGACCGGCACAGGCGGGGCGATCCTGCTACGCGCCGCCCCGATCATTGAGGCGTTGCGCCAGTTCTTCGAGTTGTTGTGGATACGCGCAATGCCACTTGGCGGCAGCAAGCCGTCGGCCGGCAGCCCGCTGACCCCCATTCAGCAGGACATCCTGAAACACATGGTCCTTGGGGAAGCTGACGAGACGATAGCTCGTCAGATCGGGCGCAGCCCTTCAACGGTCCGCCGGAATATCGACGCCATCACGGAGCTGGCCGGTGGTGCCGACAACCGATTCGTCCTCGGAGTCCTCGTTCAACGGCTCGGCTGGCTGCCGCGCGGTGAGGAAGGTCATGACTGAATACAGCGCGTTTATCCCGGCCCAGCGCCTCCATTGGACGCTGTCGCTGTCACCTGACGGGACCACAGTCGCCTATGTCAGCGACGCATCAGGCCAGTTCAACGTGTGGACCCAGCCGTTGACGGGCGGCCCGGCCCGGCAGCTGACGTTCTTCACGGACCAAGCGGTCCGGGAGCTCGCCTGGGCACCTGATGGCTCGCGGATAGCGTTCACCGCGGACACCTGCGGGAACGAACAAACCCAGGTCTACCTCATCGATGCGGACGGGGGGGCACCTGTCCGCCTGTCCGCCGCGGCCGATCGGCAGTACTACCTCGCCGAGAAGACGCCGTTCGACCCATCCGGCCGCTACCTGCTATGCAGCGGCAACGACCGCGACCCAGCCGTCCCGGACCTGATCGTCTACGACTTGTCCGACGGGACAAGCATGCGATTCCCCGGCGCACCCGGACGGGTCCTGTTCCCGCTGGCAATCTCGCCCGACGGCCGCCGGCTGCTGGCCGGCGGTTTCGGCTCCAACACCGAATACGACAGCTATGTGGCTGACCTCGCCTACCCGGGTTCGCCACCGGAGCCGGTCTCGGCGCACCTTAGAGGCACGTACCACTATCCCGGGCCATGGGACGGAGACGGTTCCGGCTTTTACATCCGTACCACCGCCGTCGACGGTGATCACGCCAGCCTCGCCCACCTTTCCATCGCGGACCGGACCCTGACGGTCATCGACTCACCCTGCTGGGACGTAGAGGACGTAGCCGTCTCCGGGGACGGCCGCACCATTGTCTGGAGCATCAACGAAGACGGACGCTCCGTACTGCGCGCCCGGCACGACGGCATCCGCGGAGAGGTGCCGCCCATCCCAGATGGGGTGGTTGAGGTGATCAACGTGTCCGCGGACGGCGCAGTGGCCGCGATCTTGCTCGATACCGCGTCGCGGCCGCTTGAGGTAGCGATCGTGGCCCTGGCCACCGCCCGGCCCGTCCGCTACCTGACCGACACGCGGCCACCCGCGCTGGCTTCGGCCGAGCCTGCCAAGCCCGCAGTTTCGGCCTCGGTGGCGCCCGCGCTCATCCGTTACCCCTCCGGTGACGGCACTAGGATCCCGGCGCTGCTCTACCGCCCGGCAGGCAGCGAGCGTCATCCCGTGCTGGTCTCCATCCATGGCGGCCCCGACCAGCAGTCCCGGCCCTCCTACGACCCGCTCATCCAGTACCTACTAGCGAACGGCATCGGCGTCCTGCAACCAAACGTCCGCGGCTCATCCGGGTACGGATACGCGTGGCAGGGCCGCGTCCACCGAGACTGGGGCGGCGTCGACCTAGAGGACTTCGCCGCTGCCGCCGCGTACCTGCGTTCACTGGACTGGGTCGCGTGTGACCGGCTGGCGGTCATCGGGAAGAGCTATGGCGGCTTCGCTGCCCTGTCGTGCGTGTCCCGGCTACCCGATTTGTGGGCCGCTGGCGTGTCGATCTGCGGACCCGCGAACCTGGAAACCCTCGCGCGCTCCATGCCACCCCACTGGGCCACCACCGTGGCCACCGTGATCGGCGATCCCGACAAGGACGCCGACAAGCTACGCGAACGTTCACCGGTTACCTATGCGGACCAGATCAAGGCTCCCCTGCTCGTCATCCAAGGAGCCAACGACCCGCGCGTGCCCAAAGCCGAGGCCGACCAGATCGTCAAACGAGCCACCGCCAACGGCGCCGAGGTAACCTACCTAGTCTTCGACGACGAAGGCCACGGCTTCACCAACCGCAACAACGACACCAAAGCCCACACCGCCATCGCCAAGTTCCTCGTTGAGAATCTCCTCCGTTGACCTTGGAGTGTAGGTCCAAAGTTCATCGTTGCGGGCAATTCGGATGGAGCATAGCTGCCTTCAATCGGCTGGCACTAGCGGGTTGAAACGAAACTCCTGAACGTCAAGCGCATGCAGGCCGTCCGCGCCGTGCCTCGTAGCTAATCCTTACATCCGATGCAGATCGGCCCGAGGGAACACGCTTACCGCAGTGGGCACCGCGTTGGCATGACGCGCACCGCGAGCGGGCCCGCCGTCGGCCGACCCTGGATGAGCCAGCCCGGCCGTCCGCTCCGCCTCCCCGTGCGCCCGCACGAGATCGTAGGCGTGCTTCGTACGATGCCACCGCGGCGGGGGCCGCGGCCCGATCGCGGCCCCCGCCGTAGACCACCTGATGACCCGATCCGCCGCCCTCGTCGGGCATCGCCGAGCACGAACGCCGTGGCCAGCGCGATGGCGCTTGCATGCGCAATCGGCTCGGCTCGGACCTCAGACATTTGGGAATTCAACTGCCAGGGACACAGGCCCCTGGATTGGTGGGTGCCTGCGAGGCAGGTAGCGCCTATGTGCGAGCCTTCTCGATCCCGCGTCGGGCAATGCGGTCACGATCAGCAGATCGAGAGCGGCCGTCACGACCAGCTCGGCGCAGCCCGCTCGGGATCTTCAAGACCCGGGAGCCGCATCGACTTCGCCATCCCAGATCGCCAGTGCGATTAACTCTGGGTCAACGCGCCGGGTCATGATCGGCCGCGCTCAAGGGGGCGACCGCCTTCGCCCGCCCATAGCCGTGACCACTTACCTCCTGCCTATCCGCGTGCGTTAAGGAAGGCACGAACGGGGCCTTGTGCGTGTTATCGCGGTTCGTTCGGCGGCAGCGGTCCCGGCCTGTGGCCGATGGTACCCAGATCAGTCTTTGGATCCAGCCCGTGAGCCCTCGACAGCTTGCTTTGCTGCCGATCAAACATAAACGGCTAAGGCTGATCGTCAACTCTGGTCACAATAACCGTCGCTGCATCATCATTTCGGTAATGACGTAAAAGACAGGCGCCGACATTGCACGCACTGGGCGTCCGCGCACGCACTGGGCGTCCGCGGCGCGGCGCCGTCTCGGTTCTGCGATCATATGGCTCATGGTTCTTCCTGGCACCTGGCGAGTTAGCGATGGTTCACAGGTGAGTTACCAGGATGCCCTGCAGAGCTGGACTGCAGCCGCAGGCCCGATCCTGGAACGCGTCGCTGGCATTTACCACGCGACGATTACCTATCTGGAGCTTGGCGAGCAGGTGCAGGACCGGTCCGGGATCCGCACCCGGATGCTGCTGATGAACTGGATCGGCTCGGTGCTCGGCGGTGTCTCACGACACGCGCACACGAATGGCCAGCCGCTGCTGTCCGCGCTGTGCGTCCGCGCGGACGGGACAATCGGGGACGGGTACGCCATAGCTGTCCGGGAGAATTATGGCCAGCAGCCAGAGGACCTTGAAATGCACGCCGCCCCAGAACGCCTCCGCTGCTACCAGTTCTTCGGCGCCGCCCTCCCCCAAGGAGGCGGGATTCCGGCTCTCACCCCTCAGGTCGCAGCACGCAGGGCAGCACGCGCCGCACGCACACTGCCGGACCTGCCCAGCAAGCCGTCGTGCCCGTCGTGCTATCTCACGCTCCCCGTAACAGGAGTCTGCGACAACTGCTCGTGACCCAGCCGCGCCCGGGACCAGAACGACCTGCTCTGCCCGGCAGGAGCGAGTCTGCTTTTCCCATGCTCTGGCCCACGGAAATAGTTCCCAGCTGCCTTGGCATGGCAACGCGGGCCGGGGCAGTACACCGAGGCGTCCTGCCCCGGCCCGGTTCTTTGTGCTACTTGACCGGGTCCGGGAGCGGCTCCGGCTTGAGTTCAGGATCTGTGATCTCTTCGGGGCTGGTCTTGACGTCCTTTCCGCGGCGGTCATTCCACCGTCTCCACAGGGCTTCCCGCTGCTCATCGTCGAGGTACTCGTTGCCGATAAGGTGGGCCAGAAGACTGGCGGCCAGGGTGTAGGCCTCCTTGCGGGCCAGCATGCGACCGCCGGCCAGCATGATGACGTCACGCCAGTAGCTGCCGGATGCAGCCGACCAGTCGACGAGGTTGACCCGCCTGAGTGCCTCGTCCAGGGTGAGCTTCGCTTCAGCGTGGGTCTTGCCCTGGGGGATGCTGTTGGTCATGGCCTCAACGACGCCCATGACCATGGCGATCTGGCCGACGGGCCGCAGCAGCAGCGTGTTCGGGTGGTAGGGCGGGTCTTCGGCGAAGCGGACCTCGGTCACCTCGTCCGGGTTGGCCACCGCGTCCTTGAACGCGTCGACCGTCGTGAGCATCATCTCCCACCACTCGGATACCACTTCGTAGGCCTTGTCGAGGTCTTTCTGCGGCGGCCTGACCTGTGCCGTCTTCTCGTCGAAGCCCTTGAACCTGTAGTAGCGGAGGATCTCCCGCACCGTGTCGTAGACGGCGCTGATGGTGGTCAGCTCTCGCATCCGGCGGGACAGCGTGTTGCTCTTCCAGTTGACCAGCTCCTGCAGCCTGCCGTCGACCTCGACCGCGGCAAGGGGCGCCCCCTGGTCAACCAGCATCCGGGCGACGATCGCGTTCCCGTCGTCTTCTGACAGCAGAATGTTGTCAGAGCGGCCGGTGGGCTTGGCGTTCCTATTGACCTTGTTGAAGATCCGCCGGGTCTTCTCATTCGACTCGAACTCCACGACGATGACCGAGATCTCGTCATCACCCACTACCGACTGGAACTCTCCCAGCGAGCTGCCGGAGGTGATGACCTCGCGCAGCGCGACGAGCCGGTGCTGACCATCCAAGGCCACCGTCTCGCCGTGCTCGGCGGTCAGGAAACCCATCGCCTCGACCGCGGACCGGTACGCACCTGGAACCTTGCCCACCACGTCGGTCAGCGGCTCGAACTCCAGGCCGCCCTCAGGTACCAGGACTATCACCGAGCCGAACAGGCGGTCCGGGTGGCTGGCCAGGTAGGGGACGATCTCGTCCATGATCCGCTTGCGATTGAGGTCACGCTGCATCCGCTCCTCGATGGACGCGCTAGCCCATTTGTCGACCTCGCGGGCCGGGCGGACCGTAGCGGTCAGCTCCCGTGCGGTGAGCTTGGTCTCGTAGTAGGTAGTGGACCCCATGCGGGCCCTGATAGCTGGTACTGCTTTCACTTCTTTCTCCCTGATGCGTCTTCTATAAGTTCTGTGGCCGCTAGCCCGCCGGGGCCCGGGCCCGGCACTAGCCCCGGCGGTTGCGGTTCAGGCCGCTGCGCTCTCAGCTGCCAGTGGACCGGTCTCCGCGGCGAGCACGCACATCGCGCAGTACTCGCCGCGGCCGGACGGGTACGGCACGAGATAGTCGTAGCCGTGCTCAGCCGGGCACGAGGGCGGCATCCAGTCCGCCGGGTCGGCATCGGCCCACTCGGGCCATACCTCCCACGGCAGGACGCCGCACCTGATCGCGGCCTCATCGGCACGGCTCCAGGTGATACCGCGGCGCACCCAGTTGCGCACCACGTTGACCGAAATGCCGAGCCTGGCGGCCATGGCAGGCATATCCGCGCAGCCGACGTGCTGCATCAGCCGCCCGAAGTCGTACCTCGGCTCGCAGCGCCGTCCCCCTGGGCGGAGGAGCACCAGGCGGACCGCCGCGGCGCTCACAGGTACATCCCCGCGGGCTGCCCGCTATCAGCTTCTGGCTCGATCAGGCTAGCTGCGGTGACCCATGTGTGGTTCACATAGCTGATCAAGGGGTCCAGTACACTGGGGATGGCTGTCAGCGAGGACACCGCCTCGATGAACTCCTCGTGCTGGAACCGCCGGGTGGCCTCACCCACCAGGCGGCTCACCTCCTGCAGGGCCTTCTGCGCGACCGCCGCGTCACCGGCGGCCGCTGTTCCTGCTGCTGTCTTTGTCACAACGCTCCTTTCCGGGGCCCCTCCGTCACGAGGAGCCCCCGTCCTTGCTTGCAAGTAGATTGATCTTGCTTTCACAACCAAAGTTACCACAAAGTTGATCAGCTTGTCCCGATGTGATCTTGCTTGCGCAAACAGTCTGGAAATCTGCACATAGTCAGAGTATGCCGTGATTTGATCAGCACCAGATCGTGCCTTGATGCACACCGAAAGTCACATATTCGCGGCTGCCACATGACCGGACAGATCATCAGCCAGACAGGACGCAGGTACCCGGTGCTGGTCCGGCCGAAGTTCAGCTGCGGTGTGCGCGCCTGCGATAGGCAGGGTGCCCGTGCCTGCGCCATGATCGGATGGAAGGGGTTGCACCGGTGGCCTTCCAGATTCAACGGCACGTCCGGGCTGCCGATCAGCTCGTCTTCGAGTTCCCAGGGTTGCTCGCGGAAAATCCAGCCGACGTAGGCGTTTGCCGCCATCCACTGGGACAGAAGCGGCTCTCCAGCACCGAAGTTCGTTCGCCCCGACGACCGGGCAAGCTCCAGGCTAATTCCGAGCTGGCCAGCCAGCAGGGAACCCAGCGAGCGGCGCAAGGTGGAGGCAGCCGCAGTCCTGGCGTAATGCTGGTGGATCCGCTTGCGCAGATTCTGCCTGCTGGCGGGCTCGCCCGCTAGGGGGCGGCCAGTCCGGACTGATCCTCACATACAACGATGTGCAATCTCGCCAGCGGCAGCACCCGGTGGTATCCATGCCGGGCCACGGCAAGCCCCGGAACCACCAGCCATGCACACCCGCCTGCGCCGGGACAAGGAGAGGGCGCGGCAAGAGCTTCTTCCCGCAAGTACAGGCGCCCGGGCGCCAGGAACTGGGCGACCTCGCCGTTCGCCTCGACAGGCCACACCCGCAGCCCACGCCGCCAGGAGACAACCCCAATCCGCGGAATCTGGGTATCCCCTGGCTTGGCCGAAAATCATCAGGGAGCGTCGAACACGAACTCCGCAGTCAGGGCAACTGTCATCATGTACGTAAGTTGCGACTCGGCCCTCGGACACTTTTCTAACTACATGTCCGGTTTCGGCCGCAGCTCGGCAACGACTCTCTTGTCCTCCGGGCGGTAGGTCAGTGTCAGGGCGAGACGGTTGTAGATCGCGGCCTTGTCAGCTGGGTCGGCCCCTTCCAGGGCTCGCAGCCCAGGCCGGTCACGACACTGGTGGTCTCCTCCCGGGTCATGCGCCGCTGTCCGGCTGACTGGGGGGAGCCGCGACTCAGCGTGCCCCGCCGGCCCTGTGCTTCGTTGATCCAGCTGGTGACGAGTGCTGGGTCGGCGCCCGCTTTGAGAGCCGCGGTACCGGGCTAGCTTGTCTTCGCATTCGGCGATCTCGCGCTGCGCGGCGCTCCAGAGTCGGTGGCGCTTGCGTTCTTACTCGTTCAGGTGACCGCTTTTCGTCTCTTCGATCAAATCGAGCTGCTCAAGCCAGCGCACTATCAAGATTGCCTGGTTCTGGGTCAGGGCTTCAGGAGGTATGTCCCGGATTCTTGCTCTCAGAGCGCTTGCGTCACTGCTTCGGGCAATCTCCAGAAGTTCCCGCGCACCGCGGATCCGGTTAAGGAATGCGATCTGAACCAGAGCTACGTCTTTAGTTGTGGAGAAATCTTTGCCGGCATCGGTAAGCAGCATCCGCCCGTTCGATTCGACGGCAAGCCCGAGCTTCAGCAGAGTCGAGGTGCGCCGACGAGCCTCCGTCCTGACGGTGATCCTCGGAAAACGTTCCTGGAACCTGTTCAGGTACTCGTCGATCCCTGGCGAGTCATGGGCGAGATCACACATGTCAGAGAGAACGTCAAGGTAGCTGCCAGTAGCTCCTTCAGGGAGCTGCTCGATCGGCAGCCGGGCATCGGACGCCTGAGCAAGCTCCTCCAGGGCTGCCGCCTGCTCGTCTGTCCAGTCAGCTTCCCGGGGCGCGGATGCGCGCCTGTCGACGCGTTCCACGTCGGCGATCGACTCGGCACTGACCTCTACACCTAGAATGTCGCGCGCCCGGCTCAGAAACCGCTCAGGTGTGAGCAGATACAGGCGCCCTCCCGCAGCAGAGCGCAGCTCCCGCACCAGCTCGCCCCGCGGTCCCAGAAGCTCGTTACCGGACCCGACCCTCCACCAGTCTTCCTTCTGATCGCCTGTGATGAACAGGACATCCGCGTGCCGCCGACCCGCCTCATCCAGGATCTGCTTCCAGACGAGGTAGTCGCCTTGCGGCGTGAACCCCTTTCCTTTGTCCCGGTATCCAGGAGGCTCCTTGGCCTCTATCCTGCGGTTCGCCTCCTGGATCGCGGCCTCGTACTCGTCTTTGTTAAATGGGACGCCGACCTTGCCGACGAAAAGCCGGTCAAGGGCTGCAATCACCGGATCCTCGTTTGTGTCCTCAGGCACATCGGCTGCGTCCGCTTCCGTGATTGCTGCGAGCCTGGCCGAGAGCTCTTTCAGCGCGGATTCCACTATCACCGTGAGCTCGGCCTTGATGGCCGGATCCGCGCCCCGGCTGTTCACCCACGACGCGATGGTTGCGATCAGCTCCTTGCTTTTCTGCTCCAGGCTGACTGTCGTCCTCGCCGTAATCTCCCTCGAGTCCCGGATGACGGACAGGCGATTCCGCCAGAACTCATCCAGCACCTGGCTGGGCAGCCAGATCGTTCCCAGCTTCGCGAAAGCAGCCAGAAGCTCAGTCCGGGTGCGCGTGCTGTAACGGTACAAGTTCAGCAGGACACTGGTATCGGGAACTACAAGCCCCTTGAGCAGAGCACTCCTGTAGTCCTCACCCGACGCCGACTTGTACTCCTCGTAGCCGTCGAAGAGCCCCCGGGTCACTGGCGGGTCGCTGCGCGACGCGCTCTTCCCACCCGAACTCACTGTCTCTGCCGCACTGAAGGAAGGGCGGCGACCACCCCGACGATCCGCTGGCTTGCTGGGCATGATTGTTCAACCCGAGGCTCGTTTTCGCACTAAACACGACTATAGACGCATCCTTACCTATTGTATACCCGCTAGTTACGTGTGCTCTCTATGCGGCTGGTGCTGGCGTGACTTCTTTGCGAGAGTGTGGCGTGCCGCCGTACCTCGAAACCGCCTGAACTCGCAGGTAACAAATAGACAACAAAGGTTACATTTATGGACGTGCACACTCGTGGACTGGGTACAGCTGGCTCCAGATGTTGGTGCAACTGGATCACGGGCCTGCGGGCCAGGGTGGCGTCGGAGGAGTGCGCCAAACCAGGGCTGCAATGGCAAGAGAGGGACGGGCTTGTTGTACGGAGCGGCCTCGGTTGAGGCGAAAAGTATAACGATGGGAGACGTCCTCGGACAGCGGTTCCCGCTTGTCGTGCCGCGCTATCAGCGCGCTTATGCCTGGGACGAAGCAGTAGGTGACTTCGTTCAAGATATCAGCGCGATGCTTCAGGATCCTGCGGGGCAGACTAGCCATTTCTTCGGTGGAGTCGTCTGCATCCAGCTCACCGATAACCAGAAGGTCCGCCCGACGAGCTATGAGCTTGTTGACGGCCAGCAGCGTCTCGCAACTTTGATGCTTGCGCTCTCGTGCGTCGTGAAAGCGGCCGCCGACCTCGAAAATCATTGCCGTCAGACTGATCAGAAGGTAACTGACCGAGCGCGGACTCTGAAGGAGGATACGCTGGAGAATTACGTGACGTGGAAGGACTCTGATGTCTCGGCCGGGACAACGACGGTACGCAGGCGCATGACGCTCTCTCTTGCTGACGATCCGGTTTTCGGGGCCCTAGTTCTCGGCGAAGACATCCCCGAACCGTCCAGGGAAAGTCATGCCCTCCTGATCGAGGCAAAGACGACCCTGATGGACATGACGGAGAATTATGTCGGCGCGACGGGACCGCTCGCTGAACGCATGGATCGCTTGTTCCGCTTGAGGCAAGCCCTGGTGCAGGATGCGCACGTCATCCACATTGTCTCCCTGGAGCGCTCGCAGGCGTATCGGCTGTTCGCGGTCCTGAATCACCGCGGAGTTTCACTGTCAGATGCCGACCTGCTGCGAAGCAGGAGCCTGGAACTCCTTGAAGGCTTCGAGGCGCAGCACGAGGCTGCCGCGATGATCTGGGATGAGATGCTCGGCGAGTCGGCGAAGTTGATCGAGGACTTCTTCCAGACCATATACCCATCCGTGGCCGGGAAGCGGGCCGAAGGCGACCTTTTCGAGGCAATAGAAAAGCTCTTTTTTCCAGCATCACCGCCCCCCACACCTGCAGAGGCCGACCAGCTGATTCGACGCATCGAATGGTTCCGCGAGGAACTCGCGATCTATACGAAGCTGGTAAACGGCGACTGGCCCTATGACCGGCCACCGGGCAAGCCGACAGCGGTCAGACCCTGGCAGGTAGACCGGCTCCGGCGTCTCGTAGTCACGCTCCGTCACGACCTTGCGATCGCCGTGCTGCTCGCGGGTGCCCGGTCGCTCAAGGAGAACGCGTTCGCGGATCTAGTCTACATGCTCGAAATCTTTGCCTTCCGATACAAGATCATCTGCGGCGGGCACGCAACCCGGCCTTCCAATCTGTACTATCAGCAGGCAAAGCTCATGCGCGAGGCGACGCCCGGCAAGCCGTATGATCTGAATCCTCTCCGGGCGCAGTTGCGCAGCCTGATCGCGGACAAGGCCGGCGAAACGCTGTTCAGGCAGCTCCTGGCCGAGAAGCTCCAGTACTCCAACTCAAGCCAACGTATGAATATCAAGGAATTCTTGACCATTCTGGAGGATCACCGGACCTGGTGGCTGAAGATAGGCTCGAAGCAGAAAAATGCTGGCCCGAAGCCGTCGATGACGAAGGTGATCGACATCGAAGGAGTAACACTTGAACATATTTACCCGCAGAACGCGGCTGCGGCAGACAAAGATGCAGACCTTGAGCCGGTCAAGCATACGCTGGGCAACCTGACATTTTTCGGCGCTGCCGACAATGTGGCTGCCGACAATAAACCGTTTAGCACGAAACGTACAGCGCACTACTCGCCGAGCGAGATAGCCATGACCTCGGACCTCGCTTCCAAGAATACCTGGACAAAGATCGATATAGAGAAACGGCAGAAGGGGCTGATCGACCAGGCAGTTCGGATATTTGTCATTTAACCCACATCCAGAAGATCCTACTGGTCGCCCCGCCGCTGGCAGCGTGCGGTCCGGACTGATCTCCACGTACGGCCGCGTTTAGCCCTGCTGACGGCAGCATCCGGCGATGTCGGTTTCCAGTGGACCACGAGCGGCTGCTGCAAAACCGCTCGTTCTCCCTCGCGACTGCGCTCAGGCAGTGACGCGCCGACCCGACCTACCGGAGCTGCCCGAGCACAAGCGGTCGCTGAGATGTGGCGGTGATCTGGTCCTTGGTCATCTGTTAGGTGTGGGGCGGGTGCCGGTGGCGCGGAGGCCGAAGTAGCGGCCTTCGGTCTGGGGCCAGAGCGGCCATATAACGAGCAAATTGGTCAGCGCTCAGCTATCGGCGTCTCTACGAGGGGCAAACCCGCAGTTCAAAAACGGGCTTAACAAATAGGGCGCCGTGCCGCAGCAAAGGTCCACGCCTATCGGTTCCGAACCGGGGCTAGACCGCGCGGGCTAGCTGTTGCAGACGCTCGGAGATCCGGTGCCAGGCCACCGGTGGGGTCAGGTGACTCCAGGATAGCCGGAGCGCTCCTGCTACCTGCTCGCTCGGCAGTCCAGCTGACGTGAGGACGTGGCTGGGCTCGTAGGACTGTGAGGTGCACGCGGAGCCGTTGGAGATAGCGGCGATGTCTTTGAGCGCGACGATTGCCGCCTCGGAGTCCACGCCCGGCACAGAGAAGTTAAGCGTGTGCGCAGCAAGCCGGTCGAGGTCACCATTGAGGATGATGCCCAGGGGTCTGAGCGCCTCCAGGGCGGCAGTCTGGATTGCCGCGCATGAACGTGCCCGCTCCGCGTGCTCTTGAAGGGCTAGTTCGGCGGCTGCGCCCAAGCCTGCGATGAGCGCGACCGGCAGTGTTCCCGGACGGAGGTCGCGTTCCTGGCCGCCGCCGAACATCAACGGGCGGAGCGGGGGACGCTGATAACCGCGTCGCCGTGTTACGAGGACGCCGATGCCTTTCGGAGCGTAGATCTTATGGCCGGAGATGCTCATGAGATCGATACGGCGATGACGGAGCGGCTCGATCTGCTTGCCGAACGCCTGGGCGGCGTCGACGTGGAAGTACGCCTCGGATCCGGCAAGAGCGTCGGCGATCTCTGAGATGGGCTGGATCACGCCGGTCTCGTTGTTGGCGGCCATGACCGACACGAGCAGAGTGTCCGGGCGTAGCGCGTGCCGGATCGCGTCCGGGTCGATCCAGCCGCCAGCGGTCGGCGGAAGGAGTGTGACCTCGAAGCCGCGGTGGGTCATCTCTTCGAGCGGTTCCAGGATGGCCTTGTGCTCGATTTGGGTGCTGATGATGTGCCGCCGCCCGTTGTTCGTGCCGTGGTCGGCAAGTCCGAGGATGGCCAGGTTGTCGCTTTCCGTCGCGCCGCTGGTGAAGATGACTTCTTCTGGCCGGGCATCGACGACTGCGGCGACCTGCTGGCGGGCGCGGTTGACACGCTCCTTGGCAACCTGGCCGTAGGCGTGGGTCCTGCTGCCGGCATTGCCGAACTCCTCGGTGAGGTAGGTAAGCATCTCGGCCTGGACACGCGGGTCAACTGGCGTGGTGGCGTTGCAGTCCAGGTACACCGGCCGTGCTCGGCTGCCTTCATCTGCCGTGATCATGCTCGGATTGTCGGTGGCTGCTGCTAGCGTCATATGCCGCAGCGTACGCTCAGAAGCTTCTATCTGTTCGGAGAAACGCCGAGGTTTGTTCGGAGTTTTACTTCCGTACAAGCACCTGATAGGTATAGAACGTGGCGCAAACCAAGATCGAGTCCGATCCGGGGCCTGGCCTGCAAGGTCGGTCCCGAGCGGGGGTCTTCGAGTACGTCTTCCCGGCCATCCGGGGTGTGCAGGCTGGGCGGGAGTACTACGTTACGATGTGCCCGCTGCGGCTCATCCCGCGGCTGTTCCTGTTTGACGAGGAGGAGCTTCCACCCGAGATGCGCGCCCAGCGCAGCCTGAATAAGGCGCGCGTGCCAGAGATGGCGCGCTACATGGTGGACAACCCGCACGGCTACGTCTTCTCGGCGCTGACGGCTTCGATCAACGCGGCCGTGCAGTTCGAGCCGTTCGGCCCGGAGGGAGGCCCGGCAGAGCGGGTCGGCACGCTGATCGTGCCGATGTCGGCGAAGTTCGTGATCAATGACGGGCAGCACCGGCGGGCAGCTATCCAGCAAGCCCTGACCGACAGCCCGGAACTCGGGGATGAGAGCATCGCGATCGTCTTGTTCCTCGACATCGGCTTGGACCGCTGCCAGCAGATGTTCGCGGACCTGAACCGCTACGCGATTCGGCCGTCCCGGTCGATCAGCGTGCTGTATGACCATCGTGACGAGATGTCAACCATCACCAAGCTCCTGGTGATGCGCTCTGCGCTCTTCACGGACCTGACCGACACGGAA
The DNA here is from genome assembly GCA_019245115.1 of Streptosporangiaceae bacterium. Classification (GTDB taxonomy): domain Bacteria; phylum Actinomycetota; class Actinomycetes; order Streptosporangiales; family Streptosporangiaceae; genus JAFARZ01. The sequence continues at coordinate 18,220 of JAFARZ010000313.1, read as the reverse complement.
TCGAGCAACTTGGCGGCCAGGTCCCGCAAGCTGTTCACGCTATCGGCCCTCTACCACGCCACCAAGGCGCTTCTGGATGGGGTGGAGGTCACCTCATTCGAGCGGCGCGTCGATGTGGCAGGCAAGTTCTGGGAGCTGGTCGCCGAGCAGTTCCCCGAATGGCACCAGGTGCACAAGCGAGAAGTGAGCGCCGGCGAGATCCGCCGCGATTTCATCCACAGTCACGGGATCGTCCTGCACGCGCTCGGCAAGATCGGCAACAGCCTGGCGCTGGCCAGCATGGACCCAGCTAGCTGGGAACCCGTGCTGCGCAAGCTCCAGGAGATCGACTGGCACCGCGCCAACACAGCCATGTGGGCAGGGCGCGCATTGCTTGGCGGCAAGGTCAGCAAGACTGTGGCGAACGTCCTGCTGACTACGGCCGCGATCCGGACCGCTCTCGGCTTGCCGCTACCTCCTGAGGAGCAGCGTGCACAGGATGCTTTCTCTAGGGGAGAGAAGTGACCCGCAGTCTGCCTATCCGGGCCCGTTCTGCCTTTGACGACGTCGGCTTTGCCGCCACGCTCGACGCGCTAGTTACCCAGACGCAGGAGCTGTATCTTGCTGATGAGGTGCCTTGGGTGGTGGGCTATTCCGGCGGTAAGGATTCCACCGCGGTGCTGCAGCTGACCTGGATGGCCCTGGCCGGTCTACGGCCTGAGCAGCGGACCAAGCAGGTGCATGTGATCAGCACCGACACCCTGGTAGAGAACCCAGTGGTAGCGGCGTGGGTTACGCACTCACTTGAGGTGCTCGCGGACGCCGCGAAACAACAGGGGCTGCCGATCGCGCCGCACCGGCTTACGCCCTCGGTGACCGATACGTTCTGGGTCAATCTCATCGGCCGCGGCTACCCGGCACCGCGGCCGAAATTCCGCTGGTGCACGGAGCGGCTGAAGATCAAGCCGTCCAATGCCTTCATCCGCGAGATGGTCCGCTCGCACGGTGAGGCGATCCTGGTTCTCGGGACACGGAAAGCCGAGAGCTCGGGCCGGTCGCACCGGATGACGGCGCTGGAAGCCCGGCGCGTTCGTGACCTGCTGAGCCCGAACGGTTCGCTGCCGAACTGCCTTGTCTACTCGCCGGTCGATAGCTGGTCCAACGACGATGTCTGGACCTTCCTTATGCAGCGACCCAACCCGTGGGGCTACTCCAACAAGGAACTGCTCACCATGTACCAGGGGGCGTCACCCGACGGTGAGTGTCCGCTGGTGGTGGATGCCAGCACGCCCAGCTGCGGGGACAGCCGCTTCGGCTGCTGGACCTGCACGCTGGTGGACAAGGACAAGTCGATGTCGGCGATGATCCAGAACGACGAGGAAAAGGAGTGGATGCTGCCGCTGCTGGACCTCCGCGACGCCCTGGATGTGGCCGATGACCGGCCCCTGCGCGACTTCCGCCGGATGAACGGCTCGGTTCAGCTGTTTCACGACAAGCCGATTCCCGGACCATATCTGCAGGAGGCGCGGGAGGATTGGCTGACCCGTCTTCTGGAGGCCCAGACCTGGATCCGTGCCAACGGCCCGGAATACGTTCGCTCGCTTGAGCTCATTACCCTGCCAGAGCTGGAGGAGATCCGCCGCATCTGGGTAGTGGACAAGCACGAGTTCGATGACCGCGTCCCAGTTATCTTCCAGGCTGCTACCGGCCAGCCGTACCCGGGCGCGCCGCTGGATGAGCACCTGCCGCTCGGCCCGGACACCGCCGAGATCCTGCACTCGGTCATAGGAGATGACCGGCTGCACTACGAGCTCGTCCGTGAGCTGCTCGATATCGAGCAGCGCCACCGCTCCCAGGCACGCCGCGCTGGCCTGTTCGAGTCACTGGAAAAGACCTTGCGCCGCGGCTTCTACGACGATGAGGCAGACGCCACGGCCCGGGCCATAGCTCGCCGGGACGCTTTGCGTCGGGATACACCCGCACAGCCTGACGCCGATCCCGACCCGCTTGACATGAAAGACGGCTTTGTCCGGCTTTCTGCTGTCGATGCGGAAAGCGCATGATCCTCGATGAACTCGTCCTGCACAATGTCGGGACGTTCGCCGGTCGTCACATCATCACCCTGACCCCGCCGTCGCCAAGCAAGCCGGTCGTGCTGATCGGCGGACTGAACGGGTCAGGAAAGACCACCATCCTGGACGCCATACACCTAGTCCTGTACGGGTCGCTCGCGCAGGTCTCCGGGCGCCGTTCTGGCAGCTATGAGAGTTACCTGCGGAACCTGATCAACCATCAGGCACCCGCCCGCGAAGGCGCTGCTGTGGAGCTGACCTTCCATGCCCGCCGCGAGGGCACCGAGCATCACTACCGGCTCCGGCGCTGGTGGCGCAACACCGGCGCGGCTGTCCGGGAGGACCTGACGGTTTCGGTGGACGGCCGCCACGACGAAGCCCTGACAGCGACATGGAACGATCAAGTCGAGACGTTCCTGCCACGCGGGATCGCCGGGCTATTCTTCTTCGACGGCGAGCAGATCGAGGCCCTCGCGGACATGGACAAGTCGCGGGAGGTACTTGGCTCGGCGCTTGCCGCCCTGCTCGGCCTGGACCTAGTTGACCGTCTGAGCACGGACCTGTCGGTGCTGCGGCGCCGCCACCGTGGCCAGCATGTTCCCGACGAACTGCGCGCGTTGATCGATGAACGGGAGCGCGCTGCTACCGCAGCGCGCCAGGCCGAAGAGACTGCGAAAGCTATCGCTGCTTCCTTGCGCAATGAGCTTGAGCAAGCCGAGAAGCTCCAGTTCGAGCTGACGGAACAGTACCGATCGGCCGGCGGAGAACTGGCCGACCGCCGTGATACCGCAGAAGCAGCCGCACTGACACATTGCGAGACCCTGAACAGGGCCGAGGATGAGCTGCGCGAGGAGCTAGCAGGTGCTGCTCCCCTGCTGCAAGTGGCAGCCATGCTGGAGGGCCTGGCCAAGCAGGCCGCGCTTGAGACTGCCGCGATGCAGCACCGGGTCGTCGCAGACCTCGTCGCGACCCGCGACGAGGCAATTATCCGCAAACTCCGGGAATTCGAGGTGGGACGCGACACGCTCGCCGCGATCGATGCCTACCTGACCGCCGATCGTGACGAGCACCACGAGGCCGCGTCGATTCCGATGATCACTGGATTGCAAGACGCCAGTGCCATTGATTATCTCCGGGAATCCGGTCTGCCCGGAGCCGCCCGCCGGATCCGCGAGCTGCTGGAACGCCAGGCCGAATCACGCGCCGAGCTCGATCAGGCCGAACGCGTGCTGGTAGCCATGCCTGACCCCGAGCTCCTGGCCCCGCTTCGCCAGGAACTTGACGCGGCTTCGGCGAAGGCCATTGGCAATCGAGCTGCGCTCAAGCACGCCGAGGAGCAGCTGGCCGCCGCCCGGCAAGAGACCTCGCGCGCGCAAGCCGCCCACGAGGCGGCACAAGACAAGGCCGCCCATGCCGGCCTAGCCGCCGACGACAGCCTCCGGATGATCGAACACGTCGACCGGGTCCGGGCGACCCTCAGCCGCCTGCGCACCGCCGCCGCCGAGCGCCACCTGGACCGCATCAGCCAGCTGGTCCTCGAAGCCCTCAGGCATCTCCTCCGCAAAGACCAGCTGGTAACCGGCATCACAATCAACCCGGAGACCTGCGCGGTCGAGCTGACAGGGCTGAACGGCCGACAGCTTTCACCCAAGGAGCTGTCTGCCGGCGAGCGGCAGCTACTGGCGGTAGCGCTGCTATGGGGCCTGGCGCGTGCCGCTGGGAAGCCACTGCCAGTGGTGATCGATACACCGCTTGGCCGCCTAGATGGATCTCACCGCGAACATCTGCTCGACCGATACTTTCCCTCGGCGAGCCATCAGGTCATCCTTCTTTCCACCGATACCGAGATCGATGAGGAAGCCTGCGATCGCCTGGCCCGTTATGTCGGACAGGCGTACCGGCTTGAATTCGATCCGCGTACCAATGCGACTGTCGTCGAGCCTGGGTACTTCTGGGAGTAACCCGTTATGACCATCGAGCACATCCGGATCTCCCGCACCGCCCGTGACCAGCTCATCACCCTTAAACGCCGCACCGGGATCATGCAGTGGAACGTGCTGTGCCGGTGGGCCCTGTGCCGTTCCCTCGCCGAGCCCGCGCCGCCTCCGGCCATCAGGCTGACCCTGGACAGCAACGTCGAGATGACCTGGCGCGTGTTCGCCGGCGACCTGGGCGACGTGCTGTGGGCGCTGGTCCGCTACCGCTGCCATCTGGACCGCCTGCCGCTGGACGACGAAACACTGACCCAGCAGTTCCGCCTGCACCTGCACCGCGGTATCAGCTATCTCGTCGGCGACACGCGCGTGTCCGACATCGCAGGGCTCGCAGGCCTGGCACTTTCCGGCTCGTCCGCCCCGTGACGACCGCCGCGGTGGCCCGGCACCGGACCGCGATGAGCCGTTCAAGCTTGTCACGGCCGCTGGCCACGGCCGCCGCCGACCAGCTCCTCGCTCCCGGCTCCTCGGTATTCGACTACGGCTGCGGCCGCGGCGACGACCTTCGTCATCTGCAGGCGCTCGGGTACGCCGCGGATGGCTGGGACCCAGCCCACCGGCCGCATGCCGAGCGTCAGCCAGCGGACGTCGTCAACCTCGGCTATGTCGTCAACGCCATCGAGCACCCCGGCGAGCGGGAACAGGCGCTACGCGGCGCCTGGGACCTAGCCCGCCAGGTACTTGTCGTGTCCGCCCGGCTGACCTGGGATGCCCGGAACCTGGCCGGGCGACCACTCGGCGACGGGCTGATCACCAGGACCGGGACCTTCCAGAAGTTCTACGAACAGGCAGAGCTGGCGGCCTGGATCGAGCAGTCCCTCGGCGTCCAGCCGCACGCTGCCGCCCCGGGCATCTTCTACGTCTTCCGGGACCCGGCCCTGGCCCAGCAGTTCCTGGCCAGCCGCGTATACCGGTACCGGCCCCGCATCAAGATCGACCCGCATGACCTTTACGAGACGCACCGAGACCGGCTAGCGCCGCTGCTCGATTTCCTTAACGAACACGCCCGCCCGCCGCGATCCGGCGAGCTGCCGCCAGGTCAGCAGCAGGCCATCCAGGAAGCAATGGGCAGCATCGGCCGCGGCCTGCAGCTGATCCGCCAGGTCACCGACCAGGCGCACTGGGAGAACGTCACCGCCCAGCGCCGCGCCGAGCTGCTGATCTACATCGCGCTGTCCCGGTTCGGCCGCCGCCCCCGGTTTAGCCAGCTCGGGACCACGCTTGCCACGGACATCCGCACGCTGTTCGGCACCTACCAGTCCGCATGCGAGCAGGCCGACCGGCTGCTGGTCGCCTGCGGCGACCCCGCGATGATCATGGTCACGGCCCGCAGTTCCAAGATCGGCAAGCAGACCCCAAGTGCTCTGTACGTCCACCGCACTGCGCTGGGCGAGCTGCCTCCAGTCCTGCAGGTCTATGAGGGATGCGCCCGAGTGCTCACCGGCACCGTCGAGGGCGCCAACATGATCAAGCTCTCGGTCACCCAGCCGCAGATCTCCTACCTCCATTACCCGCGCTTCGACCGTGACGCCCACCCGACCTTGGCCGCGGCCGTCACCGTGAACCTGCGGAAGCTCACGGCCGACTGGCGCGACTACAGCCAGTCCGACAACCCGCCTCTGCTCCACCGCAAGGAAGAATTCCTCAGCAGCCACGATCCACGCCGCGCCCTGTACGAAAGGCTGACGCGCGCCGAGTACCGGGCTGGGCTGTATGAGCATCCTGAGCGGATCGGCACATTGAAAGGATGGCAAGAAACGCTGTCAGCAGTGGGCGTCACCATCAGCGGTCACCGCATCATGCGCGGAGCAAGCGCTACTAAGGCCAAGGTAGCTTCGAGCGGCCAGGTCGGGGCGAGGGCTGCTGCGGACGCGCGCTGAAGATCGCGTGCCTGCTGAGTCAGAGGCCTTCTACCATTGCCCGGCCAGCTCACTCTGGCTTATTACCTCATCAAGGATGCGAAGGTAGCGCGGCATGAATTCCTCCAGGTTCCATGGTGCCTCACCTTCGTACCGAGTGATCAGCACATCGTACCCGCCGCTGGCGTATTCATTCATGGTGGCCACCCCGGCGGCGTTGAGGCCTCCGACGCCAGCCAGGCTATTGACGATATCATTTACTGACGCCCTGTCCGTGACGTCCACGCCTGCCCGCCTGAGTTCTGCTGCGAGCATTAGTCCCAGCAAGAGCCGCTGCTGCTGATCATAGGGTCGCGGGAATGCGTCCACGAAGGCCGTCGCCTCGGTCCCACCCTCCGTGGGGCTGCTCTTGCGGCCAGCTGCCACTCCTATCAGGAAACACAGATAATAGGGATCGAATAGCAACAGCCTGAGTTCGGAACTGCTGAGGACTCGCCGGAACCACGCACGGCAGTCAGAGCGGATTCTGAAGTCGGCCATATCACCGTTCCCCGTTCTTTGTCCACATGACCTGGTCGAAGAAGTCGAACCCGCGGATCACGTATGTCCCTCCGTCGCCAGCTTCGGCGCCCGGAGGAAGCTGGTCGGCAAGGGGGCGGTTGCGCGAGCTATCAGAAAAGACCGTGTAAAACTCGCAGCTGTCCCGGACATTCTCTCTGACTCGCCGCGTGAAGTCGCGCTCGTTGTCCAGGACGAATCCTACGAACTGGCTCGCGGTAAGGGGCAGGATGTTCGCGAGCGCCTCGCGTGCCAGGCCGTCCAGGCCCATGGTGGGCGCATCGACGACGAAGGGGAACTCGTGATTCCCCCGCTCGAACAGGGTCGTCAGGAAGCTATAGCCAATCGACAGCATTGCACCCAGGTTAACGCCCTCACGCCCTTCTAGCTTGAGGTAAGGCCGAATGTCCGCCACTGTCAGGCCCTCGCCCGGCAGGAGGATCGCAAGCCGCTCGTTCATCGCCTTGACGAGTTCCCTGCGCGCCTCCTCGCGGGCTCGCCGCGCCGAGCTGGTCAGGACGTCACGGAGCTCATCTTTATGCTCACGTAGTTCCACGAGCCGTGCTGCCTCGGCGACGATCAGCTCAAGCCGCCTTACCTCTAGGCCCAGCCATTTGATGCAGGTCGTATTCTCGTCATCGTCGGGGCTGGGGTCCCTGGTCAGGGCGCTGATTCGCGACACGAGGCTGCTCTGGCTCAGAGTAAGGTCGTCAACGGCTTCTTTCAGGGATTTCGCTGCCTTGTCTGCCTTCTCTGACGTGTCAGAGACGAGCAGCTCAAGGTCATGGCGCGCCACATCACGTTTGCGGATCTGTGCTGCCAGGTCGTTTGCCACCAGTGTCAGCCCAGGGCATGTATCGTCGCGCTGGAATGACCGTGCGTCGTTTTTTAGTGCATTGACCACGCCGGCCGTATCGTCGGCGAGGAGGTACTCGGCGGCGCGGGTGATATGCTCGCGGGCACTGGATGTCATTGGGCTGCCGCATATGCAGTGCTTCTGTTCTGCGAGATCCCGGAAGAACTCCCGCGAGGTCGCTTCTGGAAGCTTCAGGCTGTCCAGGCCCGCAGTGAGTGAGTCGAGAGCCGACCGGAATCCCAGGTGTACGTCAAGAGGCCTGCGGAGGCGTCCCAATGCATCCGCCAGGGCAGCGACCAACTCGTCGCTCGCTGTTTTCAGCTGCGCTTCCAGGATCGCCTTCTGATGTCGGTACTGCTCAACCTGACCAAGGTGATCATCAAGCTTGGCGCTCTTGGTTTCCAAGTCCTCTTCGACAGACCTGAGCTCAGTCTGGTCGCGCTCAAGTGCCCGCTCAAGACGTCGCTTTTTCTCTTTGACGTCCGCTAGCTTGTTCCGGTTCCGGGCCAGCCCCTGCTGCGTGCTTGCCCCCTGGACCTGCCCCTCCCAGTAGTGCTCTATTGCGTTTGAGATCTCTTCAAGGACGTAGAGCTGATAAAATGCGTCGATGGCCCTCTCGGCACGGTCTGAGCTGCCTTGCAGGAGTTCTTGCGGAAGCTCCGCGTCGAAGATGTACAACCTGACGAAGCCTGGGTCTGCAAAGCGCGCAAGCACGGGCGGAAGACTGAACTTCGGCAGTCGTCCGCGGCCAAACGTGGTGTAGTACGAAATACTTTCAGCCGTGAAGTCGAACTTCATTCCTATTGTCATAGGCGATCCGTCAAGAGAAAACCGCGCCTCGAACAAGCCCGCATCACTACCGGAGGCACGCTGGAAGGATCTGACACGTTCTGCACCCCAGGACAACGCCTCGCCGCTGAGGGCAGCACGGAGGCATTCGGCAATGGTGGTCTTACCGGTCCCGTTAGGCATCTGGATGAACGTGAACTTCGGGGCGGATCCTTCTCCGAAGCGGAGATCAAGTTCTGCGCTGCGAAGCCCGGCAGCCTTGAGGCCCGTGAGCTGAAGCTTCATTTCTTATCCTGGAATTAGGAATGGGGAATAAAGTTAGCTGCTTGCGCCGTAGCCCTTGATAAGCAGCTCGATACGTCGTTGTGTTTCTGTTCCTGATGACGGGTCCAGATCGCCTGATGCGACGTCATCAGCAAGCTTGAGAAGACGGACTGTAACGTCATCAGGGATCCCTTTCTCCGTTGCCGCGAGCTTTATGCAGGAGCGGACGATGGCTTCAAGGCCACCCGGCTGGCTAGCAGTCATATCTCAGCTTCCATCCTCGGGACGTATGGTGCTCAGCCACTCTAGCCACTCCCTCCGCTGGGCCTCGGCGTGATCGGCAGGCGCGTCACGCCATGTGAAGTCTGTTACCTGCGCGATCTTGTGAGGCGACTCGGGATCGATCCGGAGGGTCCTGCCGATACGCTGGATCGTCTGCAGTCGCCCCTTATCCGATGACACCAGCACCACGTTGCGCAAGTGCCGGATGTCAATGCCTTCTGACAGGCGCTTACAGCAAACCAGGCAGTCAAGGTCTCCCGATGAGAGCTCCTCGAGCCGCTCCTTTGGATCATCGTCGAAATAGGTGCTGTATGCGGAAGTCGCGAAGCCGATCGCGTTCAGCAGCGACTCTCCGAGTTCCTTGGTCTCCACGAATATGATGGATGACCGCAGGACTCCGGGATAGTCCCCGATCAGCTCGCGGAACCTCGACGGCTTCTCCTCTGCCGTCTTGTAGACTCGCGACAATTCAAGGTAAAGCTTCTCCTCTGGCCATGGCTGCCCTGCGCGTACCGCAGCTTCCCTCCGGGCAAATACCTGCTGCAGGCGGTGGCGGTCGCCGTCCGTCAGGTCGTATTCGACAGGAAAATACATGAATGGGCAAAGTATTCTATTGCGGATGGCCTCGTCCATGCCGAACCTGAAGATGACCGGCCCTATCTCATCGTCAATGAACGAGTTTCCCTCTTCGTCGTAGTCACGTTCAGGAGTGGCGCTAAGGCCGAGGACATAGGGAAATCTTTCATGGAATCCCGTCAGCTCGCGGCGCATTCGCGGGCTGCCGAGGCCGTGAACTTCGTCTTGCACTATGAGCAGGCTGATGTCACCTCCCGGGAGGGACCGGCGGAGGTCCGGGAGCGCCTGGCGCGAGCACAGGAGGACTGAGCCCTGCAGGCTGAGGGTGTAGCGCCCGATGTCGTGGTATCCGCCATAGTGACGGTAGAGGACAAGGCGGCTCAGCTCCGCGCTGTCGCGGATCTCCCTGCCCCATTGATCGAGCAGGTCATTTCCCGGTGCGGTCACTATCAGGCCGCTTATCTCGCCCGAAGACAGCAGGTCGGACGCGATCTGGAGCGCTGTACGTGTCTTTCCGGTGCCGGTAGCCATCTCCAGGATTCCCCGCTTGCGCTCGAGGAAGATAGCCCGGGCGCGATCCTGGTGCGCCCATCTGCGCGGACGTTCCACTGGCCGTCTCGGGCTCCTCGCACTGATGGCTTTGACCCGCTCTAGCACAGTTGCTGAGGGTTTCCTGATAATCAGACCGGGCGCGGTACCATCCCACGTAGCTTCGAATTTCTTGATCTTGGATTCGACTCTGGAAGCGTCATGAGCGTTCCAGGAACGGAAGACGTCGACATACTCGAAATTACGTCGGTAACCGCCGGCAGTCTCGTTCGCCGACCCGCTAAATGCAATGCGACTTCCGTTAGAGAAATAGAATATACCGAATTTCTCATGATAGAGGTCAGCGTCGGGGACATGTGCTGGGAAGGCGAAGCGGATCTGGAGGCGACCGGTCGCCAGGAACATGCAGAATAGCTCCAGCCTCGCCTGATCAGATCCGGATTCTAGCCTGGTTACCGTGTCCTCAAGGAGCATGTCTGCCATGCGCTGCCTATAGCTCGTCCGCGCCTCCTCGTCCGTCATATGGAGGAGCGCATCCTTATCCTCGGCGAGGAGGAGCGGACCGACGACGAGCCTTACCGATGCTTCAGGTCCGGCCAGCAGGCGCGGCACGGCAGCAGCCCATGCTGCAAGGGCGTGGGAGGTGAAGTAGCCGACAGCGCGATCGTAGGAGCTACAACGCGCCAGGCAGGGGCCAAAGAAATCCGTGTCAAGCTCATGAGTACCACTGCGGTACTCGCCCTCGAGCAGCTCGAGCCCGTTCTCGGGTAGCGCCACCGAGGACACTCGATCTTCCCCCACCGGCCGGACGTGTCCTATGACACGCTGTCGCGCGTCCGCAGACGCTGTACTCCACATTCTGCAGAAAGTAAGACTAGCCGCAAGGGGTTGCCAATGGCACCTCAACGCTTCGACTGGCCCGTCCCGCCTTTAGCGGCGGCCCTTGCACTTGTCAGTACGTACGCCGGTGTTAAACGTGAACGCAGCAGCCAGGAGATATCGATGTGGAACAAATTGCCTAAGAGGCTCTTTCATGCACATACCGGGACAACTTAACTCGCTCCTTGCCGAAATAGTGGTCCGTGTCAAGCCGAGCTACCAGCGGATCCAGGCCTTGTCCGCCGGACCGGCGTCCGCCAGTACCCTGGCGAGATCTCTAGCGGCTGAACGATAACGTCCCATCTCCTCGATGATCATGCGCACCTTCTGGCCGCATATCCCGCCCCTCAGAGGCGGATGGCTTACCTCCAGCACCATGAGGCTACATAAGCGCTCAGATGCCGGATATGCTGCACCACACACTCACGCTTCGTGGACCTACATGGCTTCAGCCATTGCCTCGGGTGTCCGGCGGCGAGCAGCTTGCGGCAAACTAGTCCCTACGGGACCGCAAGGCTAAACGTCATGCAGGTAAGACCAAGCCAACAGACATAGATCGTGATCAGGAGGTGACAGCGGCATGAACTTTGCCGACGCTGCCGCACAGGTTCTCAGAGAGAATGGAGGGTCGCTGCCAGTCGCCGAGATCACCCAACGGGCGATGAAACAGGGACTGATTAGCCCCAAGAGTGACCATCCTGTGGACTACGTCCGAGCGGCTATCAGAAAGGACAACCGGCGGCGCGAAAGCCGCGGCCAGCCCGCTCGCTTCAGCCTGACGGCTCCTGGCATATACGGTCTCGTGTAGTCGGATGCGGCTGGAGTGGCTACGAAGAGCAACGCACGGCGACGGGCATCAGTGCCGGGACGGTGGGTAGCCGATGCGGTTGCGGCGATCGCGAGTGCGGCGGCGGTGACGGGCATGGCCGCCACTGGGCCCGAACTGCAGGGGTCTGTAGCGTCAATCGGTCAAGCGCGTTTCCCGAGGTGCCGATCCGGCCCAGAACCTGGCTTATTTCCGGTATCGCAGCGCGACCCAGTAGTGCTGTCGGCGTCGAGCTGTGCCTGTCGCTGACTTCACACCGGGCTCGGCTGTCGCCTGCTGATGCGCTGCGGCGGACCTGACGAGTCAGCAGCTCATACGATGCCGTCAGCGCGAACGACGACCAGGCCGCGATGATCCGCCCGATCAGGTCCGGCTCAGCCACCGCGACGTTGGCCGCCATGCTCGCGATGCTCCCCGCCACCAGCAGTGCCAGGAGCACTGTAAGTCTTTCAAGGGCCGGCCGCTGGCATGTGGCGGTTTAGCTTACGGCGTCGAGGGGGCGGATGCCGTCGAGTTCATCGCCGAGGCGGTCTTTCTCCAGTTCCAGGTCGTATCGTGACTGCAGATTGAGCCAGAATCGTTCCGATGTGCCGAAGAAGCGGGCCAGCCGCAGGGCCGTGTCGGCGCTGACGCGGCGCTGGCCGTGGACGATCTCGTTGATCCGCCGCGCGGGGACACTGATTTCCTTGGCCAACTGATACTGGCTCACCTCAAGCGGCCGAAGGAACTCTTCCAGCAGGATCTCGCCGGGATGCACTGGAGTCATGACTGTGTCCGCTGCCATGCTTCCTCCTAGTGGTAGTCGGTGATCTCCACGTCCTCAGGTCCTGCATCAGTCCACCGGAAGCAAATTCGCCACTGCTGGTTGATCCTGATGCTGTGCTGGCCTGTCCGGCCGCCGATCAGCTTCTCTAGCCGGTTGCCTGGCGGCACGCGCAGATCCGCGATGGTTTCGGCGGCGTCGAGTATGGCGAGCTTCCGCCAAGCCGCCCGCTGCAGGATCGGATCCAGCTTCTTGGACCGTCGCCGCTGCCAGACGGCTTCGGTGTCCTTGTCGCGGAAGGATCGCAGCACGCCCCCGATGGTAACGCATCACGTTATTAACGTATCACGTTATCAGTGGACGGGCGAGTAGGCATCCGCCGACGGTCGGCGGCGGCAGGGCAACGTAACCATATCGGCGTTCGCGTGACGCGCCACCAAGTGCTCCATCGGCCGCGGCTCGGGAGCACGTTCCTGCTGCCGTCGCCAAAGATGCCTCGTCAGGCTCACGTTGATGCCTTGCATTCGCCGGTTCCCCTGATGCGGGGCAGCCCGACGGATTGACACGCGACGGAATTTCCCGCGCGGATTCAACGCTATTTGGATGCGAGCGAACCGCGGGTCGGAAATGCTTCCAGTCTTGTATAGAATGAAACTTGCAATGGTTGAAGCAAGATATAGAAAGCGTAACACTAGCCATTCCCGGGCCCGGCGGTGCCCGGAAATAGCGCTACGCGGAGGCCGCTGTCACCTCGCCCGGCAGAGTCCGGGGAATGCGAGGTGACAGCAGCGGAAAGAGTCGGCGCTGTGCGCCGGGCAAGAGGGGGCAGCGAGGATGAGCGAGCAGCCTGGGGAGCGGCAGAGTGCCGCAGGACAGCGGCGGCGCAGCAGACATCGGGGCACGTCACGGAGCTGTAGGATCGCGATCTCTGTTGATTCGGCCGAACGGGCAGAGTTGGAGCGGGCTGCACGATCGGAGGGGCTTACGGTATCGGCGTTTGTGGCGGAGAAGGCACTGGCCGGTGCTCGGCAAAGCATTCCGGTTGCGGTTGGTCCGCTTCGTGAAGCGCTGGCAGAGCTGATCCGTGCGACCGTCCAGATACAGAAAGTTGGCACGAATCTCAATCAGGCGGTCGCCGCGCTTAACGCGACTGGGCAAGCGCCCGGGAATCTCATTCAGTACGCGCGATACTCGGCGACAGTAATTGGCAGGCTGGATCAGATCGTCGCCCGGATAAGCCGACATCTTCCGTGATTGATCGGATCTCCAAAGGTCGGAACGTAGCCAGGCTGCTGTATTATTTGTATGGCCCGGGAAGATCCGATGAGCACGAGAATCCGCACCTGGTCGCGGGCTGGCGCGATCCGATAGCAAGCCTCGAACCACCCATCAAACCGGATGGCCAACGAGATTTCCGCCTCTTGGCCGGGCTGCTCAACGCACCGCTGGACATGATCGGCAGGCGCGGCCGTTCGGGCACTGTGTGGCATTGCGTGCTCAGCGCCGCCCCTACCGACCGGCTTCTTACCGACGCAGAGTGGAACACGATTGCCGACGAGTTCATGCATCAGATGGGTCTGGCCCGGCGCGATGACCCGGCTGGCGTGCGGTGGGTGGCGGTCCGGCATGGCCTGTCCAAGGGCGGTATCGACCACATTCACGTCGTGGCAACGCTCGCGCGTCAGGACGGAGATCTTCCGTACATCCACAACGACTTCATCCGTGCCCGGCGGGCGTGCCAGGCCATTGAGAAGCAGTTCGGTCTTACCGCCACCGCTCCGGCAGATCGCACCGCAGCGGTTCGGCCGACTCGGGCGGAGAACGAGCGTTCCGCGCGGAACGGCCAGGTCGAGCCGGAGCGGATCACGCTCCGACGCCTGGTCCAGGACGCCGCCGCGGTCGCCGTCAGCGAGGCCGATTTCTTTGCCCGGCTCCGTGACGCCGGAGCGTTGATCCGGGAACGGCGCAGTGACACCGACCCGGAACAGATCACCGGATACGCCGTGGCGCTGCCCGGACACACGACCCGGTCCAGCCAGCCGATTTGGTATAGCGGCGGCAAGCTCGCGCCAGACCTCACGCTCCCGAAGCTGCGCCGCCGCTGGGAACGCTCCGGGAACGCGGAACAGCGCTCCCCGCTTCGAGCTCAAGACATGTCTCCGCGTTCCGTGCGCGCCGTCCTCCGTTCCTCAGCAGCATCGGCAGCGGATCACGCCCAGAACGAGGCAGGCTTCTTCGACCGCCTCGGTCAGGCGGGCATACTTATCCGGTACCGCTACAGCGACCGTGATCCGGGCGAGGTCACCGGCTACGCCGTTACCGTCTCCGGCCACCTGGACGCCCGTGACCAGCTCATCTGGTACAGCGGGGGCCGACTCGGAGAAGATCTGACCCTCCCGAGGCTGCGCCGCTTGTGGAAGACAGGCGCTCACGGCCCCGCGCCGTCCGTTGACCCGTACGACCGCCAGGTCATCTGGGACGATGTCATCCAGATAACCACGAACGCTGCCGCGCAGTTCCGGCAGCTCACGATCACCGACTATCGAAGCGCTGCCGATACCGCCATGGTGACCGCCGACGCCTTGCGGATCAGTGCGCGCGTCATCCGGGGCGCCGCCGGCCGGGACCTTCGGCGGGCCGCCGACGAGTTCGACCGAGCAGCCCGCGAAGCCTACGGCGTTATCCCACGACTGACCCCACCAGGGGATTTGCTCCGCACCACCACCAGTCTGCTTGCCACACTCCGGACGACCCGGGGAAGCCCTGGGCTCGGGCTGGCCATGCTCATCGTGAACCTGGCCGAGCTCGTCTCGGTGGCCGCCGAACTGCGGCAGATGCAAGGGCGAATCCACCAGGCAGCCGCGGCCCAGACTGCCGCAGACCGTCTCAGCCGCCTGGCTCATAGCACCACGGCGACTCCGACAGCAGCGCCGAGCAACGTACCTGGACAAGCGGCGAGGGCGAGTCATATCGCACGCCTCGAGTCACCCGCGGCCGGTATTCAGCGGCAAGCGCCATACCGTCCTCAGTCATCGCGGCCCGGCCGCCCTCCATCGCGCTCGCGGCGCCCGCAAGGCCCCGCCCCGTAGCAAATGCGAAGTCCACGCATGACAAAGTATGTCTTTTCCGACACCTGTTCGGATCGACTTGCTTCTAGAACACATAAGCGAGAGAATCGACGTGCGGGCGGTCGCGCGGCCCAAGCGTCGCCCAGATCCCAAGGGAGCGGATCATGGTTCTCGACATGTGGTTGGTGGCGTGCATCTTCAGCGCGCTCGCCGCGGGCTTTATCCTGCCGACTGTGATCGGGCTCATCCGGCAGGTGGACGGTATCGGCTTGGTCGTGATCTTTAACGTGCTCGGCCTGGTGACCGTCGGCGTGGGCTGGCTCGCTGCGATGTTCCTGGCCTTCGCCCTGCCAAAGCGGCTACCTCGAGTCCTGCCGTATCCGGCCCAGCCCGGATACTTGGCGTACGACGGGGCAGCCCGGCCTGGTTACTGGTCTGGAGAACACTGGCAGCCGCTGCGTCAGTGACTGCGCCGGTCACCTCGGCGTGGGTGAGGCCGAGTTGATCGGCGACCCTGGCGACCTGGCCCGCTACCTGCCCGGTAGGCAGCCGGGCGATGTGCGGCGCCGCCGCATGCAAGGCGTTGAACTTGCCCTCGTCGAATTCCAGCCAGTGGCCATACTTGGCGATCGTCGCATCTATGACCACGTCCACGAGCGGTCGCTGCGACGCATCGAGCGCCTGCGTCAATGCATCGGTGCCGTGCGAGCACAACAGTCCGGCTGGGTCCTGCCCGTCAGGAAACTCCACGATCATGGGCTGCTCGACACGGTCATGCAGCAGCTCATACGCGCGGAGCGCGGCCTTCTGTCCAGCCGGATCGGCGTCGAACGCCACGAGCAATCCGGCGCTGTCCAGGTCGACAGCCTTGCCGAGCAACGCGATGTGATCGGCGGTCAGCGCGGTGCCACATGGTGCGACCCCGACGTAACGGCCACCAGTGGCGCTGGTCACCGCGTTGGCGTCCAGTGGTCCTTCGACGATCACCGCCCGCGCTCCGGCGGCGAGTGCCTCGCGGCCTTCCCACAAGCCCAACAGCACCTGGCCCTTGCGGTACAACTCGGTCTCGCGGCAGTTCAGGTATTTCGGCGCGTCGCTGGCCGCCCCGGGAGCAGCGCGCCCGATGAACCCGGTCACCGTTCCGTCCATCGACCGCACCGGGAACACGGCACGGTCACGGAATACGTCAATGAGCGTTCCTCGCGAGGATCGCTTCGCCAGCCCCGATGCCTCGATGGCCGGGTCACCGTAGCCGAGGCCTCGCAGGTGATCGGTGAGCGTGGTCCAATCGGCCGGGGCATACCCGATACACCACTGCCGCTGGATGTCTTCGCTGAAACCGCGCTCGGCAAGATACTCGGACACCCAGCTCTCAGGCCGACACTCTACGAAGAAGCTGCCCGCTTCCTCCAGTACCCGGACGACCTGAGCATCGGTCGCCGAGGCTGCCGCAGCCTGCTCCGGTGGCCTGTCCCGACTGGCCAGTCGAGGGCCGAGCAACACACGGACAGGCGTGGCCACATTCGTATCGATGCACGCGAATGCTTGGCGTGCCGCAACCAGTATCCGCTCCCCGACCGCCGCCACTATCTCACCTGGGCGCGAGCGGTCATCGGTACCCGCCCAGCTCGCGACATACGGAAAGGCAAACCCATCGGTGTCGAGGCCAAGCCGCAGCACGCATAGAAACGCCACCGACTCCGCTTCCACCTTGCCGGTCAGCCGGGACTCGGAGCCGACCGTTCCCTCCGCCACCAGCGCCGCCGACATCCGCCGCACCAACTCCAGCGCGGCGGCCATCTCCCCCACGCCAGCATGCGTCCGCACGAACCAGTCAACCCATTCCGCACGGTCCGCACCCGGAACTCCCCGCAGCGCAAGGCTCGCCAGTGCCCGCCAGCTCTCCGGCTGCGGTTTCCCGCCGTACTTCTTTCTTTCCAACCGAACGGGCTGTGGTTCCCCGCTCGTCTGCATCAAGTCGAACACGGTGGTCACGTGCTCGTGGCCGACCCGCTGGCCACGGGCAGGCTTTATGAGCCGGATACCGCGTTCACCACGGTTCACCTGGCGCCCGAGCCGCTTCCACTCGGCATAGTCGTGCAACACGATCGCTTCAGGGCACTGCGCCCAGGTCAGCATCGTATTGACGAATCCGAGGTCGGCGAACCGCTCGGCGCGGTGCAGCCACGCCTCCCACTGCCGACCGGTGCGTAGCGCACCCGCACCCGCGAGGGCGAGAGACCGGAGCTGGGTGATCTCCTCCTCTACCGACTCGGCCGCGCTCATCTTCCGCGTTGCGGCGGCCGGGCCACGGGTGCGGGATCGCGATGCGCGCTACGGGCGTCGGCGGCGGCGCGCTGTCGTGCCGCGGCGGCCATGGCCACGACGTCTTTGATTGGGAACGGGAAGTCGTGCTGCCATGGCTGTCGGGCGGCTACGCCAACTGCGCGAGGTGGTGACACCACCTCGGAGATCAGCTCCGTCGGCAGGTTGGTCACCGAATCGAGCGTCGTGCGTTGCTCGTCTTCGTCCAGTGGCGGGCGACCGGTACGCCTGGCCGTGGCCTGGATGTCCTCAACGATTCGCAACCCGCGGAGCCGCTGCCGCTCACGATCCAGGTCTGCGCGGGTCGGGTTGTGCACTGCGGCGCCCCAAGAGTGGCCGAGGCCACTCCCCGCCTCAAGCGTGGACGGCCGCGATGCGCCTCCTGGCTGCTCATGCGCGGGACGCCGCGTAAAGAGCGGTGCCGCTTCCCGCATTGAGGTTTTCTCAGCGACTTCATGTGAGCATCTTGTGCTCGAATAGCAGCAGGACGAGTGCGGCGCGGGCGATGAGGCCGATTTTGCCGGGGCTGGCGGTGACGTGCTGGAGGGTCTGCCAGCGCTGGGTCAAAAGGGCGAAGCCGC
>JAFARZ010000263.1 GCA_019245115.1 Streptosporangiaceae bacterium | reverse complement strand
GCGCCGCTCGCCCCCGCGCGCAACCCCCCGCGCACAAACCCGCGCGCGCCGGCCGCCCGCGCCCCGCCCACCCCCCTGCCCGTCCCGGGGACACGGCAAACTCGCTTACAGGAAGGCGCCGATGCCGGTTATGGCTCGGCCGACGATCAGCGTGTTGATCTCCCGGGTGCCTTCGTAGGAGTAGATGGCTTCCGAGTCGGCCACGAAGCGCCCGACGTGATTCTCCAGCAGGATGCCGTTCCCGCCGAGCAGTTCACGGGCATAGCCGACGGTCTCGCGCATCCGTACCGTGCAGAACGCTTTGGCCAATGCCGAGTGATGGTCCTTGGCCAGTCCCTTCTCCGCCAGCTCAGCCAGCCGGCCGCACAGGCAGGCCGACGAGGTCACGTTGGCCAGCATCCGGACCAGCAGATCCTGAACAAGCTGGAATCCGGCGATGGGCCGGCCGAACTGCTGGCGCTGGCGCGAGTAGGCCAGCGCGTGCTCGTAGGCGCCACGGGCGCAGCCAGTGGCCTGCCAGGCCACGCCAGCTCGGGTGAGCCGGAGCACCTTCGCGGTGTCCCGGAAGGAATCCGCTCGCTGCAGCCGATTCTCCTCCGGGACCCGGATCCCGTCCATGGTGATGTAGGCGTTCTGCACCACCCGCAGGGCGATCTTGTCGCGCATCTTCGAGGTGGCGAATCCGGGGGTGTCCTTCTCGACCACGAACCCCTTGACCTGGCCGTCCTCCAGCGATCGCGCCCAGATCACCACGTAGTCGGCGAACGTGGCGTTGCCGATCCACTTCTTCTGCCCGTCCAGTACCCAGTGGTCGCCTTCCCGCCGGGCCGTCGTGGTCAGGCCGCCGGCGGCGCCGGAGCCGACGTCGGGCTCGGTCAGCCCGAACGCGCCGATCTTCTCCATCCGGGCCATCTCCGGAAGCCAGCGCTGCTTCTGCTCCTCGGATCCGCACAGGTAGATGGACCCCATGGCCAGGCCGCCGTGCACTCCGAAGAACGTCGCTATCGACGGGTCGACGCGGGCGAGTTCCATCGCGATCATGCCGTCGAGCAGGGCGCCACGGCCCGGGCAGCCGTAGCCGGAATACGAGAGTCCCGCGATGCCGAGCTCGCGCATGCTGGCCACGAGATCGAAGGGGAACTCCTCCCTGATCCAGTAGTGGTTGATGACGGGCTGGATGGTCTTCTCCATGTACCCCCTGACCCGGAGCAGCACCTCCCGGTCGGCCGGGTCGAGAAGCTCCTCCAGCAGGTAGAAGTCGGCCTTTGCCAGTTCGCTCATGTTTCCCTCCGCGCCAAGGCCTCGCTGCTATCTCTCCGCGCCAAGGCCTCGCTGCTATCTCTCCGCGCCAGGGCCTCGCTGCTATCTCTCCGCGCCAGGGCCTCGCTGCTATCTCTCCGCGCCAGGGCCTCGCTGCGCTCGGCCGGCTTGGGGCCGCGGCGGGAATTGCCGCCCCTGCGGGACGGCAACCGCCGCGGCGCTCGCTTCCGCTCGCTCATTTGCCCCTCCGCGCCAGGGCCTCGCTGCGCTCGGCCGGCTTGGGGCCGCGGCGGGAATTGCCGCCCCTGCGGGACGGCAACCGCCGCGGCGTTGAATTGGCCTGGGCCTCCGGCCGCGGCGCTCGCTTCCGCTCGCTCATGAAAGGTCCCCTTCCAGGAAGTCGTCCACCACCGGGGCCAGCTCCGCCGCTTCGGTCACCAGACCCAGGTGGCCGCCCGGATACACGAACAGCCGTGAGTCAGGAATCAGCCGGCGCATGAGCCTGGCGTTCGCCAGCGGGATGATCGGGTCGTCGGCGCCCGCGACGATCAGCGTCGGCTGGCGTAGCAACGGCAGGAACGGCAGGCTGGTCCAGCCCATCCCGGCGGCCAGCTGATACACGTACCCCAGCGAAGAGCCCACGCGATTGCCGTCGTGCATGGCCGCCGCTATCCCGGCAGGGTCGGCGCGAGCCGACCCGCCGTACAGGTCCCCGGCCACCCGCTCCAGGTAACCACGGTCCAGGTACCGCGAAGGCGTCACCATGTGCACCAGCACCGAAGGCTTGCCCGGCACCATCAGCGCACCGGTCGCGGTCGCGGCCAGCACCAGGCGCCGGCACCGCCGCCGCTGGAACATGGCGAAGTGCTGCGCGACACCGCCGCCCCAGGAGATGCCGAGGACGTCGACGACCTCATGACCGAGTGATGTCAGCATGTCCCCGATCAGCGCGCACAGCCCGCCGAATCGGTATGGACCCGGCGGTGGCGACGAGCCGCCCACGCCGGGCGGATCGAACCGGATCACGTCAACCGCCGGGTCTATCTCCCGGACGAAGGGTTCAAGCAGCTCAAGACTGGCGCCGATGCCGTTTATCAGCAGAAGCGGCGGCCGAGAGGAACGCGCGCCGCCACTGCCGTGCCGGATGGCCACCCGCAACTGCCTGCCGCGCACCGCGACGTTACGCACCTCAACGGTCGTGAACATAGGTACCCGGCGCGGCGGAGAGCGGTGGGTAGTCCTCACTTCCGAGTTGCCGGGGGCTCGCCACCTGGTCACCACCATGTGAAGCCAGCCAGGCCGCGTAGTCCGGCCACCAGCTACCCGATACCTCGACCGCCTCGGCCAGGAACTGCCGCGGGTCCTCGGGGTTCACAGCGCCGGCAGCACCGGCGCCGGCAGCACCGGTGCCGGCAGCACCGGTGCCGGCAGCACCGGCGGCCCCCGGCAGCGTCCGGAACCTGGCCTTCGGGTTGGCCGGCGGGTTCACCATAGCGGCTATGTGCCCGCTGGTGGACAGAACGAACTTCGTTGCGCCACCCAGCAGCTGGGTCGTGCGGTAACACGATTGCCATGGGCAGATGTGGTCGGCGATGCCCGCGATGACGTAGGCGTCCACGTCGATCTTGGACAGGTCGACGGGAGAGCCCAGCATACGAGCGGCGTCGGGCACGGTCAGCGCGTTGGCCAGGCCCAGGTCGATGAAGTCACGGTGCAGCGCGGCGGGTAGCCGGGTGGTGTCGGCGTTCCAGTGCAGGATGTCGAAGGCCGGTGGCGGCTCACCCCGCAGGTAGTTGTTCACCCAGTAGTTCCAGATGAGATCGTCCGGCCGCAGCCACGCGAACACCTCGGCCAGCGCACGTCCGTCCAGGTAGCCGCGGGTCTGCGAGACCGCCTTCGCCGCGGCGGCTGCCCTGGGATCGATCATCGCGGCCGCCGTCCCGGCCCGGTTCTGGTCGAGCACGGTGACCCCGAGGCAGATGCTGGCCACCTGGCCGAGCTGGCCGGTCACGCTGAGGTGGGCGGCGACCATGGACACCACGATCCCGCCCGAGCACAGCGCACACAGGTTGACCTTGGCCGCGCGGCCCGCGCCGGCCACGGACCGCACCGCGTCCAGCCCTTCCAGCACCGCACCGCCGTACCGGTCCAAGCTCCATTCCCGGTGCCTGGCGTCCGGGTTGCGCCAGGACATCACGAACACCTGGTGTCCCTGGCCGACCAGGTACTCGACCATGCTGCGTCCGGGCGCCAGGTCGGTGATGTAGTACTTGTTGATCATGGGGGGCACGATGAGCAGCGGGTACGCGTAGACGGTCTCGGTGACCGGCTGGTACTGGATGAGTTCGAACTGCTCGGTCCGGTGCACCACGCTGCCTGGCGTGACGGCCAGCGTCTTGCCGACCTCGAACGCCCCGGGCGGTACCATCGACGGCACCCGCGGCGGTGTGGCCAGGTCCCCGGCCAGAGCCCGCAGGCCGCGCACGACGTTGACCCCTCCGGTGTCGATGAGCGCCTTCCACGCGACCGGGTTGAGCAGCGGGTTGTTGCTTGGCGCCGCGGCGGCGATCAGGTTGGCCAGCACGAAGCGCAACCGCGTGTCGTCACGCCAGTCCAGCTCAGCCCCGTCCAGCAGCGCCTCCGCCGATCCGCTCCCGGCCAGGTACGCCTGAAGGACACGCCGGAGAACCGGGTTCCCGGCCCAGGCCGGGTCGGCGAACCGGCGGTCTCGCGAGGCGGGAGCCAACCGCGAACGGCCCGCGAGAACGCGAGCTAGCTCAATGCCCAGCCAGGCTGCCTGCCCGGCGACCACTCGAGGGCGGCGGCCCAGCGCCATCCCGAACCGCAATGCCGAGCTGTCCGGCCGGAACCTGCGCCACAGACCGAGTGCGGCGTCGGCCAGCAGCAGGTCGAGCCCGCCCACATCCTCGGCGGCGTCCTCGACCCACGCGTCGGCCTCGGGCGCGCTCACCGCACCTCCTCCAAAAATGGAGGAGGTTGCACCTCACGGCGCAGGATCTTCCCGGTCGGCCCCTTGGGCAGCGCTTCTACGAGCCACACGTGCCGCGGGTATTTGTAGGCGGCGATCCGCTCCTTGGCGAAGGCCCGGAGTTCTTCCGGCGTCGCGCTGGCACCAGGCTTGAGCGCCACGGCCGCCCCGACCTCCTCACCCAACCCCAAGTGCGAGATGCCGATCACCGCCACCTCGGCCACCGCGGGGTGCTCGTGCAGCACTTCTTCGATCTCGCGCGGGTAGACGTTGTAGCCGCCGCGGATGATCAGGTCCTTCTTCCGGTCGACGATGTAGTAGTAGCCGTCCTCGTCGACCCGGCCCATGTCGCCGGTGCGGAACCAGCCGTCCGGGATGGCCTGTGCGGTGGCGTCCGGTTTTCGCCAGTAGCCCTTCATCACGTTGTGCCCGCGGATGGCGATCTCGCCGACCTCACCGACCGGCACATCCAGGCCGGCCGAGTCGACCAGCCGCATCTCCACCCCTTCGACCGGAGTGCCGATCGACCCTGGCTTGCGCTCTCGGTCCGGATGGTTGAACGACGCGACCGGGGACGTCTCCGACAGGCCGTAGCCCTCCAGGATCACGCAGCCGAACTTCTCCTCGAAACCGCGGAGCACCTCGACCGGCAGGGCCGCGCCGCCGGAGATGCACACCCGCAGGCTCCGGGCCGCCGCCGGGTCGGCCGCCGGATGGTGCAGCATCGCCGCGTACATGGTGGGTACGCCTTCGAAGATCGTCACGGCGTCGCGTTCGATGATCTCCAGCGCCCGCGCTCCGTCGAACCTGGGCAGCAGCGTGAGGGTGCCGGCGGCCGCGATGGTCGCGTTCAGCCCGCAGGTCAGCCCGAAGACGTGGAACAGCGGCAGGCAGCCCATCATCACGTCGTCGGGGTTGTTGTTCAGCAGCGTGCGCGCGGTCAGTTCGGCGTTGCGCGCCAGGCCGGCGTGGGTGAGCTGTGCGCCCTTGGGCTTGCCGGTGGTGCCGGAGGTGTAGAGGATGACCGCGTCGTCGTCATCGCCCCGCCGCGGCCCGTCGGCGGTAAGGTCCTGATCGGCCAGTATGCCGCGCATGTCAGGATCGTCGACCCGGATCAGCCGGGCGCCGACGTCGGCCGCCCCCTTGGCCGCCTCTTCGGCGAAGGCATGCCAGGCCACGACCACCCTGGCGCCTGAGTCGCCCAGGTAGTAGGCGACCTCGCGGCTCTTCAGCAGCGGATTCATCGGGACGACGATCGCGTCGGCGGCCAGGGCCCCGTAGAACGTTACGGCGAACGCGGGCACGTTGGGCAGCATCACCCCGACCCGGTCGCCTGGCTCAACGCCGGCCGCCAGCAGCAGTGACCTGGTCCGCCCGACCGCGTCGCGCAGCCCCGGATAGGTCACCGTGAGGTCGTCCATCCGCAACGCGACCCGCTCCGGATGCCCGGCCGCCGCGCCCTCAAGAAACGAGCAGAGGTTCGTCATCGCACCCTCCCTGGAGTAAAGCATGCTCCAGGGAGGGGCGGATTCCTATAGAAGGTTAGGAGTCGGCTCCTATGCCGGTCCGGTGGGGGGCGCCGTGCGCGGCGAGCTGGAGGTCCTGCTGCAGCTCGGTGTAGGCCGTCTTCGGGTTCAGGTTCACGTCGTAGATGGTGGCGTATCCCTCACCCTTGAAGAAGCCGGGGACCCAGGAGTCGGCGTCGCCGAAGCCCCAGACGGTGAACGATATGCACTGCCTCACCGCGAGGCAGGCCTTGAGCATCTGGCCGAACTCGAACGGCTGCGCGAACTGCGAGAGGTTGTCGGTGGGCACCTGGTCGGTGGCGTTGTTGACAAATGTCCGGACGTCGGCCTCGGTGATGGCCACCTTCAGGCCCAGGCTGGCGTACCGCTGCAGGTCCTGGGTCATCCGCGTGCCGGAGAACCCGAACTGGGTGTCAAGGTGTCCCTGGTCGCCAACGCAGTTGATCGGGACGCCCTGGGCCAGCATCTGCTGGAGCCACGCGAACACCGCGTCGCTCTTCGCGTTGGAGCCGTCCTCGCCGGCGATGTTGTAGTCGTTGTAGCACAGCAGCGCGTGCGGGTCGGCCTCGTGGGCCCAGCGGAAGGCCTGGGGGATGATGCCCGCCCCGAGGTGGGACACCCAGAAGTCGTTGGGGTTGATGCCCGACGGGTTGGAGTCGGTGAAGAACTCGTTGGCGACGTCCCACTGCCAGATCTTGCCCTTGTAGCGCGTCACCTCCGTGGTGATGTGCTGGTGGAGCAGGTCCGTGAGCTGGGCGTCGCTGATCGTGCCGTTGGCGACGCCGGTGGTGAGCCAGGTGGGTAGCTGGTTGTGCCACAGCAGCGTGTGTCCGCGCACCAGTTGCCCGTGCGCCTGCGCGAAAGCGACCAGGCGGTCGGCGCCCGACCAGTCGAACGTGCCCTGGGTCGGCTCGACTACCTGCCACTTCATCTCGTTGCCGGGAGTGACCACCGAGAACTGCCCCGCGGCGACGGCCGCGTAGTTGGCGGTGTTCAGGTCGAATGGGATGACCGCCGTGCCGATGCGGAGGCCGATCTTCGCGGCCAGCGCCCGCAGGGAGTCCGGTGCCACGGCGGAGCTCGTGGTAGTTCCTGATGGCACCGCCACGGCGGCGGTGCTGATGGCTAGTGCCGCGGCCACCCCAGCGGTGCTCACCGCGAGAAGACGACGGAGTCTCATGGGATTGCCTCCTACGCGCGCCCGAAAGCTTTCCGGCTGACTCGAAAATTTTCGGAAACGCAATCTTGGGATGAGGGCAAAACTAGGCAATCTGGGGATTACATGTCAATATCCACAACGCCCCAATCAGGTCACTTACTGGGAATCTGACGAGATCCGTCGCCTCATCGGCCCGGTTAAGCGTTTTCCGAAACTTTCGTGATCTCGTTGTTGTCCCCCGAGGTGGGGACAATGGGTGAGCGACGGGAGGAACCACAGCCGTTTGTGATAATCAAGGTCTTTATCATGAACGGCGGTGGTGCTCGGTTCCCGCACGTTCCAACACATCTTGACAAGTCCCCCACACGGGCGGAGCATCCTGCACGTGACAACGCTACTTAACCGGATTAGTAACAGGAAGTTCTTCCTTGCTATCGCGGCGGTCACCGTCGTGTCGCTGATCACCGGGACGGGCGCGCTGCGCGCGGGTTCCGCCACCGCCCAGGCGCCCGGGCTGAACCAAAACTGGGCAACACAGAACTGGGCAACACAGAACTGGGTGACCGCCTGGGGAGCGAGCCCGGTGGTCGGCTCGGTGATACCCGGCAGCTCGTGCCCGGCGGGAACCGGGCTGACCAATCAGACGGTGCGCAACGTGGTGTTCGTCAGCGCGGGTGGCAACGCGGTGCGGATCCGCCTCACGAACACGTTCGGAACCCAGGCCATGCTGGTGGGACATGCCTCTGTCGCGGTGCAGTCGTCCGGTGCGACCGCGGTGGCCGGCACGGTTCGCCAGCTGACGTTCGGCGGCCAGACGTCGGTAACCCTGCCGGCGGGGGCCGACGCGCTGAGCGACCCGGTCGCGATGCACATTTCACCGCTGTCGGTCCTGCTGGTGAGCGTGTACGTGCCGGGTCCGACCGGGCCGGTGACCAATCATCCGTTCACCGCGCAGGGCAACTATCTGGCCAGCGGCGACCTGACGCAGGCGGCCGGCGCCGCCGGTTACGGGGACACGCCGTGCTGGATGCTCATCGACGGCGTGGATGTCCGCGCGCCGGCGCAGGTCACCGGGTCGGTGGTGGCGCTGGGCGACTCGATCACCGATACGGCCAACACCACGGGCAACGCGAACCGGCGCTGGCCGGATGACCTGGCCCGGCGGCTGAACGCGCTGCACGGCCCCACGTTGTCGGTCGTCAACGCCGGACTCGGTGGCAACCGGTTGCTGGCCCCGCGGGACGGCCAGCCGTACTACGGCATCCCGGCGCTGGCACGGATCGACCACGATGTGTTCACCCAGACCGGTGTCCGGTCCGTGATCCTGCTCGAAGGGGTCAACGACATCGGCTTCAGCGCGACCGCCGGCCAGATCATCTCCGCCGACGAGCAGGCCATCGCGCAGGCGCACGCGCGGGGGCTGCGGATCTTCGGCGCGACGATCACGCCGTTCGGCGGGTCGATCATCTCCTCGGCGGCGAACGAGCAGACCCGGGAGGCGGTCAACAACTGGATCATGACCAGCCGCGCCTTTGACGGCGTGATCGACTTCGCCGGCGCGGTGGCCGACTCCGCCGACCCCACCAGGCTGAACCCGGCCTTCGACAGCGGCGACCACCTGCACCCGAACGACGCGGGCTGCCAGGCCATGGCCAACGCCATCAGCCTAGGAATGCTGCTCGACGTTATTCCCGGGGGGTGAACACCAACCCCCCGGACCCCCCTCCCGCGACGCTTCTCGCCGTTGGTGTCGCCTGGCCGGAAGGCCCCCCAGGACCTTCGCGGCCAGACGACCGCGAAGCTCGCTTCACTCGCCGCGGTAGTCCCTGACTATCGGCCCCGGCCCTGCGTAAACGCGCAGGACCGGGGCCGATATCGTGTCCCCTGTCGTGAGATTCTTCTGGGAAGTGTTCGTTACGCTGCTCGTTATTACTGATCCGCCGGGCATCGTGCCGGTGTTTCTCGGGCTGACCCGGGGGCGCGCGGCCCGGGACCGGAACCGGCTGGCCTGGCAGGCGGCGGTGGTGGCGTTCGGGGTGATCGTGGTGTTCGCCCTGTTCGGGCGGTCGATCCTGGACTACCTGGGCGTCGGATTGCCGGCCTTGGAGGGCGCGGGCGGTTTGCTGCTCCTGCTCGTCTCGCTCGAACTGCTCACCGGGAAGTCATCCGAGCCCACCGCACAGGAGATCGAGACGGCGAGCGTGGCCTTCGTGCCGCTGGGCACGCCGCTGCTCGCCGGCCCGGGCGCGATCGTCGCGGTGATGCTGTTCGTCCAGCGTGTGCACGGGGTGGCGAACGGTATCGCGCTGGGCGGCGCCATGGTGGCGGTGGCCGTTTCGGCCTGGCTGGCCATGCGCTTCGCGCCGGTTGTGCACCGGGTGCTGACCGACAACGGCGTCGAGCTGCTGACCCGGATCGCCGGCTTGCTGCTGGCCGCGATCGCGGTGCAATTGGTGGCGAACTCCGTAATCGCGTTTGTCCACAGCGCGTGACCAGGTTCCTGTGGTAGGAAGCTGCGGTGAGCGCAGATATAGAGCAGGTCCAGTCGCCGGCCGGGAACACGTGGCTTGTCGGCGACGAGGAAGAAGTCATAGTCATCGACCCGGGCGGTGACGCGGCCGCGGTGCTGGCGGCGGTGGGCGAGCGCGAGGTCATCGCGGTGATCTGCACCCACGGTCACGCTCGTCACGTCGCGGCGGCGATCGAGGTGGCGGACCGGGACGAGGCGCCGGTCGCGTTGCATCCGCTGGACCGGGTGCTGTGGCGCGAGGCGTTCCCCGGTGACACCCCCGAGATCGACATGGCCGACGGCGGCATCTTCGAGGTCGCCGACGTCCAGCTCGAGGTGATCCACACGCCGGGCCATTCGCCCGGTTCGGTGTGCCTGTACTGCGAGGACCTGGAGGCCGTGTTCAGCGGCGACACCGCGTCGGCCACCGGCCCGGTCACGCATGACGGCGAGTACCCCGACTTCGCCGGCCAGCTGACCGCGATCGGCGAGCAGTTGCTCACGCTGCCGCGCGATACCAGGGTGCTGCCCGGACACGGCCCGGAGCTCACTGTGGCGGCCGCGGAGAAGCTGTTCGACTCCTGGGTCGCCGCCGGACCGGTGGTCCCGGAAGCTGGCTGATGGAACAGCTTGGCTTCGAAGGCATGCCGAGGCGGCTGTACACGTGCACGCCGACCCGGCTTTCCGCCTGGCTGGACTGCCCGCGCCGGTACCGGTTCAGCTATCTTGACCGTCCGCCGCCGCCCAAGGGGCCGCCATGGGCGCACAACAGCCTGGGCGCCAGCGTGCACAACGCGCTGGCCGGCTGGTGGCGGCTGCCGCTGGCCCAGCGAACGACCGGTGCGGCGGGCACGCTGCTCGACCGGGGCTGGATCGACGAAGGCTACGCGGACGAGACACAGTCGGTCCGGTGGCGGGAGCGGGCCAGGCAGATGGTGGAGGGGTACGTCGCCGGCCTGGATCCCGCCGACGAGCCCATCGGCGTGGAGCGCACCGTGGCGACCCGGACCGACAAGATCGCGGTGTCCGGCCGGATCGACCGGCTCGACTCCCGGCACGATAGCGAGGGTGGAACCGAGCTGGTTGTCGTCGATTACAAGACCGGCCGGCACGTGCTGACCACCGACGACGCGCGCAGCTCGATGGCGATGGCGATCTACGCCATCGCCGCCGGCCGGGTGCTGCGACGGCCGTGCCACCGGGTCGAGTTGCATCACCTGCCGACCGGAGCGGTGATCGCCTGGACGCATACCGATGAGTCGCTGGCCCGGCACCTGCGCCGCGCCGAGGACATCGCCGATGAGGCTTCGGCGGCCGATGAGCGGGCGCGTGACGGCCTGTCGCCGGAGGAGATCGATACGGTCTTCCCGCCCCGGACGAGCCTGGGCTGCGGATGGTGTGACTATCTGCGGCACTGCCCTGAGGGCGCCGCCGCCGCGATCCGCCGCCGTCCCTGGGACGGCCTGGACGTGGATTAAGCCTTCTCCGCGGCGTTCCAGAATTCGCTGAGTGCGCTGGCCGTCGTGGCCGGAGCCTCCACGTTGGGCGAGTGCACCGCCCCGGGGATGCACACCCGCTTGGCGCCCAGCCGTCTCGCCATGTCCTCCTGCGTGGCCGGTGACCAGGAGTGGTCATACTCTCCGTAGATGACAAGGATCGGGACGCCGGCCTCGCGCGCGAGTTCTTCGGTCCGGTCGGGTGCGGTGAGTAGATGCCGGGCCATGTGGACCAGGCCGTGCGGGTCGTTGCCGAGCATTCGTTCGCGCAGGAACGCCACGATGACGCTGGGGACGCCCGCGGCGACGAACTGCGGTTCCAGGTGTGAATCCCACAGCTCTTCGACGGGCAGCGAGGCGGGGATGCTGGCTTCGTCCCGCACCCCCAGGGCGGCGAGCATCGTCTTCAGCTCGCCCGCTCTGGGCCCGGTCAGACCGGCGGGGCCGGAGCTCATCAGCGCGAACGACTCGATGCCGTCGCCGGCCAGGTGGTCCAGCATGGCCTCGCGAGTGACCAGCCCTCCGTAGGAGTGCCCGAGCAGGTGCCTGGTCTGCGTGGCCTGCACGACCGCGGCGATGTCCGCCCCCAGTGCGGTGGCCGAGTACGCCGTGTCCCCGTCGGCCTTTGTCTCGTACTGGCCTCGCATGTCGATCGCGAGCACCCGTCTCCCGGCCGCGGCAAGCTGGCCGAGCACGGCGAGGAAGTCCTCTTTGCTGCCGGTGTATCCAGGCACGAGCAAGGCGGTCTCGCGCTCGCAAACCCCTGGTACCGGCAGCGCTTCCAGGGCCGCGAAGGCGCCGCGGCTCGTCCGCACCTCGGTGCGCCGCACCCCGGCGGGCAAGGCAAGAGAAGTGGGTGTGCTCACGTCCGCGAACCCTACCTCCCGATCAGGAGGCCTTGCGCTGGGTGGCGTCGGCGGCATCCTCGCGTGACACGGCAAGCTGGGCGCCGGCCTCCCGGCCGGCCCGGCTCCGGCGACGACGCCGCCGGGGCCGCGAACCCTGGGCCGGGCTCTCGATGGACTCCGCGGGCGCCGGATCGCCGCCGGTGCCTACGTTCGATGCGCGGGATGCGTCGGGCGTGATCGGCGAGCCGCCCCGAGTCCGACGCCGGCGCCGCGTGCTCTTGGCCGAGCCCGCGACTCTCACCGAACCGGACGCGCCACGTCCGCGGCGGGAACGGGTCTTGCCCGTCTCCCCGATGTCCTCGATGGCTTCGGCTTGCAGCCCCTCCCTGGCGCGCAGGGCGCGCGGGAGCGTCCCGGTCACCCCGGACGGGATGCCCAGCGCGCTGTAGAGGTGCTCCGACGTCGAGTAGGTCTCCACCGGTTCGGGCTGGCCGAGGCCGAGCGCGTCATTGATCATCTTCCAGCGGTGCATGTTCGCCCAGTCGACGAACGTGACGGCCACGCCTGACCGTCCGGCCCGGCCGGTCCGGCCGATGCGGTGCACGTAATCCTTCTCGTCGTCGGGGCACTCGTAGTTCACGACGTGCGTTACGTCGTCAACATCGAGCCCGCGTGCGGCGACGTCGGTGGCGGTCAGCACGTCGACCTTGCCGCTGCGGAACGCCCGCAGCGCTCGCTCCCGCTGTCCTTGACCGAGGTCGCCGTGCACGGTTGCCACGGCGAACCCGCGGCCCGCCAGAGCGGTAGCGACCTGGTCGGCGATCCGCTTCGTCTGGCAGAACACAATCGTCAGGCCGCGATCCTTGGCCTGCAGCATACGCGCGAGCACCTCGATCTTGTCCATCTGGTGCGTGCGGAATACGTGCTGCCGGGTGGCGGGCACGGACGGAAGCTCGTCGTGTCCCTCGGCCCGGATGTGAGTGGGACGCCGCATGTGCCGCCGGGCGAGCGTGACGACCTCGCCGGGCATGGTGGCTGAGAACAGCATCGTCTGCCGGTGCGCGGGGGTCAGCTTGACGATGCGCTCGACGTCGGGCAGGAAGCCGAGGTCGAGCATCTTGTCCGCCTCGTCCAGCACCAGTGCCCGGATGCCGGACAGGTCGAGATGACGGTGCTCGGCCAGGTCGAGCAGTCTGCCGGGAGTGCCGACCACAATATCGACACCGGCGGTGAGCGCGTCGATTTGCGGCTCATAGGCGCGCCCGCCGTAGACGGTGAGCACCCGGACGCGCATGTTGACGGCAGCCGTCCGCAGGTCGTCGGCCACCTGGATGGCCAGTTCCCGGGTGGGCACCACGACCAGCGCGCGCGGGGTCCTGCTGTCAGCGGGGCCGGTGACCAGCTCCAGCAGCGGTATGCCGAAGGCCAGCGTCTTGCCCGTTCCGGTGCGAGCCTGGCCGATGATGTCATGGCCGCCCAGTGCGAGCGGCAAGGTGAGTGCCTGGATGGGGAATGTGGCGATGATGCCCGCCGCCGCCAGGCCTGAGCAGATTTCCTCGCTCACGCCGAGGCTGCTGAACGGGACGGCGTGCTCGTTCCCGGTCTCGGTCCGGCGACTTGAGCCCGCGCCGTCGAGGCTTTCTGCCTGTGTGTCCCCGTTAGGAGTCTGTGTAGTCAGGGGTTCCGTCCTTCATCGTGACCCTCCCCGGTTCTGTCGGGGTCGAGCCTCTCGTGCCGGCCTGCTGTCGCGAGCTGTCGCGAGCACCAGCTAGCCGCCGTGGGGAGCCCTGCTACCATCCACGCGGCCTGCCGATCGCCCGAGTTTGCCCCCAAGTGCGCCAGATGTCCCTCCCCGGCGCGCGACGCAGCCGATATGTCCAACACGACCTTTGGCTGAATTATTTCACCGTTCTATGGGTGTAATCAACATCACGCTAATCAGATGAACAGTCTACCAACGACGGTCTGGCCCGCCATGCGGGGTCCTTGCTGTGTGATGTATCCGCGGGTCGGAACGCTTGGGAGGGCGTGCGCCGCTTTTGCGGCCGGTAGCGGCATTAATCCCATATGCGCCCGGGAACCGGGAATGCCAGATGCCCGTCACTGATCTTTTCGGGCGGGAAACCGATTCGCCCCAGCAGTCCCCGGACGGCACCAGCTATGCCTGCACAGGCTGCGACGACTGCGGCCGGTTGTCCGTCTCATCCGGCCTGGCCGTACATGTCAGACGATGTTACCGAACCCGACACGGCGAGATTCGGGACCGCCGAATTCTACATAGGCGATCTTGTCCGCTGGGACCAGGACCTTGCCACCCTTGGTTACCTGAAGTGCGAACACAGAGTTACCACCGCCGTTTTCCAGGGCGGCGGACAGATTACGCTCTATTTCCTCGGCGGGAGTGTCGGTTTCCACGATCAGCTCGCGTGGAACCGACTGGATGCCGATCTTGACTTCCACAGAGTGCTCCCCTCGAATGGCTTCCCCGGTTCAGGACCGGTCAGTGCTCGCTGCGCGGCCAGCCGCTGATGCCTCGCCAGGCGAGCCTGGCCACCATCTGCTCGGCGGCCTGGCGGGTGATGTGGCCGTGGCTGCTCAGCCAGTACCGGGCACTCACCTGAGCCATGCCCACCATCGCCACGCTCAGCAGATGGGCCTCGTCGTCCGGGATTCCGGCGTCCTCCCGCACGACCTGGCTGACCATCTCGGCGCACTCGAACTGCACCCGGTCCAGCCGAGCGCGCACAGCGGGCTCGTTGCTCAGATCGGACTCGAACACGAGGCGATACGCCTGACCCCGGCCGCCGACAAACTCGAAGTAGGCGCCGAAGGTGGCGCCCACCCGCTGCTTGTTCTCTGACGTGGAGCGAAGTGCTGTGCGTACGGTGTCGATCAGGCCGTCCACACTCTCATCCAGCAGCGCGAGGTAAAGCTCGAGCTTGCCAGGGAAGTGCTGATAGAGCACGGGCTTGCTGACCCCGGCTCGTTCGGCGATCTCGTCCATGGCGGCGGCGTGATAGCCGCGTTCGACGAACACCTCAAGTGCCGCGTCCAGCAATTGCCGCCGCCGTTCGTGCCGGGGCAGCCGGTTGCTGCGCGGCCGTGCGTCGGGCGTAGCGGTCAAATCGATCTCCGGCTGGTCGCGCGCGGCTCGGTTTTCCGCGCTCTCCCCATCCTAAGCCGCCATCAGCGGTAATCGTCATCGTCGAAGCCGATAGTCCTTTCCTGCTCGGCCGCATCGGCCTCATCGACATCGAAGGGAATGGGCCGCGGCCCCCTTCCGGCGCTCTCCTCCTCGTCCGGGACGACCTCTTGATGTTGCTCGAGCGCGTCGTCCTCAGGCGTCTCCATATCCATGTCGCTCAACCCGCTGACCTCCCGTTCGTCCGTCTGTGTGCTGGTAGTCCCCGTCCTGGCAGTATCCATGCCAGGTGAGGTGGCCAGCTGGCGCAGCGCCACCTCCAGTGCCTCCCCGTAACCAGGGAAGGCATGCACCACATCGGTCAAGACCTCTACCTGGATCTTGGCCCTGATGGCGAGGGTAACCTCGGCCATCCAGGAAGCCGCCTCCGGCCCCACCGCAGCGCCCCCGACCAGCAGGCCGGATAGCGGGTCGGCGTACAACTCGAGGCAGCCGTTGTCTTCGTCGCCCAGCCGGGCCCGCGCTGTGCCGGCCAGGTCGGCCCGTGCCGTGACGACGCTGGCGCCGGTTCGCGGGTTCGCGCCGACGGCGAATACCGCTGGTGTGGTGAACACCACTCTGGGGATGGCCGTGTAGTCGGCTTCCCGTTGCTGGCCGACGATGTTCGCCGCCGCGACGTCGGCCTGATACCGGCCGGCGTGGGTGTGGCCCACGCCGGTCACATCTCCCGCCGCCCAGACGTGGCCACCCGCGCCAACGACCTGGCAGGTCGTGGTGATGGGCAGTACCGCTCCCGGTTCGACCGTGATACCGAGGGCGTCGAGGCCCAGCCCGCTCAGCCGTGGTCGCCGGCCCGTGGCGAGCAGAAGGCGGTTCGCCTCGATCCTGGTGCCGTCGGCCAGCGCCAGTGTGAGGCCGTCCGGCGTACGCTCGGCCTTGGCGGCGGGCGAACCGAGGTATATCTCCGCTCCGGCCCGGCGCAGTGCGGCGGCGAGGATTTCCCCGGCAAAGACCGGCTCGCCCGGCAGGAGGCCGTCCTCGGCCTCGATCAGCGTGACGTGCGAGCCGAAAGCGGCATAGATCTGCGTCAGCTCGCATCCCGCGGGTCCGCCGCCCAGGACGATCAGGCGTCGTGGCAGGTCAGGAGAACACAGACCTTCCGCGGTGGTCCAGGCCGGGATGTCGGACAGACCCTCGATCGGCGGCGCGACCGGCTCGCTTCCGGCCGTGATCACCAGATCGGTGTAGCTCAGGGACACCTGCTCGCCAAGGCCGAGCGGGGTCACCTCCACCTGCCCGACGCCGGTGATACGGCCGGTACCGCGGATGACCTGGACGCCCGCGCCGGTGACATGCGCGGTGGCCGCCGAATCGTCGAGGTTGCCGGTGACCTCGTCTCTGCGGCTGATCGCGTGCTCCCAGGTTTCACCCCTGGCCGCCGACAGCAACAGCGACTTGGACGGCAGGCAGGCCAGATACGGTGATTCGCCGCCGATCAGCCCCGCCTCGACGAGCGCCACGGACTTCCCGCCGCGAGCGACCTGCGTAGCCACCTGGACGCCCGCTGTCCCGCCGCCGAGTACAACGACATCGAAGTCGCCCATGCCACACCGACCCCCTCAGCCGTTGCCGGCCCTACCACGGTCCGATGAGACCGGTCGTTTCCGGACGTCCATCATTTCAGCCGCGAGCCTAAGCCGCTGCCGGACTCTAACGAAAGCCCGCCTATCGGACAGTTTACGGATCGAACGTATTGTCGAATGCCAAATTTGGGGTAACACTGAATCAGGGCAACACTGGATGTATCAGGTGCACGGTAACCGGGGTAGGTGAACAGCATGCGCAGCATTTGGGCCGGCGCGATCTCCTTCGGGCTGGTCGTTATCCCGGTGAAGCTCTACGCCGCGACGGAGCAGCGTGACATATCGTTCCGTCAGGTCCATCGCGAGGACGGCGGCCGGGTTCAGTTCCGGCGGTTCTGCACCCTGGATGGCGAGGAAGTTCCGTACTCCGACATCGCCAAAGGCTATGAACTGCCCACTGGCGACATGGTCGTGCTGAGCGACGAGGATCTGGCGGACCTGCCGCTGGTGACGGCGCACCGGATAGAAGTCCTGCACTTCGCGCCTAACGCTCAGGTCGAGCCGATCCTCGCCAACAAGAGCTACTACCTGGAACCTGAAGCCGCCGGTACCAGGGCGTATGTGCTCTTCCGGGACGCGCTGGAGAAGTCGGGGAAAGTAGGCGTGGCCAAGGTCGCGCTGCGCCAGCGCGAGGCCCTGGCCGCGCTCCGGGTCCGCGAGGGCGTCATCACGCTGGAGACGCTGCTGTGGCCCGATGAGGTGCGCAAGCCGGAATTCCCGTTCCTCGACGAGGACATCGAGGTCCGCTCGCAAGAGCTGAAGATGGCCGCGTCGCTCATCGACACGATGACTGAGGACTTCGAACCTGACGAGTACCGCGACGCCTACCGTGAGGCCCTGGAAGCCGTGGTCCGGGCGAAGGTCGAGGGCAACGAGGTGGTCCGGCCCCCTGGCGTGGCGGCTCCGGAACCCAAGGGCCAGCCCGCGGACCTCACCGAGATCCTGCGCGCCAGCGTCTCGGCGCTGAAGGCGGAGCGCGGCAAGCCGGACGGAGGCCGTGGCAAGTCGGATGGAGGCCGTGGCAAGTCGGATGGCAGCAAACCGACCAGCCGCACCAAGTCCCCGAGCCGGAGCGGTTCCGCGACCAGGACCAAGTCCAGCAGCCGGGCCAAGCCAGCGGCCGCCGAGGCCGACGGGACCGAAAAAGCGGCCCCGCGCGCCAAGTCCGCCACCCGCCGCAAGGCCAGCGCGTAACAGTGTGCGCTGATTCGGCGCCCAGGAAGGAGCCGATTCCCCATTGGCCCGGGGAATTCGTTTCCCTCGGGGACTACAAGGTCTTCGTGCGCAACGTTCCGCAGGAGGAAGCGGGGCAAGGCAGGGGCGAGCCGGGGCTTTGCGTGCACGGGCTGGCGGGGTCGTCGCGGAACTGGACGGACCTTATGGGCGAGCTTCGGCCGAGACTGGAGTGTGCGGCGCTCGACCTGCCCGGGTTCGGCGACTCGCCGCCGCGACCGGATGGAAGGTACTCGATCAGCGCGCTGGCGGACACGGTTTCCGCGCTGATCGAGCGCCGGGGCCGCGGCCCGGTGCACCTGATTGGCAACTCGCTGGGTGGCGCGGTCAGCTTGAAGGTGACCGCCAGGCGCCCGGACCTGGTCCGGTCGCTGACCCTCATCTCCCCGGCCCTGCCCGATCCGCGGCCGCGAATGGACCTGGTGCGCTTCCCGCTGCTGGGCGCCCCCCGCCTGGGCAACTGGCTGCTCGAGAAGTTCGGCACGCTGCCAGCCGAGCGGCGCGTCATGAACACGTTCGCCACCTGCTACTGCGACCCAGCGACCATCGCCGCGGAGCGGTTCGCCGTGGAGGTCGCCGAGCTGGCTCGCCGGGATGCCCTGAGCTACGCGAACGCCGCGCTGATCGGGTGCGTGCGCACGCTGGTCGCGGAATCGATGCGCGGCGGACCGCTGTCACCATGGCGCGACGCGGCCCGGGTCACCGTCCCCACGCTTGTCATCTATGGCAGCCGCGACCGGATGGTGAGCGCCCGGATGGCGGGCCGCGCGGCGCGACTGTTCCGCGACAGCCGGGTCGTGGTGTTGCCCCGCACCGGTCATGTCGCGATGATGGAACACCCAGCCGCCGTGGCCGCTGAGATCGAGATGCTGCTGGACGGCAGCACCGCGTTGAATCGGCCTGGGCCTCCGGCCGCGGCGCGGCGGGAATTCCCGCTCATGTCGACCGGTTGACCGTGTCGTATTCCGAAGGAAGGAGATCCGCGGTGTCGCTGCCTCCGCTGGTTGAGCCGGCCGACACGCTGACCGTCGATGAGGTCAAGCGTTACTCTCGCCACCTGATCATCCCGGACGTGGGGATGACGGGCCAGAAGCGACTCAAGAACGCCAAGGTGCTCGTGGTGGGCGCCGGCGGACTCGGCTCGCCCGCGCTGCTGTATCTGGCCGCGGCCGGGGTGGGCACGCTCGGCATCATCGACTTCGACGTGGTCGACGAGTCCAATCTCCAGCGCCAGGTCATCCACGGCCAGTCCGACGTGGGCCGTCCGAAGGCGGAATCCGCCCGGAACAGCATCCTGGAGATCAACCCCTACGTGGACGTGGTGCTGCACGAGACGCGGCTCGACTCCGACAACGCGATGGAGATCTTCGCGCAGTACGACCTGATTGTCGACGGTACCGACAACTTCGCCACCCGGTACCTGGTCAACGACGCGTGCGTGCTGCTCGGCAAGCCTTACGTGTGGGGTTCGATCTACCGGTTCGACGGACAGGCCAGCGTGTTCTGGGCCGAGCACGGGCCGTGCTACCGCTGCCTGTACCCGGAGCCCCCGCCGCCCGGGATGGTGCCGTCCTGCGCCGAGGGCGGCGTGCTCGGCGTGCTGTGCGCGTCCATCGGATCCATCCAGGTGAACGAGGCGATCAAGCTGATCACCGGCATCGGCGAGCCGCTGGCAGGCCGGCTGATGATCTATGACGCCCTGGAGATGACTTACCGCACCGTCCGGGTGCAGAAGGACCCGGAGTGCGCGGTCTGCGGCAAGAACCCCACGGTCACCGAGCTGATCGACTACGAGGAGTTCTGCGGCGCGGTGTCCGAGGAGGCCGCCGAGGCCGCCGCGGGCTCGACGATCACCGCGCGCGACCTGAAGGCCATGCTCGACAACAAGGAGAACATCTTCCTGGTCGACGTGCGGGAGCCGAACGAGTACGAGATCGTGTCCATCCCCGGCGCGACCTTGATCCCCAAGGGCGAGTTCCTGTCCGGCGCCGCCCTGGAGCGGCTACCGCAGGACAAGCGGATCGTGCTGCACTGCAAGAGCGGGGCACGGTCGGCTGAAGCGCTCGCGGTGGTGAAGAACGCCGGGTTCTCTGACGCGGTGCACGTCGGCGGTGGCGTCCTCGCCTGGATCAACCAGGTGGACCCGTCGCTGCCCAGCTACTGACATTCCCCCACTCGCCTCCGGGGCGCTTCGAGGCGGCACCTTCCCTCCTCGCTGCGCTCGTCAGTCCAGGCACCACCGCGCCCCTTTGGCTCGCTGGCGTGCCTTCCAGCAGTGCCCGGTTGCCCCGGCTTGGCGTTGGTGTCCATGGCTAATACAGGTTCGGCAGCAGCGCCGCGAGACTCTGGTACAGGTTCCACA
>JAFARZ010000210.1 GCA_019245115.1 Streptosporangiaceae bacterium | reverse complement strand
GTGGGGTGGGGGATGCGTGGGGTGGGGGTGGGCGGGTCATGTGACGGGGCCTATGCGGTGGAAGCGGATCGGGACCGAGGCTGGCTGGCCGAGCAGGCTGATCGTGCCCGCTAGGTCGCCGCCGGGCTGCTTGCCCGGTGTCACCCTGTGCGGTGTCACCATGTGCAGCGTCATCGTGCCGAGCGACGGACTGCCCCAGCCGTACAGGGTCACGACGATGTCGTCGTTGGCCACCTGAGCCGCGGTGGTCCATGGGGTCAGCGTCAGCGCGCCGCCACCAGGAGCGAGCAGCCGGAAGTCGTAGAGGATGTTCGTCCAGGAGGTCTGGGCGCCCGTGCTGTCGTAACCGTAGAATTCGCCGCCGCCGTACATGTCGTCGTAGGAGTTCGACGTGATGAACATGTCCGCCGCGTACAGCCGGGCGCCCCGGCCGACGCTGGTCAGCTTGTAGCTGCCGAAGAACTGGCTCATCACCTCCGGTGGCAGCACGTACCGCGACGGCGGCAGCACATACGTGTCGCCGGTAGTGGCATGAGCGTTGCCGGCCAGCATGGCCGCCGCCGCTATCACGGCGGCGGCCAGCAATCCAACGAGTCGTCGCACAGCGCGGTCCTCAGGCGTGCTGAATGCGGAACGGGCCGACTGCGATCCGCAGCCGTCGCAGGTCCGCCACGCCCAGGGCCAGCGCGCCGGCCAGCAGGACCGGCCCGGCGACGAGCGGCCCGATCGCGGCGCCGCCCACGCCGACGGCACCGGCCGCCCCCGAGACGGCGGCGTTGCCGCCGGGCACGTCGAACACGACCAGGTCGCCGCCGAGGTTAACCTCGTCCTGCAGCGGCGTCTGGCACGGGTCGTCGGTGGCGGTGCACCGGCCGAACCGGTACCAGTTGACGGCCCCGAGCTCATCGGTCGGGTTGGTCTCGTTGTTGGCGATGTACTCACCCGGCCAGCCGCCCAGGCCAGCGTACACCGCGACCTGCTCCTGCCCGGATGGCGTCGTGTAAGCGATCGGCGCGCCGATGACCCCGGATGGCATGTGGAAGGAGAACAGGACCTTGCCGGTTTTTTCGTCCACGGCCTTGAAGAAGCCGTCCAGCGTGCCGTAGAACGCGACGCCGCCCGCGGTGGTCAGCACGCCGCTCCAGACCGGCCAGGCCTCCTTGTCCATGAACGAGATCTTGCCGGTCATCGGGTCGAACGCCTCGAAGGCGCCGCCGTAACCGCCTGGACCGCGGAAGAACCGGACGATCGCGCCAACGTAGGTGTTCTGCCCGCCCTGGAAGTCGACGTGCATGGACTGCCACTGCATGCAGCCATTGTTGGTCGGGATGTAGAACAGCCCGTCCTGCGGGTCGTAGGCGGCCGGCTGGTCGTCCTTGGCCCCCTGGGCGAACGGGCAGATGTTGTCCACCACCTTGCCCTGCGGAGTCAGCTTGTCCGGGTTGTAGAGGGTGCGCCCGGTCTTCATGTCGACGCCGGTCACCACGTTGTTGTTCACGTAGTACGAGTGCGCGGCCAGTAGCTCGCCGGTCGCACGGGAAAGCACGTAGGAGAAGCCGTTCTTGTCAAAATGCGCCATCGCCGGGATCGTCTGGCCGTTGACGTGCGCGTCGAAGAAGATCATCTCCTGGGTGCTGTCGTAGTCCCAGTTGTCGTGCTCGTTGAACTGGTACGCCCAGATGAGCTGGCCGTTGTCGGGGTTGCGGGCGGTCACGCTCTCCGCCCACTTGTTGTCGCCGGGCCGCTGGGTCGGGTTCCATGGCGCCGGGTTGCCGGTGGTGTTGTAGACGAGGTTGAGGCTCGGGTCGTACGACATCCACGCCCACGGCGAGCCGCCGCCCTGCTGCCACTGCGTGCCCTGCCAGGTGTTCAGGCTGCTGTTGGCGCCGAACCGCTTGATGAACTGCGGGCTGAGCAGCAGGTCCTTGTCGGGACCGACGTTGAACGCCCGCCACAGCTGCTTGCCGGTGTTCTCGTCGTAGGCGGTCAGGTAACCGCGGACGCCATACTCGTCGCCGGACATGCCGACGATCACCTTGCCGTGGATGACCAGCGGCGCGGCGGTCCCGGTCTGCGAGATCTTGGGATCGGCGTTCTGCACGTTCCACAGCACGGCGCCGGTCTTGGCGTCCAGGGCGGTGACATGGCCGTCCAGGGTGAGGAAGAACAGCTTGCCGTTGTCGTAGGCGGGCCCGCGGTTGACCAGGTCGCAGCAGGCCGTGTTCACCGCGGCCGGGTTGTCCGCGATCGGCTGGGCCAGCTGCTCGGGCGGCACGTACTTCCATTCGGGCTGGTCGTTGTTCAGGTTGATGGCGGTGACATAGTTCGGGTACGCGCTGACCGTGAACATCGTGTCGCCGATGACCAGCGGCTGGCCTTCGAGGCCGCGGTCGGTGCCGGTCGACATCTCCCACGCGACCTGAAGTTTGCTGGCGTCGGCGGTGTTCACCTGCTGAAGCGGGCTGAACCGGGTCGAGCCGAAATCTCCGCCGGGCTGCGGCCAGTCGGCCGTGGCCGGGGCCTGGGCCGTCGTGGCGGCCTGCGCCCTGGCGGTGCCGAACGCGCCCGCCGCGCTGGCCGCGCCGAAGCCCGTCGCCGCCGAGCCGGCCAGCGCCAGCGCCAGCGCCGCCGCCATGCGGCGGTGCTGAATTGGCCTGGGCCTCCGGCCGCGGTGCTGAATTGGCCTGGGCCTCCGGCCGCGGTGCTGAATTGGCCTGGGCCTCCGGCCGCGGCGCAACCTTCCTCTAAGCCTGAATGATCTCATTGGCTGCATCGCCTCTCTGTTGGCCACGGATGGCGTGAATCATGGGTGCGGGTCGGCGGAATACCTCACGAAGCGCATCTCCACCGGGCGGCTGGCGGACGCCGAGAACACCAGCGTCAGCGTGTGGCTGGCGACACTGAACGTGGTGAGCTGGACGGCGCCGACCGGCGGCGACGTGAACACGCCGACGTTCACGTCGGCCACGGCGCGCGACCCCAGGTGCCCGAACCTGGTGAGGTAGAGCACCGTTGTCGCGTCGCCTCCGAAAACAGACATGATCCCGCTCGGGACCACCGTCACCTTGGGTTTGGTGACCGGCCGCAGGAACAAGGTCAGCAGGCCAGACCGGGCGAACGACGGGTCGCTCGACCAGGTCATCCGGTACCGGCCCAGCCACTGCTGGCGTGCCATGGGCCAGCCCGGGGCGGCCGAAGGCGCGCTGGGCCGCGCCGCGGCAGGAGGCCCAGGCAAATTAGACGCCGCGGGTGAACCGCCGGAGCAGGCCCCGGCCGCCAGGACCGCCCCCGCCACCGTCACCGCGGCCGCGCGGGCCAGGACCCTACGCACCGCTGCCGCCGGCGGGCGGATAGGGGGTGATCCGCGATCCCCCGAGCTTCAGCACCACGATCCTGGCCCCGACGTTGCCCCAGCCGAAGTTGGCGCTCAGCGGCGAGCCGCCAACGACCAGCGCGAGGTACTCCGTGCCGCCGACCGAGTAGACGATGGGCGCCGCGCCAATGGCGAGCCCGAGGTAGGCGTGCCACACCTGCTCGCCGGTCCGCGCGTCAAACGCGTAGAGGGTGCCGTGTGCGTCGCCCGCGAACACCAGGCCGCCCGCGGTCGCGGTCGCCCCGCCGATCATCGGCGCGGGCAGCGTCCTGGCCCACAAGACATGCCCGGTGCCGGTGTCAACGGCCGTGACGGTTCCGGTCTGCGGCAGCCCCGGCGGGATGCTGCTGGTGCCGCCGAAGTCCTTCTCCCCCGTGCCGGGGCTGGCCGGCCCGACCTTGAGGGTCATGCACACGTTCAGCCCCGTGACGTAAGCCGCGCGCGTGACCGGGCTGAACGCCGACGGGCCGTACTGGGCGCCGCCCAGCGAGCCCGGGCACTCCAGCACGCCCTCGGCGGTCGGCGGGCTGTGTTTCTGCGTCACGAACGGCACCGGCGGGAAGAGGTTCCTGCCGGTCGCGGCGTCGAGGACAAAGAAATAGCCGCTCTTGCCCGCCTCGGCGACCGCCCGCACCTTCTTGCCACCCAGCACGGCGTCGAAGACCATCACCGGCGACGCGGCGTCGTAGTCCCACAGGTCGTGCGCGACCTGCTGGTGGTACCAGGCCAGCTTTCCGGTCCGCGCGTCCAGCGCGAGGATCGAGTCGGTGTACAGGTCCGGCCCGGGCCGGCTGGTGCCGACGATGGTGGGCGACGGGTTGCCGGTACCGGCGTAGAGCAAGCCGGAGCTGGTATCGATGGTCGGCGGCATGTAGATCGTGCCGCCGCCGTGCGGTCCCTTGGGCACCCAGCCCTGACCGGGTGCGGGCACGGTCCAGAACCGCCACACCTGGCTGCCCGTGCCGGCGTCGTACGCGGCGACGAATCCCCGGACGCCGTCCTCCGACCCGGAGTCCCCGCCGAACACCAGCTTCTGCCACACCGTGGGGGCGCTGGTCTCGTAGGCCCCGGTGTGCGCGTCGGCGACGACGTTGGACCACAGCTCCTCACCGGTGGCCTGACTCAGCGCCTGGAGGTGGTCGTCGAAGGTGAGCAGGTACACGTTGCCGCCGCTGACCGCGACGCCCCGGTTGACCGTGACACCGTAACCGCCAACGCCGCGGGACAGCGTGAAGTCGACCTGCGGCGCGTATGCCCAGGTGCGGGCCCCGGTGACCGCGTCGTACGCCATCACCTCGTCCGTGCTCGAGCTGACGTACAGCGTGCGGCCGGTCATCACCGGGTAGTCCTCGCTGAGCGAGGAGTACCGGCCGAGCGGCGCGCTCCAGGCAACCCCGAGGTGGCCGACGTTCCCGGTGTTGATCTGGCTGAGCGCGGAGAACCGCGTGTTGTCGGTGCCGCCGCCGAAGACCGGCCAGGTAGTCCCGGCCGCTCCTGCGCCAACCCGCACGCCCGCATCCAGCAAAGCTCCCGATTTGAACGAACGTCCCGGCGTTCCGCCGCTACACGCCACGGCCACCCCGGCGACCACGGTGAGCGCGAGCGCCATCACCAGCCTCTTATGCCTGTTCACGGGCGGAGGATGACCTTGGTGTAGCCGTCAACGCGACGGTCGAACTTGCGGTACGCGTCCGGCGCGTCGGCGAGCGGAAGCTCGTGCGAAACGACGAACGAAGGCTGGGCCCGCCCGGCCGTGATCAGGTCGCGCAGCTGCCGGTTGTAGCGTTTGACGTTGGCCTGGCCGGTCCCCACCCGCAGGCCCTTCTCGAAGAGCTTGCCGATGGAGACCAGGAGCTGACCGCGCTTGGCCGCCTCGTCGACCCCGCCCGGGTCGGACGGCACGTACAGCCCGGGTACGCCGAGCGCGCCCGTCGGCCGGACGGATTCCACCAGCGCGTTGAGCACCACGGCCGGTTCCTCCGCCTCGCCGTTATGCCCCTGCGCCTGGTAGCCGACGGCGTCGACACCCTTGTCGGCGCCTTCGCCGCCGGTCAGGTCCCTGATCTGCGCCGCCGGGTCTCCGGCGGTGAAGTCGATCGGCACCGCGCCGATGGACTGGGCCTTGGCCATCCGCTCCGGCACCCGGTCGACGGAGAACACCGTGCTCGCGCCGCGTAGCAGCGCGGAGTAGGCGGCCATCAGGCCGACCGGCCCCGCGCCGTAGACGGCGACCGTCTCGCCCGGCCGCACATCGGCCAGCTCACAGCCGTGATAGCCGGTGGGGAAGATGTCCGCGAGCAGGGCATAGTCGGCCTCGTGCTCGGTTCCCGGCGGCAGCTTCAGGCAGTTGAAATCGGCGTAGGGAACCCGCAGATACTCGGCCTGCCCGCCTGGATATGGGCCCATCGCGACATAGCCGTACGCGCCGCCGGCGAACCCCGGATTCACCGTCAGGCAGAAT
This sequence comes from Streptosporangiaceae bacterium, assembly GCA_019245115.1. Lineage (GTDB taxonomy): Bacteria > Actinomycetota > Actinomycetes > Streptosporangiales > Streptosporangiaceae > JAFARZ01. The sequence continues at coordinate 28,644 of JAFARZ010000210.1, read as the reverse complement.
CCCGTGAAGCCTGCCAGGCAATTCTTGCAGAATCCGCAAGCCACGTTGAATGGCATGACGACGCGGTCGCCGACAGCCAGACTGGTCACGCCGGGTCCGGCCTCCTCGATGGTGCCGAGGTTCTCGTGCCCGAATACGATGCCCGGCTCGGCGGCAGTCCGTCCCTCGTACATGTGCAGGTCAGAGCCGCAAATGCAGGTCGAGGTGACCCGCACGATCACGTCATCGGGGTGCTGGAGCTTCGGCTCGGGCACATCCTCGACAGCCACCTCGAATGGCCTCAGATAGACAACTGCGCGCATTTCTCCCTCTAGACCCTTTTCGTCCGAATGGTTAGACTCGGTGAGTCCGTCGTTTCCGATCATGTTTCGACACAAATTCTCATTGCTCGAACATCTCCCGCCAACGGAAGCAGGATGAACGGCACAGCAGGACTAACGAACGACGCCTCTGCCACTACGAACGGGGGCGCCACGAACGCCGCGGCCGGAGGCCCAGGCCAATCCAGCGGGGCCACGTTGAGCGCCTGGGAGCGCTTCGTGAGCGGCGAAGACACCATCCGGGGAGTGCGCCCCGAAATACTCGCGTCCTGGTATCGCTGCCGGGAGCAGTACCAGGTCGACCCGCACCTGGCCCAGGCGCCGCCCGCGCCGGGCGAAGGGCCGGGCCAGGGCGAGCACTCGCTGCTGCACGGCACCGTGTTCGCCGAGCTGGGCGGGGCCGCGGCGATGGCCGCGACCGACGCCGAGGCGCTCGGCGGGATCATCACGGTGACAGATTCCGACGGCCGCATCCTCGCGACGTGGGGCGACCGGAAGACGCTCGGCCTGGCCGAGGAGAGCAACCTCGCGCCATGGTCCGCCTGGCCGGAGTGGACCACGGGGACCAACGGGATGGGAACCGCCCTCGAATGCCACCAGCCGGTGATCGTGGAAGGCGCCGAGCACTGGTGCCAAGGGTTCCACGGCTGGGCGTGTGCCGGGGTGGCGATCCGCGACGCCGCCACCGACAAGGCCATCGCGGTACTCAACGTGTCGCTGCGCGGCCCCGAGATTCCGGTCCGGCTGGCCGGATGGCTGCGGCAGAACGCCGCCACCGTGCAGGCGATCCTCCGCAAGCGCGAACGGCAGAGCGGCATCGAGCTCGTCGCCGCCTTCGCCCGGGCCGCGGCGGGCGCCCAGGGGCCGGTCGCGGCAGTGGACATGGCCGGCCGGGTGGTCATCGCGAACGACGAGGCCGGCCTGCTGTTCGGCGTGCCGTCACGGACCCCGGCCGCCGACCCGGCCAGCCGCTGGGTCTCCCAGGTGCGCGAGCTGGCCGGGCTCGCCCAGCACGCGACCAGAAAGGCCCGCTACGATCCGCACTGGACGGGTTCGACGCGCGTCTACATACCCTTCATACAGGCACCGCTCCCGGTGAGCGTCTCCCCGGTCTTCCAGTCACACCAGATGATCGGCCTCCTGCTCACCGGCGGGTCAGCCGACGGCGACCCGGTCGACACACCCGAATCCGAGCCGCTTGCCTCCCGGCTGCCCGGCCGGGTCATCGCCCGGCGCGACGACCGCCTCGTCGTGCTCGCGCTGCGGGAGATCCGCTACGCCGAATCGGACGGGAACATCGTCTGGCTGGCGACCGACCAGGGAAGGCTGCGCGCGAACGCGCACGGCCTGGACAACCTCGAGCACGAGCTGGACGGTTGCGGCTTCCTGCGAGTACACCGCCGGTTCCTGGTCAACCTGCGCCGGATCAAGGAGATCGACCAGGGGTTCAAGGGCTCGTTGTACCTGATCACCGAGGTGCGCACGCACGAGACAGTCCCGGTCTCGCGCCGGCACGCCCCGGTCCTGCGGCGGGCGCTGGGCGTATGACCATTGGACACCGACCAATTCCAGCAGCTCGCCAGCGACATCCGCGAGCAGGTGAGCAAGGTCATCGTCGGCCAGGACGAAGCGGTGGACGGCGTGCTCCGCTGTCTGCTGGCCGACCGGCACGCACTGCTCGAAGGCATGCCGGGCCTCGGCAAGACCAGCCTGGTGCGTGCGTTCGCCGCCGCGGCCGGGCTGCCGTCCGGCCGGATCCAGTTCACGCCGGACCTGATGCCAGCCGATATCACCGGCACCAACGTGCTCACCCGCTCGCCGGGCGGCGAGATGACGATCATCTTCCAGCCCGGACCCGTCTTCACCAGCCTGCTGCTGGCGGACGAACTCAACCGGGCAACGCCCAAGACGCAGAGCGCCCTGCTCGAGGCGATGCAAGAGCGCACGGTGACCATCGCAGGTGTCACAAGGGAAGTACCACAGCCGTTCTGTGTACTGGCTACTCAGAATCCTATTGAGACACATGGTACCTTTCCACTACCGGAAGCACAACTGGATCGGTTCATGCTCAAGCTGCACTTCACCCCACCGGGGCGCGACGAACTGCGCGACATCGTGCTCCGGGACGCGGGTCCGGCGCAGCCGGCGCAGGTCACCGAGCCGGGCGTGCTGAGCGACATGATCCGCCTCGTGCACGCGGTTCCGATGGCGCCGCACGTCGCCGACTACGCGGGCCGGCTCGTGCTCGCCCTCGACCCGCGGCACCCGAGCGCGTCGGGGAAGGTACGCAGCTTCGTCCGCTATGGCCCGAGCCCGCGCGGCGCCCAGGCACTGTGCCTGGCCGGCCGGGCCACCGCGCTGCTCGACGGCCGGCTCAGCCTCGCGTTCCGTGACATCAGGGCGGTCGCGCCGCAGGCGCTCCGGCATCGCGTGCTGCTGAGCCTGGAGGGCCAGCGGGAGGGGGTTTCACCCGATGACCTGGTCGCCGCGGCGCTGGCCAGCGTTGGCGAAGCCTCGCCCTGAGCGCTCCGGCGGAACCGGGCCGCTGCTCGACTCGGCGCTGCTCAGCCAGCTGGAGCTGCTCAGCCTGGACAGCCTCGCGACGATCATGGGCGTGCTCGAAGGGGCGCACCCCGGGGCCCCGCGCGCCCAATTCGCCGAGCTCACCGACTACCGTGGCTACCAGCCGGGCGACGACGTGGCGCTGATCGACTGGAACGCCTACGCGCGGCTTGACGAGCTGTTCGTCCGCACCTCGTCCGCTCACGAGGGCCTCACGCTGACGCTGCTGGTGGACTGCAGCCGCTCGATGACGGTCCCCGGGCACCGCAAGCTGCGGTACGCGAAGCGGCTCGCCGCCGCGTTCGGCGCGGTGGCCCTGCTGCACTCCGACGCGGTGCGGATCTGCGCGCTCGCCGACGGCACGGCGTGGCCGCTGCCGGTGCTGTCCGGCCGCGGCGCAGTGGGCAGGCTGCTCGACGACCTGGAGTGGCTGCCATCCGGCGGCGGTACCCAGCTCGCGGACAGCGTGCGCGCGGGCCGCCTTCCGGAGGCCGGTCCCGGCTTCGCGGTCCTGCTCAGCGACCTGTTCATGCCAGGCGAGCAGGACGAGGCGGTGGACTGGCTCGGCTCTTCCGGCACGATCCTGCACGTGATCGATCCTCGTGACGCCGATCCGGCTCCGGCTTTGGGAGCGGGGGGCACCGTCGAGCTGCGGGACAGCGAGACCGGCGAGGTTGTTGTCGTGGGCGTGACGCCCGCACTCCGGCGGCGCTACGCCGAACGGTTCGAGGCCCGGTGCGAGGCGCTGTCCGCGCGCTGCGCCGCGACGGGGGTGCGCTACATGCGGGCCGAGACGACCACCGGAGTGGCCGACCTGCTGTTCCGGGCGGTCTCGTAGGATTTCTACTCTGGCGTAGAGGTTCAGGCCCTGCTGACAGTCCGGCGCCAGCCAGCCGGGGGAAGAGACGAGTGACGATGATCCGGCACGACACGGCCAGACCGGCCGCGGCCGGTCCTATCCCGATCCCCTGGCAGCGGCGGCCGCGGTCATGACCGGGCCGCCGCTGCCGGGGATCCTCGCCTCGCTGGCCCCGCTGCTGAACCACTGGGGATACCTGGCCATCGGCGGGCTGGTCCTGCTCGAAGACTTCGGCATCCCCGTGCCCGGGGAAACCGTCCTGATCGCCGGGGCCGTCTATGCCGGGGCAGGGCGGCTGAACATCGTCGCGGTCGGGGTCGTGGCGTTCGCTGCCGCGGTCATCGGGGACAACATCGGCTACCTGATCGGCCGGCTCGGCGGGCGGGCGCTGGTCCTCCGCTGGGGCAAGTACGTGCTGCTGACGGCCGAACGGCTGGACAAGGCCCAGGATTTCTTCACCCGGCACGGCGGCTGGGTGGTCACCATCGCCCGGTTCCTGGAAGTGGTGCGGCAGGCCAACGGCATCATCGCCGGGATCACCGGCATGCCCTGGCGGAAGTTCCTGGCCTACAACGCCCTGGGTGCCGCGCTGTGGGTCGGGCTGTGGGCCAGCGTGGGCGACCTGGCCGGGCGGCACATCGGCACCATCTACGCGCAGATCACCCGCTACTCCCTCTACGCGCTTATCGCCGCCGGCGTGGTGATCCTCGCCCTCATCGCACGGCACCTGGTGCGCCGCCGCCGGGCCGCCCGGCAGGCAGCCGCCCATCAGGAGCTTTCCCGTCCGGGCGGCCGGCGCTGAACAACAGCGTGGCGCACAGCCCCAGATGGTCTGAGAGGTATCCCGGGCCGCCGGGCAGCGGCACCTTACCGGTGAACAGCGCCGTAGCGGATTCCGCCCTGACCCCCGCGGAGGTCAGGATGAAGTCGATGCAGTGCGGCGTAGCGCCGGCCGGGAGGTACTCGGCCCGGAACGTCGCCGGGCAGCGGCCCTCGAAGGCATCGGCCAGCCCCGCGCTGGCCACGAACCTGCCGAACAGCGAACTGTCGCGGGCGATGTTGAAGTCCCCGCACACCACGACCGGGGCCGGAACCGCACGGACGGCACGGGTGAGGGCATCAAGCTGGGCGCGGTGCACAGCGTAGAACCGGTTCTGCTCCGACCAGTCGCCGTCCCTGTTGGCGACGGGATGCGTGTTGACCACGCACAGACCGGGACCGCGCAGCCGGACCACCAGGGCGCCTTTCATCCACGCCTGGAGCCGGGTCAGCCCGGAGATACCGGGAGCCCGCGGCGGGATGCCGAACCCGCGGTAAACCGGCGCGGACACCGGCAGCCGCGAAAACGTCACCAGACCCCCCGCCGGGGCGGCCACCGACGGCAAGTAGCTCACATGCCGGAATGAGCGCATCCGCCGCGCCAGCAGACGCAGATGCCAGTAGGTGAATATCTCCTGGAAACAGACGACATCAGCGTCCCCGGCCTCGAGCTCCGCGCCGATCGCCGCGTACCGCATGGCCAGGCGTGAGCCTGTGACCGGGATCCCCCGCGTGTTAAAGGACACGACGGTCAGCTGCTTGCCGGGCACCTTCATACCCTAGCCGGGGAGATCGCCGGGGCGCGGGACCGCCGGAAACCGGCGGATGCCTTGCCGGGTCCCACTATGGGCATGGATGGTGGTATCTGCCAGGCGGCTATCGGTTATTCGAGTGGCTGGCGGGCGATGGCGGGCGGTTCGCGCCCGGCCAGCAGCCAGCTGACGACCACCGCGGTCAGCGGCATGCCGGCCAGGATCCACACCAGCTCGGCCACCGGGACACTTTCCAGCTCCGAAAGCTGGTCCAGCTGGCTGGTGCTGAAGAACCCGATCGCCGCGAGATAACCCCCGGCCGTCCCGACGACCGCCCCGGTCAGCGCGAGCGCGCCGGCGGTCGCCGCGGTGAGCGTGCGGCGGGCCGTGCCGCTGGCCCCGGTGGCGGTCAATGTGCGCAGGTCGCTGGCGGTCTCGCTGCGGACCAAGCCGATGCTCATCGCGAGGACGCCGAGCGCGAGCACCATGCCGAAGATCGTGGCCGCGTCGGTGATCCGCGTGAACGACGGGATATTGTCGACGGTCTCGATGCTCGCTCCGGCCGTGGCCGCGGTCTGCTCGGCGTTCGTGACCTGGGTGGCGGTCAGCCCGCCCGGCGCCTGGATCAGCCAGCCGGCCGCGGCTTCCGTGAGGTTGAACTGCCGCATGCCATGCTCGGTGATCACCGTGTTCGGCGCCGAGGTCCCGGAAGGGAGCGCGCCGATCTCCTGGATCGGCGGGTCGGCCAGGCAGCTGCCCGGCGTGCAGGGGGTGCCCGTGGGGACCTTGGGGGCGTCCCAGAACTGCATCTGCCGCATCGATGACAGGCCAGGCCGCATGGTGAGGAAATCGGCATCGGGATTGACCTGCGCCGACGTGATCCCGAACGCGCTCAGCAGTTGCGGCGTCGCGACGTAGACCGGGCCGGACCAGCCCCGTCCCGGTCCGGCGTAATTCACGCTCCCGCTCGGCGTCTCGAGCGTGATCATGTAACGGTCACCGAGTGAGGCGGCGATGCGCTGCGCGGTCGTCCTGGTCGCGGCGAGCTGACTCGCGGTCGGCGCGGGCCCGTTCGGGTTGCCGTGGCCGGGCGGGTAGACGATGAGCTGACCGGAGGTCAGGTTGGGACCCACGTAGTCGATCGCCCCGCCGAACCGGGCCGCGCTGACCACGCCGACAATGGACGCGATCAGCACGCTGAGGCTGATCGCCGCGAGCGCCGGGCCCGATCTGGCCCGGTACCGGGCCAGATCCCGTAGCGCGAGCCGCACCATGGCCGGTGTCCAGCGGCCGAGCCTGGCCAGCACCGCGAGGCAGGCCGGGGACAGCAGCACCACGGCGGCCACGAGCGCGACGAATCCGAAAAGGACCTCCAGCAACTGCGCTTTGCTGTTTCCGGAGCCGCTGGTCCCGACGTTGGAGCCAGCCATGCCGAGCAAGCCGAACGCGAGAGCCAGGAACCCGAGACCGAACGGAACCGCCAGGTGGCGTACCGGCCTTGGCGCGGGCGGGCGCCCGGATAGCGCGGTCACGACCGGAACCCGGGCGATCGCCCTGGCGGGCCGCGCGGCGGCGGCATAGGCCGCCAGCAAGGCGAGGACCATCGAGATCCAGACCACCGTCCACGGCAACTGGAACATGCCGATCGTGTGATGGGCGCTGGCCTGCACGTGCGGCCGGTAGGCGAGCCACGCCACCAGGCCGAGCACGAACCCGGCCACCGCCCCTGCGACACCCGTGGCGACGCCGTTGGCTCTCACGACGAGGCGGATATTCGACTGCGTGGCGCCCTGAGCGGCGAGCATGCCGATCGAGCGGAGCCGGCGCCGCGCCAGCACGGTGAACCCGCCCGCGCCGACCATCGCGATGAGCAGCATGCCGAGCACGGCCGCCGCGAGCGAGATCGTCTCCGGGTTGAACACGTTGCTCGCCGCCACCGTGCTCGGGGTCGCCACGGTCGGGCCGATGTCCGCCGGTGCCACGCCCGGCGCGGTGAACAGCACCGTGACCTCCGTCGGCGCGGTGACCTGCCCGGGCGCCACCAGGGCGAACTCGTCAAGCAGGTTCTGCGGGTTCTGCACGATGCCGGTGACTTTCCGGATCCTGCCAGCGACAGTCCAGGTGCTCCCGATATGCAGGTTGAAGGCGGTCGCCACCTCGCCGGTCACCGCCACCTCGCTGGCACCGGCTGGGAACTGGCCGCTGGTCAGGGAAATCATCGGCTGCCCGAACGGCCCGCGCGGATTCTGGGCACGCAGACTGTAGGTCTGGATCGAGCCGGGAACCGAGAGCGTCTGGTTCTCGATCACGTCGACCGCGCCGAAGCGGTGCTCGATCGACGCGATCCCGGCGGCGACGCGCGGACCGGACCCGGTGAAGGTGGCCAGGTCCTGCGCGGTGCCGAAGGCGGCGGTGGCCGGGCTCGGCGTGCTGGTCGCGACCGCCGAGCCCACCACCGTGGCGGCCACCGCGACCGTGATCAGCGCCAGGATCAGCAGTTGCTGCCGCCACTCGCGGCGCAGCAGTCGTATCGCCCACCGGATGACCGCGCGGCGGGCGGGAACGCCCCCGTTCCGCGCCCTCCGGGTAGCCGGCCGTTCCGGCACTATCGTGCTCATCTAGGAATCCTCAATTTCCGCCGGTGCCTGGCAGCGGCGCTCGGACGTGCCGGGTTCGGGTACGGCCGGGCGCCGTGCCCGGCTACCCCCAGGCATACGCCGCCGGGCATCACACCGAGGTCACACGCGGCGCGGTGTCCGCGCGGTGTCCGGCCGGGGCCGGATGAATCCGCCGCTCAGCGCGACGATGGCGCCATTCATCGCGTTGGGCGGGAGATTGTCCGGTTCCAGCGACATCGATGCGCCATCGATGTCGCTGGAATCCAGTTCCCAGCTGGCTGTCAGGCGGCCGGCAGGACGCGATCATGTGATGCTGGTGTGATGTACGGCGGGGCATCATGGCCCTATGCGGGTGCTGGTGGTGGAGGATCAGGCCGAGCTGGCCGACGACATCGCCGATGGCCTGCGAGACCAGGGCATCGGCGCGGACGTGGCCTATGACGGGCCGACCGGGATCGAGAAGGCGCTGATGAATTCCTACGACGTGGTGATCCTGGACCGTGACCTGCCCAAGGTCCACGGCGACGCGGTCTGCTCCACGCTGGCCGGGTCAGGCTCGGCGGCGCGCATCCTGATGCTGACCGCGGCCGCTACGGTCGGCGACCGGGTGCAGGGCCTCAACCTCGGCGCCGACGACTACCTCGGCAAGCCGTTCGCGTTCGAGGAACTTGTCGCCAGGGTCCGGTCCCTGGCCCGGCGTGCTCCGGCCGCCGCCCCGGTGATCGTGCGGGGCGACATCGTGTTCGACCGGGCCCGCCGCCGGGTCAGCCGGGCGGGCCGTCCGCTGTCGCTCACCCGCAAGGAGATGGGGATCCTCGAGGAGCTGCTGGCCGCCGACGGGGCCGTGATCAGCACCGAGGACCTGCTGGAACGGGTCTGGGATGAGAACGCCGACCCGTTCACCCGCACGGTCACGGTGACCATCGGCCGGCTGCGGCGCAAACTCGGCGAGCCCGACCCGATCGACACCGTGACCGGCAGCGGCTACCGGCTGCCATGACCTGGCCCGCGCTGCCGCGCCCGGTCCGCCGGCTCTGGCCGCAGAAGGTCAGGACCCGGCTGACGCTGCTGTACGCCACGCTGTTCTTCGTCGCCGGGTCGGCGCTGCTCGCGCTCACGTACGGAATGGTCGCCACCAGCCTGCCCACGCAGCCCCCCGCGGGCGCGACGGTCAGCGGCCATGAGCTGGACAAGCTGGCCCAGTGCAAGCAGGCGCTCGGCCCGCCGAAGAGCAAACCTGTCCCGACGTCGCTTCTGGTTGGCTGCAAGCAGGCAGAGGAGGCCTATAGCGCCGGCACCGCGGCAGGGCTGCAGGCACAGCGCCAGCGCGTGCTCAGCGACCTGCTGGCGTTCTCGCTCGCCGGCCTCGCGGTCCTGACGGTCGCGTCGGGCGGCCTGGGCTGGTTCATGTCCGGCCGCGTCCTCCGCCCGGTCCGGGTGATCACCGCGACCGCCCGCCGTGCGTCCGAGCAGCACCTCGGCGAGCGGCTGGCGCTGACCGGGGCCAGGGACGAACTCAAGGAGCTGGCCGACACCTTTGACGACATGCTCGAACGCCTGGACGCGGCGTTCGCCACCCAGCGCCGCTTCGTCGCCAACGCCTCACACGAGCTGCGCACGCCGCTGACCGTGATGCGCACGGCGATCGACGTGACCCTGGCCAAGCCGGCCTTGACGGTGCGGCAGGTCACCGACATGGCCGTGCGCGTGCGGCGCTCGATCGACCGGGCCGAGAGCATGATCGAGGCGCTGCTCACCCTGGCCGTCAGCGACCAGGGCAAGCTCAGCACCGAGTTCACCGACCTGGCCACCTGGGCCGAGGACGCCATCGACGCCGCGGCTCCCGAGATCGAACGCCTGGACCTGCGGGTCGAGACGAAGCTCGACCCGGCCGAGACAACCGGAGACCCGCAGCTGCTGGAGCGGATGATCTGGAACCTGGTCGACAACGCCGTACGGCACAACGAACCCGGCGGCTGGATCAAGCTGCGCACCGGCACCAATGACGCGGCCGTCTACCTCGAGATCGCCAACAGCGGGCCGTTCATCGCGGACGAGGCCGTGTCCTCGCTGTTCGAGCCATTCCGGCGCATGGCGGCCCGGACCGGCATCCGCGACGGCGTCGGCCTCGGCCTGTCCATCGCCAGGTCGGTCGGCGCCGCACACCGCGCGACCGTCACCGCCCGCAGCCAGCCCGCCGGCGGCCTCGACATCTCAGTCGTGATCCCCCGCCACCGCGCCGCGGCACCCCATCTCCGACCATAACTAGCCGCAACAGGTGCTGGCCGGAGGCCGGGCAGGGGCAGGATGCCGAGGTCCATCACCTGGTGAATACGCGCTCGGCCTGATCGCGCCGGACATGCAGGTCCCAGTACAAGGGCGCGATCTCATCGGCGGTGGCGGCCGGGGCACCCTCTGGGCCGCCACCGCCGATCCAGACGCCGATGGCCACGTGTGCGGCCTGGATGCCCGAGCCGGCCAGTTCCTTGTGCAGGTTGAGCACCCAGTTGCGCAAGGCGGCGTGGGCAGGAGCGTGACCTCAGCAGCCGGCCCTGCGGGCCGGACCGGGAACCCGCCCCTGCGCCGCGACGCCGAGCGCAACCGCTCGCGCATCCTCACGGCTGCCCGCACGGTCTTCGGCCGTGAAGGCATCAGCGCCCCCATGGCCTCGGTCGCCCGCGAGGCCGGGGTCGGCATCGCCACGCTCTTCCGCCACTTCCCCGCGAAACAGGACCTGGTCGCCGCCGTCTTCGCCGACCGCATGGACGTCTACGCCGAAGCGGCCACGGCAGCGCTCGCCGATCCCGATCCCTGGCACGGGCTCACCGGCTATATCGAGGCCGTCTGCGCCATGCAGGCCTCCGACTACGGATTCGCCAACGTGCTGACCATGACCTTCCCCGCCGCGAGAGGACTGGAAAAGCGCCGCGACGAGGCTTACCACGCCGTGGTCCAGCTCATCGACCGGGCCAAATCCGCCGGCCGCCTCCGCGCGGACTTCGCGCCCGAAGACCTGGTGCTCCTGCTGATGGCCAACGCCGGCGTCATCACCGCCACCAGAGCCCACGCACCCGGCGCATGGCGCCGCGTCGTCGCCCTCATGATCCAGGCATACGAGGCCCCCGCCCCGGGACCGCTCCCAGAGCCGCCCCGGCCGCAGGCCTTGTACCGGGCAATGCTCAAAGCCAGCCAGGCCTGCGACGCCAGCCAGGACCCCGGCGAGCCGTTCCGGCCAGCCGGTACCGGAAGATGGCAGCCTGCCGGGGGGTGACCCGGGTGCTGGCCAGGACGACACCCGGGCCCGTGGCGGACGATCCTTGACGGTGAGACCGGTACCCGGACCACAGGAGGGCGCGGAATGTCACAGGTACGGATCACCAGACAGCGCCGTACGGCCAGCGCACGCCGGCGCGATCAAGCGGAGTCGCCGCCGCCGCTGGACCCTCGTGATCCCGAAATCACTCGTGCCAAACAGTTGCAGCGCCGACCGCGCGCGAACCGGAAGCCGACTCATCGGTTCCCGGCGCCGTGAACCACCGTACGTTCGTTCAAAGGACCTTTAGCGTTCGCTTTACCCGCCATTCCTGGTAGGTCACGGGTGCTGAGCTGGTCAGGCGCTCATCGGGTGTCCTCTTGTGTCAGGTAGTCCTCATAACGCTGTTCGGTCGGCAACAGCGTGCATGACGTTTCCGCGGAAGCGTCTTGTGCACGATTTCACAAGCCGCCTCCGCGGGAACTACTGTCCGAGGAATTGGTTGCGAGCCCCCAGTTCGCGGACGCGGTTCCAACAACTCAAAGTTGTATTCGACATGATCGGAGGCATCACCGACGTGGCAGCAGATCCTGGCCGCCCAGGCAGCTGGCATCCCCGGAGCTGATTTCCTGCGGCATGGTCGCGGCCGGTGGCAACACCAAGGTCAGGTCTGACAGAAAGGGTTGTGTATCGTGAGCGTGCCAAAGCGGCGCCCGTCCTGGAGATCTTCTGACACGAGCCGTTCCGCGCCAGCCTGGATGGCGGCCTGAACGATCAACGCGTCCCAGAAGGACACGGTGTGTTCCTCTTCGAGCCTGCTCGCGGACACGATAAGCTGCGGCTCGGTGGCGACAGCGCACCATTCCGCGTAGGCCGCCACGATGGCCCGCGCCTTCGCCCGGGGCAGAGGCGGCTTGAACTTCCTGGTCACGACCGCGTAGAACTCCTGCAGCACCTGAGTGCTGAGCACCCCCTCGCGGCTGTCCCACAGCCTGGCGAGATCCGCTTTCGCCACCGCATGCCGGTCACCGGCGTCCGTGTCGTGGGCATACACCAGGACATTCGTGTCCACGAACGTCTTCACAGCTCGTAGAGCTCCTCGCGACGCCAGGCAGGCGCCCCGCCGGCCACCGCCTCCGCCAGAGCCCCCAGCGCGACACCGCGGGCCCGCTCATACCGCTCGTCCGCCTCTGCCAGCTCAGTAAGCTGCTGGGCCACAAGGCCGCTCAGTGACATCCCCCGATGCGCGGCGACAACCCTCGCGTGCCGTATGGTCGCCTCGTCCAGCTGAATGGTCAGGTTCCGCTTCGCCATGACCACAGAATATTACGTGGAACACGCTACATCCACATCTAAATATGCGATACCCATGAAGAGCCCGCATAGTGCCGTACGGCGTTTGCGGGCTCCGGGCGGGCTCGCATGTCCCGGAACGGCCCACCACCAGCCGACACGGCCAGGCACCGACATGGCACCGGACCGCACGTCAGTAGGCATTTCCCGGTAGAGTCCGTCACCTGTGGGGCTCGGAAATATGATTGAGGTGGTGACCTGCGTTTTCCGCAGCGACGCGGGGTGGTAAGGCGGCGATGTAGTACTCGCGGGTGAGTCCCCCGAGAACCTGCTTCTGGCGGATGCGGTGGTCGGCGAGATTGACCGGCTCCGGCGGCTGACTAGCGGCTTGAGCTGGTGTGAGCTGGCCGAGGGAGCGGTGCGGCCGGGCCGTGTTGTAGTGCAGCAGGAACTCGGTCAGTACCCGGCGCAGGTGCTGCTCATTGACGATCAGCAAGCGGTCGAGAACTTCCCGGCGCAGGGTGCCGATGAACCTTTCGCAGATCGCGTTCGCTCTCGGAGCCTGCGGCGGGCTCGCCACGATCTTGATGCCCTCTGCAGCGAACACGGCATCGAAGGAGCTGGTGAACTGGCCTGCCCGGTCCCTGATCAGGAACTTGACCGAGGCCGCGCGATGGCCCCAGTCCATCAGGAAGTTACGCGCCGCCTGCGCTGTGCAGGCACCATCCGGGTGCGCGGTGATGCCGGCGAGGTGAGCCCGGCGGGTGCCGTGCTCGATCACGACCAGCGCGTAGACGCGGCGCAGCAGCACGGTGTCCACGTGGACGAAGTCGGCGGCGATGATGCCGAGGGCCTGGGCGGTCAGGAACTGCTTCCAGGTCGGGCCGGTGCGGCGGGGCGCGGGATCGATCCAGGCATCATGCAGGATCTGCCAGACGGTGGAGGCCGCGATCCGGTGGCCGAGCCTGACTAGCTCGCCCTGCACCCGCCGGTGCCCCCACCCGGGGTTCTCCGTCGCGATGCGGATCACGAGCTTGCGGATCGCGTCCGCCATGGGCGGCCGCCCGGGACCCCGCCGGCTCGCGTAGTCCCATTTGCGCGTGACAAGCCGGCGGTGCCAGGCGAGCAGGGTCGCGGGCGTCACCGTGAACACCTCGCCCCACCGGCGTCGGGGGATCAGCCGCGACAGTGCCGCGAGCCACAGCCGGTCGGCTGGGTGGTAACGGACCCGGCTGACCTGGCGGCGCAGCACGGCGTTCTGGTGCCGGAGTACCAGGAGCTCGGCATCCTTGGTCAGCCGACGCCGGGTCAGCACCGTCAGACAACTCAGCAGACAGCGAACAAGCATGTAGACGATCGAAATGACCACTCGGCGATGGTCCCAGCCCGCCAGCCCGCCCGGGCCAGATCCAGTAATCGAGCCCCACAGGAGGGAATCGCCAACCCAGCGCATCGAGGAGATCCTCAATAACACGCTCCCGACGCCCAAACCAGCCCGCAGCGACAGGCGCCGGGAACACTCGGAGTCGATCACGCGCCTGCAAAGGAGCACTCGCGGCAATACGCTTCGAGCCGAGCGCAGTAGGTAGACGGCCCGTCCCTCTACTACCGGGACACGCTGACCGTGCGACAACTTCCGGGCTCACGATCAGTAAAGCCGATAAGCAATGCGAAGCGATACAGCACATGACCACCCGGCACCGCGATTACGGTCCGGTATCCACGTACCAGGACCCGTTCTGCTGGATGCAGGGGACGGGCGACATGCTCGAATTCGCGCTGCTGCTCCGGACCTGGTCGTATACCTGCTGGAATGACGCCTGGTCGGCCGGCATGCCTGCGGAGGGGTCGCTGTTGCTGTTACAGCCGATGGTGCTCTGGCACATGTTGCCGGTCACCTCGACGAGCGCCTCGGACCCTTGTACCTGGGCGCCGCTGACGGTGGCGCTGCCGGTGAACGCACCAAGCTGAGACTGGGACGCTCCCTGCGTACACGTCGCCTGTACGCTCGGCACGTAGTACGAACAGGCGGTCTGCCAGTCGCCGGCCAGCTCGGCCTGGATCAGGCCAGTCACCACATTCTCCGGCGTGTCATGCCCGGCGATGGCCGGTGCGGACGACAGCGCCGCCGACGACTGCGCGGACTGCGGGGCGGGACTTGTGCTTCCGCTCGGGCTCGGCGCACTGGCGACCACCGTCATCGCCCCTATCGGAATCGTCGATTCGATCGCGTCCCCGGCAACCGCGACGCAATAGCTCGTGCTCGCACATCCCACCGCGTACAGGGCGGGTCCCTTGCCGCCTCGTCCCGCGCCGCCCGGCTGGGGCGCCATAACAGCGGTCCATTTCCCCACCGCCAGCGTGTCGATGAAGCCGTAGCTGTTACTGGACTTGCTGTCCGCGTTGTAGTATCCCACAGCGACACAGTCGCCGATAGCCGGGCACGCCACGCCCTGGAGCTGCACGCCGTACTGGCTGGTCGAGCCCTGCGGCACCGGCGCCGCTTCCGGGTGCCATGCGTGGTGCGCCAGCGTCTCGATGAGTCCTTTCGGCGCTCCCTGACCGGCATTCGCTCCCTGACCGGCATAGAAGTAGCCGGCCGCAACGCAAGAGCTGACCGACGGGCATGAGATGGCGCTCAGCCAGGGGTTAGATCCGCCAGCGGGCAGCGGCACGTTCGACGGGGTCCAGGTCCCGTTCGTAAGGGTTTCGATCACGCCTGGCTGGTCGCCTCCTGCCGCGCTGTAGAACCCCACGGCCACGCAGTTGCCTGGAGACGGGCAGCTGACAGCTTGCAGGTTGCCCTTGCCGTTGTCACCGCTCGCCGCGTCCGACGGCAGCGGCGCCTCGGCAGGGGTCCAGCTGCCGTTGCGCAGCGTCTCGATCAGTCCCCAGCCGCGGTTCGAGCCGGTGCCGTCGTAGATGCTGCCGACGGCCACGCAGTTGTCCGGTGCCGGGCAGGCGATGCCGTGGAGCTCGATCTCCTGGTCCTGGCCTGTCCCTGGTGGAAGCGGAAGTCCTGACGCCGTCCAGTTCCCGCCTGACTTGGCGGTGATCAGGCCGGCGTAGTTCCCCGAGCTGGCGTCGCGGTATTCGCCGGCGGTAACGCAGTTCCCTGGCGCGGGGCAGGCTACCGCGTTCACCGGGAAGTCCGCTGCCCCGGCGGGCGCGGACGGCTCATATGTCGCCGGGGTCCACTTGTCGTGCGAGACGGTCTCGAGCCAGACGCCATAATTGCCGCCTTGGGTGTTATATCCGCCCGCCACAACGCAGGTTCCCGCGATGCTGCAGGAGACCGCGCTCAGTCCTCCGCTCGATGTATTGGCAGGCATCGGCACCGTGGCCGCCGTCCAGCTCGCCGGCTTCCACACCACGGCGGCTGTAGCAGCCTTCGCCTTGCCCGCACCGAATATGGCCGACGGCCAGTGCGTGCTCCAGCCACCGACCGCGGCCACCGCGAGGACGAAGACCACCGAGGCTATGGCAGCCGCGGTTGCATGGCCCGCGACAGCCTGCCGTGCCGCGCGGCCGAGGAAGAAGAATGGAGCTAGGAACCGGTTGACTGTACGCTTGTCCACCTTGCCGACGCCGACGTACACCTCGCCTGTGTTGCCGGCGATGCTCCCGCCGACGGTGACAACCTGCGATCCATGGTCGGCCGTAGCGCGCTGGACGACCGCGGCGGCAGGCACGGCCGTTGGCGCAGCGGAGCCAAGCTCGGTGAGTACCGCGCGGAGCGTGACGGCCGCTCCAGGATCATCTTCGAGCGCGTCGCGGAGCCGCGTCGTCCAGGCACGTAGCTGTTCGCCGAGCAGCATCTCACGTTCCGTGCCCGTGCTGGCGGTGAGTTGTTCATGTGCCGCTTCCATGCGGCGTTCGTGACCAGTTAAGGCGGCGAAGCGGTGCGCTATCGGTTGCCAGGATTCGGTCACCAGCGCCGCCACCAGTATGTCCGCAGCCGCGCGTGCCAGATCGTCAAGCTCTCCGCTCACGGTTCCCCCCAAGGAATGCGTTAGCTTACGACGTCCATTAGACCGCGCCGCGGTTACGCCTGTATGACTCGGAATCATCACGATTCTTCGTCGATCGGAACGCGTTACTATGCGGCGAAGGGAGAGGACCATGCCATGGATGCGGAGCTCGCCGCGCTGGCATCGACGGCCGCCACTACGATCGTGACCTTGCTGACGACGGACGCATGGGACCAGGTCAAGCAGAAGGTGACAATGCTCTGGCATCGGTTCATGCCGGATCAGGCGGACGCGCTCGAAACAGGGCTGGCAAGGGATCGTCTGGAGATCCAGGCCGCTGATGCGACCATGGCCCGTGCCATCACGCTGGACTGGGAATCGCGGCTACTCAGGTTGCTGTCCGCGGACGCCACGGCTGCAGATGCGCTACGCCACATCGTCGCCGAACTCAGCCAGCTACCCGGTGTACAGCAAGTGCACGGCGCCATCTCGCAGCATGCGGAAGCTAATCACAACAGCACGGTGATCCAGGTCGCCGGCGACTGGCAGCAACGGTAGCGCGGATTTCGCTGCCACATCGTCGTATCCATGCCGCGAATTCAGCACCAGCGCCGACTTCCCGGTCCGGTCCGCGCGGACGCCGTCCGTGGCCACGGCCGCATGGTCCGGATCTTCTTAAAATCGCAGATCACGTAGCCCCGACCGGATTCGAACCGGCGTTACCGCCTTGAGAGGGCGGTTGTTTGTTCTAAGGAATCCATTCAAGGTATGAGTCGTTGAACAAAGAGCCTGGTTAATAGCCTTACGCTGATGCCATCTGATATCGGTGAGTGCCGATCCGGGTGACCTGTCTGATGGCAGGCCGATGGCAGATGATCATCGGGAGGTTTCAGCGATGGGGTTCTCAAGGAAGCGCACCGGAGCCGACGGGAAGGTACGGTGGGCCGCCGTCTATCGCGACATCCGCGGCGAGGTCCGGCATGCCGGAACGTGGCCGACCAAGAAGGCAGCGGACACGGCATGGCAGGATGCCGAAGCTTCGGTGCGGCGCGGAAGGGTTGGCGATCCCAGTCGTGGGCGGCAGACGTTCCGGGAGTACGTCGACGAGTCATGGTTCCCGCACCACCAGATCGACCTCACGACCCGGGAGAAGTACACCTACTGCCTGGACAAGTACATACAGCCGTTCTTCGGCCCTGTACGGATGATCGACATCCTGCCCCAGCACGTCCGCGAATGGATCACCTGGGCGCAGAACGAGGGAGCATCCGCGTGGACAATCCAGTACTGCAAGACATCCATCTTGAGCTCGATCTTCACGACTGCCTTGAATGATCAGGTCACCGCCATCCACCCGTGCCACGGGGTCAAGATGCCGTCGGTGCCCGCCACCGTGCGGACAATCGTCACGCCGGAGCAGTTCGACGCGCTGTACAAGTCGCTGCCCGACGCCGACACCAGGCTCCTCGCGGAGACCGACATCGAAAGCGGACTGCGCTGGGGCGAGCTGACTGAACTCCGGGTGCGCGATGTCGACCTGACCACCCGGATCGTGACCGTGAGCCGCAAGGTCATCGAAGTCAATAAGAAGTTCCATCCCGACGGCCGACGGTTCCTCGTCGTGAACTACCCGAAAGACAAGGAGTTCCGCCGCTTCAAGCTCAGCACGCAGATCTGCCGCAAGCTGGCGGCTCACATCAAGGAACTAGGGCTTGGGCCCGAGGACCTGCTGCTCGCACGGCGGAACCAGGCCCGGCCACCTATAGCGTCCGCTTCCGATATCGCGCCTCCAGAGCCGACGTTCATGGACCCGTCGCCTTCCGGGCACCGCTACCGGCACGGGACGATCAGCGCGTACTCCGGCGGCAAGTGCCGGTGCGACCTCTGCCGCAGGGCCTACGCCGAGTACCGCGCCGCACGGCGGAACACGGGCAAGGATTCCCCCAGGAAGCCGCGAGTTGTCGATCTCGACGAGCACATACCGCGGAACTGGTTCCGGAGATTCGTCTGGTTGCCTGCCTGCGAGGCGGCGGAGCTGGGATTCAGCCCCAGGTTTCATGATTTGCGTCACGCGCACGCATCGTGGCTGCTCGCCGGGGGTGCCGACCTTCAGGTCGTGAAGGAGCGACTTGGACATGGGTCGATCGTCACTACGCAGAAATACCTGCATACGTTGCCAGATGCGGACGAAACGGCGCTCGACGCGCTCGCTCAAATCAGGATGCGTTCGCGGTCGTCTTCGCGGGCGACGGCTGTAGGCAAGCCGAAGCGATCCGCATGAACCGCGATCACGACGCGTGGTGCTATGCGCGATTGCTTTCGTAGCTCTAATGGCAAATGTTGATGCGCTCGCGCGCAGTTACATCAGCGTACACGGATGAGGCGTACATCACCGTCTGGACGGAGGGTACACCTGGTCATTTTCCACCGAGATCGACGTATTCTTTTTGGTCGGCGATCTGGCGCTATCACGTCTGGCCCGCCGTGGCTGGTGTGCAGCCGGTGACCTCGGCTACCCGGCGGCGGCAGAGCGCCAGCCACGCCGGAGCGCGCACCCCGCTGCCGGACTGTTCCGCTTGCTTGATCTGCTCGGCAACGTACCCGATAGCAGGCTGGCCCTTGGCGAGGAGGGTGACCGCGATGTGACCCCGGACATCCTGGTCGCTGGCCAGCTCGGCGGGAGTGAGACGGTTGTGCTCGCTGTACAGCGCGGCCACCATTTCCTCAGCCGATAGGGGCACCTCCATCCGCAGCACGTACGGGCGGTCCTCAGTCTCGAACCATCCATCTGCGGGGACCACGCCCCCGTTACCGGGGACGCGTGCTCGCTGGGTCATTTCTCAGGGCTTCCCTTCTTTGCACATGTACGGGCTGCACGGGACAGGATCCAGGCCCGTCGCCATCCGCCCAATCCGCGTAGCCGCGCGCTCATCGCGGCCCTAGGGCAGCCATCGTGCCCGGCATGGCGGCGGCGACCGGCAGACCCGGCCCAGACAAGGAATGGACCGACAGGACAAGACGCAGCCAGGCCCAGGCGTCGCTGTCCGCAGCACGCAGCGGCTGACCGAAATCAGACCATACGACCCGGGCAGCGGGGAGCCGGAAGGTGCCCCACCGGGCGGCGATTGAGTTCACGACATGCAGCCCGCGACCGCCGTCGGCCATGCCGCCGTCAGGCACCAGATGCGGCGTGCTGAACCCGCCACCGTCGCAGACGACAATCCGCGCGCCCTGCCGCCACAAGCAGTACGCGATCAGCACCCGGCCGCCGACGGGGCCGTGCATGAGTGCGTTTGCGAACAGCTCGCTCACGGCCAGCGCCGCGTCATCCGGGTCGGCCGGGCAATCATGCCCGCTCATGGCGGACCTGACCCAGTCGCGGACCTGACCGGTGAGCCGAGGATCGGCATCGATGACCCGCCAGCCGGGACCACGCCAACCACCGATGATCACGGCTCTCCTCCCTATGCTGGCCGTCGCCGCAGCGGCATACGAGCAGAACACGCCGTACGGGTTTTGCTCTATAGGGATGACTCAACCTGGTTAACAACGGTGTCGAACACGGCAAACCGAGATCTTTGACTACAGGGTGAATGCGGCCTCGCACGAGGCAATTCGTACTGGCACTCGAAATGGCCACCTACGAACCTGCCGTCGAAGTTCGCCGACATGACGCTGACAATGTTCTGACAGCGGGAAGGCTCGCATGACTTGGTCATACGGAATGAACTCCGTGAGAATGTTGAGACATGCCGACATCGCCGGAGTCAGAGGCAATCACAGCGGCCCGCAAAGCGCTGGGCCGCCAGCTTGCCGCGCAGCGGCAAGCAGCTGGCTACAGCCAGCAGGCATTTGCTCCGCTCACCGGGTACGGCCGCAGCACTCTGGCGAATGTAGAGACGGGTCGGCAGAACGTTCCGCGGCCATTCTGGGTCAGGTGCCAGGAAGAGCTCGGCATCGATTCACTGGCGCCTGCCTATGACGAGATCCAGGCCATAGTGACGGCGGAAAGGCTGGCGGCTGCTGGCCATGCTCAGGCTATGCGGGAAGCGCGGGTAACCGCGTGGCGACAAGCTCATCACGCCAGGCAGCAACTAGTCTCGGGCATCACCGAGATTGATGGGCCGATCATCCACGTACGTACCGGAGACCTGGACGCACCCCCGCACGGGGCACCGGAGCAAGATGAAGAAGTGCGCCGCCACGATTTCCTCTCGCTCGCCGGCGGCGCCGTGGCTGGACTCGTTGCGGCGCCGCTGCTGCATGCCTGGGCGGATTCGCGATCCCCAGTTAGTCAGCCGCTGACTGACATCCACTTGTCCCAGCTCCAAGCGCTGACGGAAGGATTCCGCTGGCTGGACCGCCGGCAAGGTGCCAGCGAGTTGCTGTCTGCCACGATGCGGCATGCACATGCTGTTGTCCAGCAGTGGCGGCAGAGCGATGCGGGCCCAGCTTTGCACAC
This sequence comes from Streptosporangiaceae bacterium, assembly GCA_019245115.1. Taxonomy (GTDB): domain Bacteria; phylum Actinomycetota; class Actinomycetes; order Streptosporangiales; family Streptosporangiaceae; genus JAFARZ01. Next base: position 7,735 of record JAFARZ010000210.1, on the reverse strand, counting down.
CGCGCTGGCCAGGGTCGCCGCTGATGCTTGCCATCTGGTGGCGTATCAGCTCTTCGACCAGGGTGACCGGCACCGGGCCCTGGAGTGGTACCGGTGCGCCGCCGAGCTGGCCGCGCGTGGTCATGCGAGAGAGTTGTACGTATTCGCGCTGTGCGGCGTGGCTTGGATGCACGCTCAACTCGGCGACGACGAACTTGCGCTCGCCATTCTGGAGCAGCTCGATGACTCCTCGCTGCCTGACGCCGCGCAGTGCTACATCGCTATCTACCGGGCGCAATCCCACGCTGAGGGCGGCCGCCGGGATGCGGCGCTGCATGAACTGGACGTCGCTGATATCCACGCTTCAGCTTCGATCAATGAGGCACCCTCACCCCGGCTCGGTATTCCGGACAGCCAGTTCGTGACCAGGCAGCGCGCCATGATCATGGCGCGGTTCGGCTTGCGCGACTCCATGCCGATCCTGGCGACGCTAGACGAGCATACGTCGCCCGCGTTCCAGCGGTACCGCGTGACGCTCACCGTGACCCGCGCCCAGATTCACGCGACGACCAGGCAGACCGCTGAGGCAGCCGCACTGCTCAAGCAGGCGCTGGAGGGAAACGCCACCGTCCGCTCGGTGGAAAAGATGCGACAGATCCTGGCGACCAGGCGAGCGTTGGAGCAGGACCGGGACAGCCCGGAGGTACGCGAACTGGACGGGATGCTAAGCCTCGTCCGAGCAGGATCAGCAGGCGCTCGCTGAGCTGATCCGGCAAATGATCGCGGTTGCCGTCGCTGACGTGCACGACGTCCGTGCCGGGAGCGCGGGTCAGCATGTCTGTCACGGGATGAGCCGCTAGGTGGACGGTCGCCACGACTGGTCTGGGCAGCGCGAACACGGCGTCAAGACGGGCGATGAACCTCGCAGACGCCAGCTCCATCCGCCCGATCTCGTCGATGACGACGACGTGGGCGTCTTCCACGGCATGGTCAATGGCCGACAACGCGATGCTCTCGAACGCCTCGATGTCGACCCCGTACCGGCCTACCCGCGCGCTGCCCGGCTGGCCCGCGCGGGCCAGAACGGCCGACGGGCCGTCAATCTCCCGCACGGTGAAACCGGCGCGGTGGCCGCCCTCGCGGAATTCCTCGGTGACGAACCCGCCCAGCTTAACGCCCTCGGCACCGAGCAGCGCGATCAGCCGACGCAAGACCGTGGTCTTTCCGCTGCCGGGCGGCCCGGTCAGCAAGATCCGCAAACCTCCGGTACGAACCGCCTCCTCACCGGACACCGCGCCTACCCTAACGGCCCTAGGACCGTGCGCGCCCAGAGAGGACCGGAATCGCGGCGATCATTCCTGGTGGGGAGCTGATCCCAGTCCAGCCCGCGCGGCCGACGGGCGGGTCGCAGCGCCGACCAGGTCTCATGTTCCGGGCGTGCCGGTTCTGGCTGCGAACGCGCGCAGGCCGGGCAGGGAGCGGTGCGGGCTGGAGCGGAGCGGGTCTTCGGTCATGCGGTGGACGGGCGGGCAGTAGCGGACTTCAGCGGGGCGGCGCGCTCGGCAGATAGCAGCGCAGCGTAGCGGCTTCGGTTTCCCCACTGGTGCCAGGCGCGGGCGACATCGACCCAATAGCGGCCCTAGCGCTCGGCGGTGGGGATGGCGGCGGGCAGGAGTTTCTGGCGTGGCCGATGGCGGTCCCGTTGTCGCCGAGAACCTGAGCGATGCTGACCTGGTAGAGCGTGATCCGGCTGGCCCGAATGCGGGCTGGCGCCGGGAGGTGCGAGGGCCGAGCCGGGTAGCGACCGCGGCGGCTTCTCCGATGTATTCTGCAGCGGCGCGGCAGTTCTTCTGCGGGGTTACCCTGCCGGAGACGCATCAGGTCCTTCATCTGCACAGCTCAACGGCTTCGGAAGTAGTTTGTCGTTGCAACGCCTGTGGCGCAAGTGTCAGATGCAGCAGAGGGTTACGTTGCCACGACCACACAGAACGCGGACTCGGCCAGCCGGTACGGGAACTTGTGTGTGCCGTGTCGCGTTAGGCGGCGCTCAGATGCGCCGGGTTCGCTGGAGCCAGTCAAGAGAGCCTTGGCTGAGGGCTTCGTCGGCGATCTGCTTGGCGGACGCGGTGTGCAGGCTGGCGACGGAGGTGTCGATCCACGGCTGGAGGTTCTGGTGGCCCTGGTCCTGGTATTCGCGGGCTTGGAGGAGGCATTCGAGTTTGTCGGCGTCACGGGCGCAGCGTGCTTCCATGGTTTGCCCGGTCTCGTATTCGGCGACCGCGTCCTGGATCATCGCGGCGACGGCTGCCGGCAGCGGCTGGACTTGGTCGCTGGTGACGGTGTCATTCGGAACGGCGGTGACGTACTGCTTGGTCAGGTGCGGCAGGTCGGTGGTGCGAGTTTCTTGGGTGTCGTGCCAAAGGGCGAGGAACGCGGCACGCTGCGGGTCGGCGTCTTCCATGGCGGCAATGGCCGCGGCGATGATGCTGGCGCGGAAGGAGTGCTCGGCGACTGATTCGGGGTCGGGGACGCCAGCCAGGACCCATCCGGTGCGCGCGTACCGCTTGAGCACGCCGGTCTCGTAGAGGAATCCGGTGATGTCGCGTGGCTCGCCGTTCACGTGTGCCGCCTTTCAGGTCTGGTGCGCGATCGCGATGCCGTACCGCAGTGTCTCCAGTTCCCTGCGGGCCGGGGCCGATACCTGGTCCTCATCCAGCAGCCGCGTGATCGTCGCCTGGAGATCTCCGGAGACAGGGCGGGCGAGGGCAGGCCGGACTCGGATCAGGGTGTGCAGGGAACGGATGTTCAGCTCAGTGAACCCTATGTTGCCGTGCAGCCGTCCGGCCAGGTGGCGGACGAGCTGGCCGCCGTGCCAGCTGAGCGGAGAGGTGGAGCCGATGAACTCATCCGAGGTCTGCTGCTCGTCCAGTTCGCCGGTCCAGAATGCCCAGTAGTTCAGGTTCGCTGTTTCTGCCGTCTCGCCGGTCATCTGATCGTGGAGGAAGCGCCGCATCGGTTCGGGGTCACCGGCTCTGGTCAGTGCGCTGGCGGTGGATCTGGCCAGCGGCCAGGCTGGGGACCAGCCTGCGGGCGGGCGCAGCCGGGCCTGGTCGGCTCGCCGCATGGTTTCGAGCCATTGCCGGATGCCTGGTGAGGAATCGTAGCCCGCCAGGTAGTAGGCCTGGCGTTTGAGCAGGAGGCCGTCCGGGTCGCTCGACCGGGCACGTTCGGCGACGTGCTGGAGGTGCTCGACGACGTGGCGGCGCTCGTCGGCGCTGAGGACCGGGCCTGCGGGTACCGGCCCTCTGCGGCTGGCAGCTGAGCTGCTCTGGCAGAGGATCTCGGGGGCTTTGGCTCCGATCGGCCAGGCGGTCAGGACGGTCAGCGGGCGGCTGAGTACCCAGGAGCCGAGGGGGTGCCCGTCCGGGTCAGCGGCACGACGGGGTGTGGCGAGCGCATGGCCGAGGATGTGGTCGGCTTCGAGGGCCTGGGTGAGGGTGCGCAGGAGCGCGGGTGTGGCGCCGAGGTGGCGGAGCCAGCTGCGCAGGGCCAGGAACTGCCCGGCGGGCATGGCCATGAGCGGACGCCGTCCGCTTTCCCAGCCCTGGATGGCCGCGGTGCTGACCCGCAGGTCCGCGGCGAGCTGCTGCTGGGTCCGTCCAGTGGACTCACGGACGATCTTGAAGACGTAGCCGGAGACGCGGCCTTCTGAACTCGTACCGCTGGTCAGTGTTCCGCGCGTGCTCATGGGCCGCCCCGTGTCTTTCGCCGGGTGTTACTCGTACCCGCCGTGAGTTCAAGACCGCAGGCCAGGAGCTTACGTTGAGTCCGGACACGAAAGCGGGCGGTTGTCAGAAGCGTAGCTGGACAATGCAGCGGCGCAACTTGCCCGCGCAGGTTCTTGCGGAGGTGAGCCCGATGCGTGCAGCGGAAGGCAGCGATCTGGTGAGCGGCGAGGTTGAGGCGCGGCTTACGGCATTCACCCGGGCTGCGCGGAAGCGCGGGGAGCGGGTGCTGGCCCCGCTGCTGATCCTGGGGACCAGTGAGCGGGTCGGCTCGAACTGGGTAAGCGATACTCTGCGGCCGGTGCTGGGGCAGCATAACGAGCCGTTCCGGCAGCAGCTCGGGCCAGATCATCCGTGGTCGGCTCTCAACCCCCGGTTCGGTGACCCGCCGGCCGCCGTCAGCGGCGGGCTGGCCAGGCACTGGCTGGTGACCTTCGCAGCCGCCAAATACGGTCCGCACCGGCAGGTGGTGAAGGAGACCAACCTGTTCTTCGCCCTGCCGACCCTGCTGTCGCTGCTGCCCGGGGCACCGGTCCTGGTACTGTCCCGCTGCCCGCTCGGGGTCGCGTCCTCCTTTATCCGGGGTGACCTGTTCCGCCGCTGGGCATACCGGTCGAGGTACCAACAGATGCTTGCGATGACCAGGTCCGGGACGGACCAGATGCGCCACCTGACCGCGCTCGTCCCCGACGATGACCCGCCGGACCTGGTCGCACTAGTCCGCCTGCAGGTGCTGAACACCGTGCTGATCGCCGACGCGCTCGCCGACCTCCGGCCTGCGCACGTCGCCTACGAGACCGCCGTCACCAGGCCTGCCGATGCCCTGGCCGCGCTCATGTCGGCGTTGCCCGAACTCGGTGAGCTCGCCCGTGCTAACGGACTGGACCTCACCCGAGAGCCGGATCTGCAGCCAGGCGGCATCGATGACACGTTCGTGACCGCGAACGCGAAGACAACGCTGACCGCGGCGGTATCACCAGCAGACGCGGCGGTCATCAGTGCCACGAAGACAGCGAGCCTCGCCATCGCCAGCGCCCTGCTGCCGACACCGCTGGTCGCCGCCGCCGGGTCCTGGCTGTCCGGTGACCACCTGTACCGCCTGGAGCCGCAACCGGCGACGCGCCCCCAGCAGAGGCCTGCCCCGGTGGCGGCTGGCGCGCACCCGTGCTTCCTCCGGCGCGGTGGCCTGGAGGTGCGGAACCTGCTGGTGAGCAACAGCGAGTACGCCAGGTTCCTGGACGCTCTCGCCGTGGCCGGGATGCCCAACAGTCACGGCGGGACCTGGCTGCTGGCATGCGAGATGCCGCACGAGCGGGGCGGCCGACTGCACCGCGACGCCAGTACCGGGCGGTGGACGGTCAGCCAGGGGTATGAGGACTACCCGGCGTACTGGGTCACGTGGATTGGCGCCGCCGCGTTCGCCGCCTGGGCCGGCTCGCGGCTGCCGACCCGCGCCGAACTGGCCGCGCTCACCGCCGGCGCTGCGGTCGGCGGGAACGCCGGATACCGCGACGGAGATGCCAGCCCGGTCACTGAACCCGGTAGCGGCCCATGCGGCATCCATCACCTGCTGGGCAACCTGCAGCTGTGGTGCGGCGACGGCCCACACTCTGACCCCGGCTCCGGCGGGCCGGTTATCAGGTGGCTGTACGGCATCGCATGGAACACCCCAGCAACCCGGGAGGCAGCGGAGCAGCCGCGCAGCCGTCACCTGCTCGGCTGCTCACGCGGGGTCGGCGTCCGCCTGGTCCGCGACGGCCAGCGGCCGGTCAGCGCCACCGAGCTGGCCAGGCGGCTGGGTCAGTGGCTCACCGCGCTTGATGACCGGTCGCGGCCGCTGGCCGAGATCGACCAGCAGGTGATCCAGCTGCTAGGCAGCTCACAGGCCGATGCTGGACTTGGCGCCCATGTAGCTGCCGGCGCCGGGGAACCCGTCCGTGGCTAGCTGCGCGAACCGCTCGCCGAACCCGAGCAAGGGCAGGTCAGCGATCCTGGTGAATTCCACGCCTCGGATCGGCCGCGTGTCCAGCCCTGCTGTGATCTGCCCGGGTGTCCCGCCGGTGCGGCGGGCCTCGAAGGTCAGGTGAACGACATGCGTACCGTTACCCGGCAGATGGTCACACACATACAGCAGCCGCCCCGGCTCCACGTCCAGGCCGGTTTCCTCGCGCATCTCTCGCACCAGCGCGTCGCGGATCGTCTCACCTTCCTCCACCTTGCCGCCCGGCAGGCTCCAGCCGCGGCTGGTGTCGGTGTCCTGGTTCAGCAGCAGGATACGGTCGTCTTCGATGACGACACCGGTCACTCGAACGTGCACCGCGCTAACCTACCGCACCGGCGACTATCGTGACCGGCGGCAGCGCCATCCAGGTCGTGGTATGCGCGGGCGGGCTGGGCACCCGGATCGCCAGCTGGTCCCGGTATATCCCCAAGGAGTTCTACCCGGTCGGCGGACGCCCCGGCATCACGCACCTACTCGATGAGATCATCCGGTCCGGCCCAGCGGACGTGGTGATCGTCTGCCACCCGTACTACGACGCCTTCACCGCCTGGGCACGCACGGCGCTCAGCAAGGACAGCCAGGACCGGTACGCCCGCGCAGCACGGCTGCGACCCGGGCCAGGCCGGGCAGGCGAGGTCAAGGTCAGCTTCATCACCCAGCACGGCCCGTATGCGGACCTCACCTCAGTGCTGAACGGCGCCGACCACCTCGCCGCCGGTGACCTGTACGTCGCGTTCGCCGATAACCTCTACCCAGGCGACAGCCCGCTGCATGCCCTGAGCCGGGCACCAGCCGGTCATCCCGCCGTTCTCGGCCGCGCCTACCAGCGGGAGCTGGCGGCAAGCCACGGCGTGATCGCCGCTGTCCGCCATCACGGTGAACTCCTCGTGCATGAGCTGATCGAGAAACCCGGCCTCGCCGCGGCCACCGAACTGGAACGGCGATACGGCGCCGGACAGCTCCGGCTGCTGGAGGGCCGTGCCCGGCTCACCGCCGGATTCGTCAGCTACGCCCGCGGCTACCGCGCACCGCCCGGCACCGAACCCAAACTCGCGCTCGCACTGGCCGCATACGCCCGCCACTGCCCGGTCAGCATCATCACTACCACCAGCCATGTCATCGACCTGGGCGCCGGCCCGGCTTGCGGATGCACGGCGGCTCAGGGGATTGCAACGCAAGTTGACTCATCACCATTTCTCGGCGGTCGGAACGGCGCGACGACCCGAGAATAATTCCGTTTGACGCCATTCTGTGACGCCCACGATTAATTCCTGGCGGCTACGATCAACGTAGCGTGCCGAGGCCGCAAGAAAGCGATCTGGCATCACTTCATGGGTATCCTGAGGGTGACGGCTTTTAGCCGGAAGCAAGATATAGGAATGTGTAACACCAGCTATTTCCGGACCCAGCGGTGCCCGGAAATAGCGCTACTGCGCAAGCCGCTGGCGCCTCGCCCGGCAGAGCCGGGGAGTACGAGGCGACAGTTCGGCGCTGCGCACCGGACAAAAGATGGGGGCAGTGAGGATGAGCGAGCAGGCTCAGGATGGGGCAAGCGCCGAACGCCAGCGGCGCCGAAGGCGCCAACAAGGCAGGTCACGCTGCTGCAGGGTCGCGATCTCGGTCGATCCGGCCGAGCATGCCGACCTGGAGGATGCCGCGCGATCAGAAGGGCTGACGGTCTCGGCATTCGTGGCGGAGAAGGCGCTGGCCGCTGCGCGGCGGACCGCTCCGCTTGCGGTGCTCTCGCTTCGCGAAGCGCTGACCGAGCTCATCCGGGCAACCGTGCAGGTGCAGAGGGTCGGCACGAATCTGAATCAGGCAGTGAGGTTTTCTCAGCGACTTCATGTGAGCATCTTGTGCTCGAATAGCAGCAGGACGAGTGCGGCGCGGGCGATGAGGCCGATTTTGCCGGGGCTGGCGGTGACGTGCTGGAGGGTCTGCCAGCGCTGGGTCAAAAGGGCGAAGCCGC
>JAFARZ010000160.1 GCA_019245115.1 Streptosporangiaceae bacterium | reverse complement strand
CCGCCCCGCACCTGCTACCCCGGGCCTGGGTCGAGCAGGCCGCTGACCGGGCGGTGATCGTTACACCGGTCAAGGTCGCCCCGATCGCCCAGGCCCACCTACTCCTGCGCGTCGACCTTCACCACGGCCGGGCAATCCCCCGCGACGTCCAGGCCGGCGGATTCATCGAGATGTACCCAGAGGTGATCACAGAGGTCGCCGTACCGATCCGGCACTGCGACGCGCTACACCAGCTCGATGGCCGCGGGATCGTGTGGGTCAGCGCACCAACAGTGCGCGATAACCCCGAACGCGCCCACCACGCCGCCCAGATGATCGCCGCGGGGCGCTCGGTTCCGAGTCCTCTCGACGACGACTACCCGGCACGCTGCGCGTTCTACGGCTACCTCTACGCCCGGCAACCCCACGGCCTAGCTTCTGCCGGATTCGGCGGCGTCGGTCCCAGCAGCGTCTCAGGCATCGGGCTCGTACTCAACGACTCCGCAGCGTTCCTTCGACCTCGGGACATGGTCATCGCCGGCACCGGGGAGGCCGAAGAATCGCTCCGAGCCTTGATCAAAGAATGGACACGTGCCGGGCGAGGAGACCACACCGCGCTGCAGCCGATCCTCATCCCCGGTTCGGAGGGTTTCAGCGTCGAGGTGGAAGCCAGTCTCTGAGGAGTCCTCCATAGGGTAGCCTCCTCAGACCTTTACGAGGCCCCATCCAGCGGCAACCCCTCATGAGGGTCCGATCGAGCCGCAGGCCGGGTGAGCTCGCCGCAGTGGTCGAAGCCGATCGCAATGAGGGCAGCAAGCACTTCCGAGAGCGGTTGCCCCCACTCAGCCGCTAGTTCTTCCGCCTTTTCTCGGTGCGCCCTGGGCAAACGGGTCCAGGTGACGACGCGATCACCCTTGCTGGGGCGCCCGACCTTCTTGCGCTCGGTCATGGCGGAGATCGTCGCGTACGCTTTCGGCAAGGCTGACACGACACGCCGAGGTCCCCGTCGGGATCCCCCGCGACAAGCGCCAGCACCAGCGGTGAGCTTACGTGCACAGGCTGATCACCTACCGGGAGCGCAGGTAGGCGATGCGTTTTTCGATTTCCTCGGCGGTGGCCATCGCGGTGGGCGGGCCGCCGCACGCGGTGCGGATCTCCTGGTGGATCACCCCGTGCGGCCGGCCGGTGCGGTGGTGGGCCAACGCGACCAGGGTGTTGAGCTCCCGGCGCAACTCAGCGAGGCGTTCCCGCATCGTAGGCGGTCGGGCGGGCACCGATGGCCCAACGGAGTGCTCCGTCGAGCGCTCCGTTGCCCGGGCGAGCTGCTGCTCCTGACGCCGCCGCAACAGCGCCCGCATCTGGTCGGGCTCCAGCAGCCCGGGCAGCCCGAGGTAGTCCTGCTCATCCTCGGTAGTGGCGAAGGCGGCCGTGCCGAAGGAAGCACCGTCGTAGATCACCTGATCTAGCTCGGCGTTGGCGCCCAGCGCGGTGAACGCGCGCTCCTGCTCGCCGGGCTCGTCATGATGGGCGTTGGCCTGCGCGAGCGCAGCGTCGTCCCAGCCCTCGTCAGCCCGGTGCGGCGCACCAAGCACATGATCGCGTTGTTTCTCCAGCTCGCTCGCCAGCCCCAATAGCACGGGCACGCTGGGCAGGAACACCGTTGCGGTCTCGCCGGGACGCCTGGACCGGACGAACCGACCCACCGCCTGGGCGAAATACAGCGGGGTAGCCGCCGATGTCGCGTACACCCCGACCGCCAATCGGGGTACGTCGACGCCCTCGGACACCATCCGGACCGCGACCAGCCAGCGCTCATCGGAGTCGGCGAACGTGGCGATCCGGCTGGAGGCGGACTGGTCGTCGGACAATACCAGCACCGGTTCCCGACCGGTGATCTTCCGCAGGGTCCCGGCGTAGGCTCTGGCGGCGGTGTGGTCGGTGGCGATCACCAGGCCGGCCGCGTCGGGCAGCGCGCCAGCGCGTAATTGGGCCAGCCGGGTGTCCGCTGCGGCGAACACAGCGGAGATCCACTCCCCCGCCGGATCTAGCGCGGTGCGCCAGGCCCGGGCGGTGTGCTCGGCGGTGAGCGGCTCCCCCAGCCGCGCCGCGTACTCCTCTCCCGCGCTGGTCCGCCAGCGGGCCTCGCCGGAGTAGGCGAGGAAGATCACCGGCCGCACCACCCCGTCAGCCAGCGCCTCGGAGTAGCCGTAGAAGTGGTCTGCGGCAGAACGCAACGCGCCAGCGCCATCCGGTTCATAGCTGATGAACGGGATCGGGGTGTCGTCGCTCCGGAACGGGGTTCCGGTCAGGGCGAGTCGGCGCACCGCCGGAGTGAACGCCTCCCGTACCCCCTCGCCCCAGCTCTTGGCATCTCCAGCGTGGTGGATCTCGTCGAGCACCACCAGGGTGCGGCGTCCCTCGGTACGCACCCGGTGCAGGGTCGGGTGCGCCGCGACCTGAGCATAGGTGACGGCGACGCCGTGGTAATCGCGAGAGGTGGCGCCCACCGAGTTGCGGAACTCGGGGTCCAGCGCCAAACCCGCCTCGGCGGCCGCTGCCGCCCACTGGTGCTTGAGGTGCTCGGTGGGGGCGACCACGGTCACCGCGTGCACGGTCCGGTCGGCCAGCAGTTCGGCTGCCACCCGCAAGGCGAAGGTCGTCTTGCCGGCACCCGGCGTGGCGACCGCAAGGAAGTCTTGCGGCGCAGTGGCCAGGTACCGGGCCAGCGCTCTGCGCTGCCAGGTGCGCAGCGGCGGGCGCGAGAATGCGGCAACAGCGGCGGTCTCGGCGGGGCGGGACACGGCGGGCGACGCGCTCCTTTGCTCGACGGGCAGCCGCACGCTACCTGCCCCGGCGGGTCACGCTGTGCGCGCTCCAGCGAATGGACCATTCTGGGAGGCGACATGGATGCCCCCGCCGAGTCCACCACCGAGCCCCCCGCCGTCAGTGCCAGCCCCACTGCTGCCGAACCCGGCACCGGCGAGCGGGCCCGGCGCGGCCTGCTGCGCCTGATCTCCCGGACCGCTACCAAGGCCTGGCGGGACAGCTTCGTCTCGATGTCGGCTCAGGCGGCGTTCTGGATGACGCTGTCGCTGCCGCCGCTGCTGCTGGGGCTGCTGGGCAGCCTCGGATTCGTCACCAGCTGGCTTGGGCCGGCCACGGTCGGGGCAGCGCAGCGGGAGATCGTGCGGTTGGCCACCGGCGTGTTCAGCGCCGATGTGGTCAACCAGATCATCCGCCCGACGGTCTCCGAGATCCTCACCCGGGGGCACAGCTCCATCGTCTCGGTCGGGTTCGTCCTCTCCCTGTGGGCCGGTTCCTCGGCGCTGGCATCCCTCGTAGACTCGATCACTGCCGCCTACCATCAGTACGCCGTCCGTCACCCAGTGTGGCAGCGGATCTTCGCTCTGCTGCTCTATGCGGTGGCGCTCATCGCATCAGTGCTCGTGCTGCCGCTGACTGCGCTGGGCCCGGACCTGATACCTGAACTGCTCCCGAAGGCAGTGCGACCCACGGTGGCCCAGTTGGTCAGCATCTTCTACTACCCCGGGCTCGGCGTCCTGCTGATGCTCGGACTGGCCACGCTGTACAAGGTGGTGTTACCCAACAAGCTGCCGTGGCACCGCGGGCTGCCCGGCGCCCTGCTGGCGATGGCGGTATTCCTGGTCACCAGCACCGGGCTGCGGCTCTATATCTCTTCGGTTACGGGCACCGGGTACACCTATGGGGCGCTCGCCGCCCCGATCGCGTATCTGCTGTTCTCGTTCTTCATCGCGATGGCGATCGTGCTCGGCGCCGAGTTCAACAGCGCGATCGAAGAGATCTGGCCGGCTCACCCGACCCGGCGGGATCGCCGACGCGGGCGACGACGGACCATGGCACGCCTCGCGGCCGGTACCGTGCAGACCGCCTCGCGTGCCGCACCGTCCCCCGCCGACCCCCCCACGTCGGCTTCTGGACGCTGATCTTCTCTTACAGTCTTCAAAGATCGTCGCCGCATCGGCGAACCGCTTGGCCCAGGCACGCGAACCCTCATCAGCAGGTTGTGCTCACCGGCATCCCGCGGGACACCCGCACCCGGGCAATCCCGCGGGACACCCGCACCCGCGCAACAACCGAATAGGAGTGCCTATGTCCTTCGACATTATGAACTACAGCGTTACCGCCCGCCGGGTAGTCGACGACGACGTCGATTACTCCGCCTTTGAACGCACACCGTTACCCGAGGCTGCGCTGAGGGCGTTGCAGTACATGTCCGACGTCGAGAGCCACACCATCTGCTACCTGCGGGATTTGCTGGTTACTCCGTCACACCAGGACCCCGAGATCACGACGTTCCTGACCATGTGGGCCTACGAGGAGTTCTGGCACGGCGAGGTACTGGACAAGGTGCTGGCCGCGCATGGCCGGGCCGTGGGCCCCGATCGGATCCGCCACATCCGGCTTGCCCAGGGTCGCAGTGACTGGTTGTCTCCGATTTACCAGGCGCTGGCGGCCAATCTGATTGGTGAAGACTTCATCGCGGTGCACATGACCTTTGGCGTGATCAACGAATGGTCCACCTACGCCGGCTATGGACGGTTGCTGGCCCAGACGGACCATCCCGAACTGACCAGGGTGGTCGGCCGCATCCAGCGGCAGGAGACCCGGCACGTGGCCTTCTACGCCAGCCAGGCGCGGGAGCGGCTGGAGCGCTCGCGCACCGCCCGGCTCCTGACCCGGTTTGTCCTCAGGGCGGCGTGGACCCCGGTAGGGTCAGGGATCATGCCGGCTGCGGAGACAGCGTTTCTGTTGCGCTACCTGATGGGCGGCGCGGAGGGTGCCCGAATGATCAGGCAGATCGACGACAAGATCGACCGGCTACCCGGTCTGGCTGACATGCATCTGGTCAGCCGCGCCGCTGCTCGCTACGGGGTGGGGCCCGATGCCGCCGGGCGTAGCACAGGTCCGGTCCAGCGAGCCGGGTCCATGCTGTGGTCCCTGCTGCGCTCTGGCGTCGCTCAGCCGCTAAGTGACCCTGAGTGGTAACGCGCCAAGTCCCCCCTCCCGCCGAGACCCGCTTCCGCGACTCGCGCCAGCAGCCCCGCCCGTGCCTGGAGAGAAACACCGTCCAAAGCGACCTGGTCGAGCTCTACCCGGAATCCTGCGTGACCCAGCAGCCGGACCCGCAGGTCGCGCACCGGAACCTGGTGGTCGGCAAGGTATTCGCTGGCGGCCAACTCGGCCCGCTCGACCACCGCCAGCGCCTCGACAGTCACCGGTACCCCGACTGCGATCCGGGAGGCCAGGCACGGGGTGCTCGGCTTGTCCCGCACCGTCAGATTCCAGTGCGCCGCCAGCAAGCGCACGATCTCCTTGGTAGCGCCCGCCTCAGCCAGCGGCTCGCATACCCCGAGCTCAACCGCTGCTCGCAGTCCCGGGCGGTGCGAGGCGCGACGGTCATCGAGATGGGTGCCGGTAGCAACGTGGGCAAATCCGCGCCGCTGGGCGAGACCGCGCACCGCGGCGAGCACAGTCCGTTTGCAGAAGTAGCAGCGATCGCCGGCATTGGCCCGGTAGCCCGAGTCGATGTGCTCATCGGTGCGCAGCACTACCAGTTCCGCCCCGATCTGCCCGGCGACGCGCTGAGCACCCGCGAGCTCGGCGCGTGCCAGGCTGGGCGAGTCGGCGATAGCGGCCAGCACGGCATCGGCGCCGAGCGCCCGGACGGCCGCAGCCAACACCACGGCGGAGTCGACCCCGCCCGAAAAGGCCACCACCAACCCCTCCAGCCGTCCCAGCCGGTCGAGCAAAGTCGCCGCAGCATAGGTGGTGCTGACGAAATCCGCACTGTGCATGGTCGACGATTCTCGCATGTCCAGGGCGGCGCCGGATCGCGTGAGATAGTCGGCGCCGTGGTCGACTCTGCACCGCAGCCACCGCAGGACCCCAGGTTGAATCTTGGGCAGGAGCCCGCCGGCGCAGCCGGAACCGGTGATCGGATCGGCGAAGTAGGCGGTATCGCCCGCCTGGATCTGGACCGTAGGCAACGCACCGCCGTGCCCGAGGTCGTCTTCGCCGACGGCAAGACTGAGGAGCAGACGCTGGGGTTGCTGGCCGCACAGCGGCGCAGCGAACCCGAGTTCCCCGCGCTGGCCACCCGGTGTCCCGACGGCGTGCTGCGCCGGGCGCCGAGCGCTTTCCCAGCCGAGCCGGTCGTGGCCGACCTGGTCGGGCGGACCGTGATCGTTGGTGCCCTACCCCCAACCCGCGGGTTCGTTGCAGTGCTCACTGGAGGCACCTCAGACCTGCCGGTTGCGCGCGAGGCGATCGCCACCCTGCAAGCGCTCGGTGCCGGCCACCGGTTAATCGCCGATGTCGGAGTCGCGGGGCTGCACCGGTTACTTCTCTACCTCGACGAGCTGTCCGCGGCCGACTGCGTGATCGCCATCGCCGGAATGGAGGGCACCCTGCCTGGGGTGGTGACCGGACTGATCCGAGCGCCCGTGGTCGGTGTACCCACCAGTGTGGGCTACGGGGTGAGCGCAGGCGGGTACGTTGCCGCCGCGACGATGCTCGCCTCCTGCGCGCCTGGGCTGTCTGTGGTCAACATCGACAACGGGTTCGGTGCTGCGGCCCACGCCGTCAAGATCGTCGCGCGGGTGCACGGTGGCTGAGCTGAGAGCGGCGTATCTGGACTGCACCGCGGGTGTGGCCGGTGACATGCTGCTCGGCGCGTTACTTGACGCCGGTGCTGACCTTGCTGTGGTGCGCACCGCAGTCCGCTCGTTAGGGGTGCCCGGCCTGGACGTCGAGGCCGAGCAGACCCGGCGCTGCGGACTGCGCTGTACCCGAGCCGTCGTCATCACCCCGGCCGCCGACCAACCCACCCGGGGGCTGGCCGAAGTGCTGGCCGCCATCGCGGCCGCCCGACTGAGCGCAGCAGCTACCCGCGTAGCCGCCGGCACCTTCCAGCTACTCGCCGATGCGGAGGCTGCGGTGCACGGCATCCCCACCGAACTGGTGCAGTTCCATGAGGTGGGGGCCGCCGACGCGCTGGCCGACGTGGTTGGCACCGCGGTCGCGGCTGAGCAGCTCGGCTTGCTCGCTGACGACGCGCTGCTGACTTGCTCGGCACTGGCAGCCGGCAGTGGCAGCGCACGCGGCGCGCACGGCACGATCCCGATCCCGGCACCTGCCGTGCTGCAGATCGTGGCCGACCATGGTCTGTCGCTGACCGGGGGGAACCTAGCCGGGGAGCGCACCACGCCCACTGGGGCGGCCCTGATCGCGGCTCTGGCCACGCCCGGCTCGCTGCCACCGATGATGGTCGACGCGGTGGGCAGCGGCGCCGGACACAGGGACAACCCGGAGCGACCCAACATCACCCGGTTGGTGATTGGCTGCCGTACCGAGTCTGGGGCCGTGCCAGGCCCGGGCCCTGCGGAGCCGGTCACCGTGGTGGAGACCACCGTCGATGATCTCGATCCCGAGCTGTGGCCCGGAGTGCTGCTCGCCGTTCGGGCAGCCGGAGCGTGGGACTGCTGGACCACCGCCACCGTCGGTCGACACGGCAGGCCTGGGCAGGTGCTCACCGCACTGTGCACCGAGCAGGTCCGTCCAGCGGTGGTGGACGCGTTGTTCCGGCACAGCACCACGCTCGGCGTGCGGTGGGCGCTCTGGCAGCGCACTACGCTGCCGCGGATCACCGTGCCAGTGCCGGTGGGGCCGCCGGGGGCCGAGCAGGAGATCACCGTCAAGGTCGCCGCCGGACCGGGAGGACAGCAGACTGCCAAGCCTGAACTCGCCGACGCCGAGCGGGTCGCGCAGGCACTAGGATGGCCGGTTCGCCGGGTGTGCGAGGCCGCCCTGTCGGCCTACCACCGCGACCATCCGGCTGGCGCGCTCGCGCCACAAGGAAATTAGCCTGATTCGGCGTGGCGCAGCCTCGGGAGGAGCACATGAGCACCGCGAGACCTGCTCGTCCGGTGTCCTGCGAGGAGCTCGCCGGGTCCCACGTGCTGCTCACCGGCGCCACGGGGTTCCTGGGCCAGGCGACTTTGGAGCGGTTACTGGCCAGCTACCCGGACACCCATGTCTCGGTGCTGATCCGGCCCCGTGGCGAGCGCGGCGCGGCCGACCGGCTCAGCACATTGCTCCGCAAGAATGTGTTCCGCCCATTGAGTGAGCGCCTCGGCGCGGACGAACTGGTGCGGGTGGTGCGCGAGCGGGTTACGGTCATCGAGGGCGACCTCGGCTCGGTCGCCCTACCCGCCGACCTCGACGTCGTGATCCATGGTGCCTCGACAGTGTCCTTCGATCCCCCGGTTGACGAGGCATTCCGCACCAACGTCTCGGGCGTGGCGACCCTGTACGAAGCACTCGCCGGCTCGCCGCATGTGGTGCACGTTTCTACTGCCTACGTCGCGGGCACCCGTAAGGGCGTCGTCGCTGAGGCAGCACTGGACCACGACGTGGACTGGCAGCTCGAGCTGGAGATGGCGTTGGCCGCCCGGGCCGATGTGGAGCGAGACTCCCGGCGACCGGAGGTACTTCGCCGCGCGCTGGCGCAAGCGGACGAGCAACACGCCAAAGCTGGACCCCAGTCCACCGCCGCCGCCGCCGAACGGTTACGCACTAAGTGGGTCACCCGCCGGCTGGTGGACTATGGTCGCACCCGGGCCCGGAGCCTGGGCTGGCCAGACGTCTACACGCTGACCAAGGCGCTGGGTGAGCGGGTCGCCGAACAGCGGTGGGCGCACACCGGCCGACCGCTGTCGGTGGTCCGGCCCGCCATCGTGGAGAGTGCGCTGCGACACCCGTACCCCGGGTGGATCGACGGCTTCAAGATGGCCGACCCGCTGATCATCGCTTACGGCCGAGGGGTGCTGCGCGAATTCCCTGGGCTACCCGATTCCGTGCTCGACGTGATCCCGGTCGATCTGGTGATCAACGCCATCCTCGCGGCCGCCGCCCGGCCGCCCGCCACTGGACCGGCATACTTGCACGTCAGCTCCGGGGCCAGTAACCCGTTGACCTTTCAAAACATGTACATGCTGTGCCGGGAGTACTTCGACAACCACCCCATGCCTGACGGTGATCGCGGCCACGTCGAGCCACCGACTTGGCGGTTCCCCGGCAGCCAGCAGGTAGAGCTGACGCTGCACGCCGGGGAACGGGTCACTGCGCTAGCCGAGCGGGTACTGCTGCGACTACCACCATCGAAGCGGTCCCAGGATTGGCTGACCAGCCTGGGCCGCCAGCAGCAGGACTTAGGGCAACTGCGGGAATACGCCGACCTCTACGGCGTCTACACCCGCGCCGAGGTGATCTACGACGACACTCGGCTGCGGGAGCTGCACGCCGCGTTGCCAGCCCAGCGAGCCACCGAGCACGGTTTCGACCCCACCGTCATCGATTGGCGGGCCTACCTGCAGGATGTGCACTGCCCATCGATCACAGCCACGGTCCGCCGAGCCGGGCAGCGGCGGGGACGTTCCACCGCCGGCCATCGCGGGTCCCCGTCGCAGTCGACGTCGATATCGTCTCTGTCGCTGCCCGAACGCACCGACGTGGCTGCGGTGTTCGACCTGGAGGGCACCATCGTGAACTCCAACGTCGTCGAGTCCTACCTGTGGGCTCGATTGGCGACAATGCCCCGTTCCGGCTGGCTACGCGAGCTGGCCGATCTGGCCCGCTGCGCCCCCCGATACCTTTACGCCGAGCGCCGTGACCGCGGTGAACTGTTGCGCGCCTTTCTCCGCCGCTACGCCGGCGTGCGGGCCGACGCGCTGCGGGCCCTGGTCACCGAGGTGCTCGGCGACGTGCTGCTGCACCGCGTGATGCCCGAGGCCACCCGGCAGATCCGTCGCCACCGCGCAGCCGGGCACCGAACCGTACTCATCACCGGTGCCGTAGACCTGCATGTGGAGCCGTTGTCAGTACTGTTCGACGAGGTGGTGGCCAGCCGGATGCACGTGAAAGACGGCGTGCTGACCGGATTTCTCGAAGCCCCGCCACTGGTCGACGAGGCACGCGCGGCGTGGCTGCGACAGTACGCTCAAGGCCACGGCCTGCACTTGGACCGCTCCTATGCCTACGCTGACAGCTATTCCGACCGCCCGCTGCTGGAGGCCGTCGGGCATCCGCATGCGGTCAACCCGGACTCCCAGCTTTTCCGGCACGCCCGGCGCCGCCGCTGGGTGGTGCACCGCTGGGGGGAGCACACCGGCGGGCTGCTCGAGGTGCTGCTAGACGTCACCCGAGCCGATGTCAGGATCGATGTCCGGCCAGATCACGGTACGCGAGGAGTACCACGGTGAGCCTGGCGCTGCAGTATCACCGCTCCGTTGGGCGCTACTTCGCCGCTCGCGCGGTCAGTGGCACCCGCGCGGGAGGGCGGCTGGCAGGGGCTCTGGCCAGCAATGTGGCGCCGCTACGGCTGGTTGAGCAGGCCGACCCCGTCCCAGCCGACGAGTCCTGGATTCGGGTCGAGCCGGTGCTGTCCGGGATCTGCGGCTCCGATCTCGGCCTGCTCACCGGCCGTTCCTCGCCCTACCTCGGGCCATTGACCTCGATGCCCTTCGTCCCCGGCCACGAGGTGCTCGGGCGCACCCTCGATGAGCTGCCTGGGCTGCCGCGGGGTAGTCGGGTGGTGATCGACCCGGTGCTGCGGTGTGCGGCGCGCGGCCTGCCGGCCTGTCCGGCTTGCATCGCCGGGCATACCAGCCGCTGCGGCCACATCACCAGTGGAGCGCTGGCTGCTGGGCTGCAGACTGGATTCTGCGCTGACACCGGGGGCGGCTGGAGCCGCCGCATGGTCGCACACGCCAGCCAGCTGCACCTGGTGCCGGACCCGCTGTCCGACGAAATCGCGATACTTGTGGAGCCGTTGGCCTGCGCGGTACACGCGGTGCGCCGGGTACCGATCAGTCCGGGCGCGTCGGTGCTCGTGATCGGCGCGGGCACAGTGGGTCTGCTTACCCTGCTCGCGCTGCGCAAGCTCACCGCGGCAGGCGAAGTGTACGTGATCGCCAAGCACGCCCACCAAGCCGACCGGGCCCGCGAGCTGGGCGCCACCCAGATTATCGGCATCGACAGCACCGCCAGGACGCTGCGCCGCAGCACCGGAGCCCTGCTGGTCGAGCCCGAGCTCGGCGAGAGCTATCTGCTCGGCGGAATGGACCTGGCCTTCGAGTGCACCGGAGGCGCGGCGGGTCTGAACACCGCGCTGAGGTCGCTGCAGGCCGGGGGCACGGTGGTCGCATCGGGGATGCCGTCAGGCGGGGTGGACCTCACCCCGCTGTGGTACCGCGAGCTGCTCCTGGTCGGGGCTTATGCCTCAGCAGTAGGCGCCTGCGCGGTAGGGGAAGAGCCCAGTCGGGGTGATTTCCCAGAGGCCATCGCGCTGGCGGGGTCGGCGCCGTTGAACGGCTACGTTGACACGAAATATCCGCTGGAACAGTGGCGTGACGCGCTCGATCACGCTGCCGCGGCCGGCCGGCTGGGCACCATCAAGGTCGTCTTCGCCCCCGGCCGAAGTTAAGAGGCAGTCGAGTTAAAGGCAAGCGCAGCGCCAAGAGTGAGCGCCAAGAGTTAAGGGCAGGAGAGAGCGTGGGCAGACCAGGTTTCGTGCTTGACGTCGACGAGCGGACTCCCCCGCTGCTGATGCACGAGGGTGAGGGGTTCCGGCTGGAGCGCCTGCCGCTGGGCAGCCGGGTGATCTACCCGCCGGAGTCGCTGCCGTCCATCGTCGATCTCGAGGGCGCGATCCGGCACGCCTTGGCGCATCCGCACGGCAGCGACCCACTGCCGCAGCTGCTGCGTCGCGGGATGCGGCTGACTATTGTGTTCGACGATCTGTCCCTGCCGCTGCCGCCGATGCGCACTCCGGACGTCCGACAACGGGTGATCGAGCAGGTGCTGGAGTTGGCCGCCGCCGCCGGGGTGGACGACGTCGAACTGATCGCTGCCAACTCGCTGCACCGGCGGATGACCCCGGCGGAACTCAAGCGCACCGTCGGCGAGCGGGTTTTCCGTGCCTTTCACCCCGACCACCTGCGTAATCACGACGCAGAGAACCCCGACGATCTCACCCACCTGGGCACCACACCGCACGGCGAGGACGTGGAGATCAACCGTCGGGCCGCCGAAAGTGACCTGATCGTCTACGTCAACATCACGCTCACCGCGATGAACGGCGGCTCCAAGTCGGTGTCCGTTGGGTTGGCCAGCTACGCCAGCTTGCGCCACCATCACAATGTGCACACCCTGCGGCACTCGCGGTCGTTCAACGATCCCCCCAACTCGGCGATGCACCATTCCTACGATCGGATGGCTGACGTCATCGGCGGGTATGTGCCGGTGTTCACCATCGAGACCACACTGAACAACGAGCCATTCCCCGCTGCGCTGCGCTTCCTGACCCGTCGCGAGTGGGAGTGGAACCTCACCGACCAGGCCAGCTACCTGGCGGTGAAACGAAGCAACGACCTGGCCACCACAAGGCTGCGGCGGCGGATCTGGCAAGCCACCGAGGCGCCGTATGGCGTCACCGGGGTGCATGCCGGCGCACCGAGCCAGGTGCACCCGCACACCCTGGCCGCGGTGCACCGCCAGCAGCTGACCGAGGTGCAAGGACAAGCCGATGTGGCGATCTTCGGCTTGCCCTACATCTGCCCGTACAATGTAAACTCGATCATGAACCCGATCTTGGTGATGTCGTTAGGACTCGGCTACTTCTTCAATCTCTACCGGGGCAAGCCAATCGTGCGCCAGGGTGGAGTGGCGATCTTCTACCACCCGGTGCCGCACCAGTTCCACCCCGTACACCACCCGAGCTACATCGACTTCTACGAGCTACTCGCCGAGACCACCGATCCGGTGATGCTGGAGACCAAGTACGAGAAGCAGTTCGCCACCGATCCCTGGTACACCCACCTGTACCGGACCAGCTACGCCTACCATGGCGTGCACCCGTTCTACATGTGGTACTGGGGTGCGCACGCGATGCAACACCTGGATGATGTGATCTTCGTCGGGGGGAACCGGTCAACCACCGCGCGGCTCGGCTTCCGCGCCGCATCCAGCCTGGCCGACGCGTTGGAGCTGGCTCGGGACATCGTGGGTCGCAATCCGCAGATCAGCTACTTGCACGCCCCGCCGATGGTGCTGGCGGACGTGCGATGAGGGGCCTGCAATGACGGGTCTGGGCGACGAGCTACGGCTGCTGCGACACGGCCGGGGCTGGCGCGGCCAGGCCCGGGTGCCACGCTCGGCGCAGCGCTGGAAGCTCCCGGACAATGGGGACGACTTCCCCACCGCGTGGGCCCGCACCACTCCTGCGAAAGTACTTCGTACTGCGCTGCAGCAGGGAGTGCTCAAGCCGGTGATCTGGAGCCAGACCCGGCCGGTGGTGCACGGTCGGGAATACCTGGACAGCGTTCGCGGTCCGGCAATCTTCGTCGCCAATCACTCCAGCCACCTGGACACCCCATTGATCCTGGGTGCCCTACCACGGCGGATCACCGAGAATCTCGCGGTCGGGGCAGCCGCCGACTACTTCTTCGACTCCCGGGCTATCGCCGCGGCCACCACCCTGCTGTTCAACGCGTTTCCCGTGGATCGGCGCGGATTGCGCCGGGGCCGCAGCCTGGCCGCCGAACTGGTCGACGGCGGATGGAGCCTGCTGCTGTACCCCGAGGGCGGCCGCACCGTGGACGGCTGGCTCACCGCGTTCAAGCTGGGTGCCGCGCAACTGTGCGCGATGAAGGAGGTGCCTGCGGTGCCGATCGCGCTGCGCGGCACGTTTGCCGCGATGCCGCGTGGCCGACGCTGGCCGCGCCCCGGCAGGCCACGGGTCACCGTCCGGATCGGGCGACCGCTGCGCATCGGAGCGGATGAGACGGTGCCCGAGTTCCGCACCAGGCTGGTGCGCGCGGTGGCCACTCTCTGGGCCGAAGGCGACCTTGGTTGGTACCGCGCCCTGCGGGCGGCAGCCGACGACTCGCTGGCGCTACCCATCGGTTCGCGCAGCGTGCTCCCCACCACCGCATCCGTCCAACTCGCCGAGGACCACGACATGGCCCCGTGGCGCCGGATCTGGGAGGCCACCCGGCCCCCCGCTGATGACGGTCCCCGCCAGGTCTGGACAGACTGACTCAGGCGTTGCCGCCCCTGGGCAGCAACTCGTATATCTCCTTGCACTCCGGGCACACCGGGGAACCTGGCTTGGGCGCGCGAGTCACCGGAAACACCTCGCCGCACAGGGCCACTACCTGCGAGCCCATCACCGCGCTTTCAGCGATCTTGTCCTTGCGCACGTAGTGGAACATCTTGGGTGTGTCGTTGCCGGTGGTGTCGGTCCCCTCTGGACGAGTATCGACATCGGGCAGCGTTTGGGTCGGCGTGCTCACAGCTCCATCATGCCGCAGCGTCAGTCGGCGTAGATGATGGTACCCACGTGCTCCCCTTGCAGAGCCTTGGTGATGGCGCCGGGGGTGAGTCCGTTAATGATCTGGATTTGCTTTTGGTGTTTGGCGTGTGCCATGAGTTCGAGTACCAGCGGATCGATGGGCAGGGTGTCGAGGTTGCGGGCTAGTAACTCGGCGGCGCTCGCTCGGGAGATGAGTTCGGGTGGGCTGGTGCTGGTCGTTGCGGGGTCGCTGGTGAACACGCCGTCGACGTCTTTGACGTAGATGATCCGGGCAGCGCCGTAGGCATCGGCGAGGAGGAAGGCGCCGGTGTCGGTGCGGTGCGGGGGGATCTTGCCTACCTCGGGAGGGAACTCGTAGAGGCCATAGGGTGGGTAGCCGTTGGACACTGCGGCTCGGCTGGCCATCAGGTGCACGGCAAGTTGGTGAGCAGTCGCGGCGTGTGGGAGGTAGGACACGCCCTGCTCGGCGAGCAGCGCGGCGATGAGGTGCCCGTTCTGTTCGGCCTCGGCGGAAGCCAGCGCGGCCAGCACACCAGTGGGCAGACCGAGGTCGAGCCCGACCCCCAGTACGTGGCGGCCCCGGATACCCGGTCCGGTGAGAATCAGCAGCCGATGCTCCAGCAACGCCTCATGCAGCTCCGCCACGACCGGCACGATCGCCTCGGAGCCCTTGTCCATGATCGAGCGCCCGCCGATCACGACGACGTTCAGCCACGGCAACAGCGGAATCACCGGGCGATCGACGGGCCGCAGGAGTTCGCGGTCGAGCAAGGTCTGGCGCATCAACGCCGAAGGCACGTCCTTGGCTACGAAAAAGGGCTCAGAATGCGAGAGGGTGCTGGTCATGGTGTTCTCCACGGTGGCCGGGGGGCGGCGCTCACGCCGCTGAGATGCGCTCACGCCGCTGAGATGATTGTGCCGACGTGCTCGCCGGCCAACGCGCGCCTGATCAAACCGGGCCGGAGCCCATTGATGACCTGGACCGAGCGCACATACCGGGCACGGCGCATTAGCTCCAACACCGGGCGCTCGATGATCAGATCCGGCAGATCCCGAGCGATCAACTCCTCGACGGTGATCTCCGGGATCAGCGTGGCTCTCGGGTCGGTCTTCGGATTGGCCGTATACAGCCCGTCCTCGTCTTTCACGAAAATCATGTTCCGACAGCCATAAACTTCCGCGACAAGATAACATCCAGCGTCCGTGCGGTACGGCGGTATCACCCCCTCGGTAGGCACGCGCTGCCACATGTCGTAGGGGGGCATCCCCGAGAAGATCACTGCACCGCACCCGGCGAGATACAACGGCAGCGCACCGAACGCCGAACCCCCCACCACCGGCACACCGTGCCGGGCCATCAGATATCCCAGCATCTGAGCGTTCTGATCGGCCACCGCGGCCCCGACATCGGTCAGCACACCAGTCGGCAAACCGAGTTCGGCAGCCAGCGCGTACACATGGCGAGCCCGCGTACCGGCACCAGTGCCAATGAGGATCTGATGGCTTCGCTTGACCGCCGCCAACTCCTCCACCACCGGATACACCGCCGCCCGCCCCCGGTCGATCAGGCTTTGACCACCGATCTTCAGCACACTCACCTCGGGCAAAATGGCATAATCGGGCGCCCCCCCACTTGCCCGCATAAGCTCCACATCACTCAACGACCGATTCATCAACAACGATTCTAACGAAGCTCTACTCGCAACATCCGTCATCTGATCCTCCCCGCGCTACCACAGCTGATCACCAACTCTAGATCGCGACCAACGCACCACGAAAGACCCAACCGATCAGCCCCACTCCAGACATGCGGAGATCACCGCATCAATTCACCGCGCTGGCGGGTGCAGATCTGCGGAATAACCCGCTACATCGGCGTTATCAACCAGACGAGTGGTCTACACCATATTCGCACGAAAGGGCGTGGTCTGGGAACGAGATCAACCCTCGACGATCGGAGGGTCACGACTCTCGAGCTCGCGGCCCCGAAGGTCGCGCTCCGGCAGGCCCTGTCCCAGCCTGTTGACGTGCTCGGCCTTGCGGGGGGCACGGTCATTGGCGATGAGCACCGCCATCCACGGAAGTGGCACCGAAAGCACGACGAAAGTCAGCGCAAGCCACCAGGTCTGATAGAAGACGCCAGCCAGGACCAGACAGGGGATGCGGGCCGACATGAGGATAGCGTATTTGCGCCGACGTGTGGCGTACTGCTCGGCGTAGGATGGTTCCGCCGCCGTAATGAGAACAGCGGCATCGCCTCGTCGGCGGCCGTGCTCATGTCGATTCCGCGCGCCCTCACGTCCCGATTTGATACTGCCGACCTCCTATTTCGTTGCTTTGGCAGTTGCCTTTACTTGCTGCTTGTGCTGCCGAACCTTGGCCAGCGAGTCGGCGTCAGTCACGTCGGCGACCGATCGGTACACACCCTCGTCGCCGTAGGGGCCGGCCACCTCGCGCCAGCCGTCGGGCTTCACGTTACGCTGCTTACCGAGAAGTGCCACGAAGATCTGCGCCTTCTGCTTTCCGTAGCCAGGCAACGCGACCAGCCGCTCGAGCAGCTCGTGCGCGTCAGAGACGCCCCGCCATAGCTCCGTCACATCGCCGCCGTAGCGCTCGACCAAAGCCCGGCAGAGGTCCTGCACCCGGCACGCCATCGACTTGGGATACCGGTGCAACGCGGGCTGCTTCGCGAACAGGTCCGCCAACGCGTCGGAGTCGTAGTCGGCCAGCTCATGAACGTCGAGGTCGTGGCCCAAACGCTGCCGCAGTCTATAGGGAGCGGCGAAAGCCCGTTCCATCGGCACTTGCTGATCGAGAAGCATGGCCAGGAGCAACGCCAGCGGGTCCCGCTCGAGTAACGCATCCGCCGACGCATCCTGGCTCAACATCAAGCTCACCAATGACCTCCCCGACAGTAAGCGCACATCGACAGGCTCGTCACCAGGTTACTGCTCGGAAGTAGCCTCCCGGGGGAACGGCATCAGATGTCGATGCCGACCAGGCCCATTACCTCGGTGCGCCAGTCCTGGTAGGCAGTGGCCGCACTGGTCCGCTCCTGCGGGTTGCGGTCGGCGTGCGTATCGTCGCCGCCCAACGCGTAGTGCACGATCTCCTGGTCGCTGCGCTGGCTGCTGACCACCCTGACTTGGACGTGTCGGGTGGCAAGCTCGGCCCGAGTGGCGTGCGCCAGCAAATGGAGCAGCGCCAACCGGGACCGCTGGTCGTCGGGCAGCGACACCTCCTCCGGGGTGTTGCCCGACACCAGCACCACGGTTGCGCCGGGCGCCAGCACCGGGAGCACTCGGTCGACCGCGCTGAAGCGGGCCAGCAGGCCCGCGGACAGGAACGAGCCGACGCGCGCAACGGCGGTGTGGCCATCGGGGTGGATGGTGACTGGTAGCTGGATGTAAAAATCGAGGCCATCGCCGCCCGGCTCACCCGGCAGCGCCGTGGGATCGGTAATGATCACAGCGTCCGCGCCCGCATCCTTCAGCAACTCAGAAAGCCGTTGCGCCCGGTCGGCAGACCCACTCAGCAGCCCGATAGACGACATCGACCCTCCTCCAGTGCGTTCGCACCGATCGGTGGCACTCGGTCGGCTGAGCATCGCTCCCCGGTCATCGTAGAAGCTGGTGGCAGTCACTGGCGAGGGAGCCGGGAATTTGCGGACAGCGGGTCCCCCGAACGGCCGCGTCAGCCTCCGTGGCCCCGGCGTCATGCGACGCCGGGGCCACGGAGGCTGACTTACCCAGATCCAGTAGGTCAGCTCCTCTTCAGGGCCGACTCCTTCGCGCCATCGTGCATGTCCCGCTTCGGGGCCGTCTCCTGGGCGACATCCTGCACGCCCTTGGCAGCATTCTGCGCAGTAGAAGCAGCTTTGGTGGCGGCCGACGTGGTGACGGCCAGCAAGCTCTTGGTGTACTCCCGCTGGCTCGTCAGCACGTGGTGGTAGAAGTCGAACACCTTATCCACGAGCTCGACAGCGCCGCGCAATTTGGCGTCTGAGGTTGGCACAAACCACTGAAAACTGTCTGCCCAGATCTGCAGGGCGCCGGTGAAGGCTTCCTGACCGCGACGGACGGCGTCGGTCATGGTCTCCCGGGAGGTGGTCATCTGAGACGTGGTCATCGTCATCCCTTCCTTAGCTCATCGGGTGCGATCACCAAAGTAAGCACGTATGATAAGTATGTCAAGCGCCGCCGTTCTCCTGGGCTGTTACCGGGTTCTACCCTCGATGAAGCTGCGGTATACCCCGAGCAACGCTTCTCTTTGGGCCTCGGTGAGCTTCGGATCGCAACGGATGCTGTCCTCCGTGCTGGCGCTCGGTGGGTCGGCTGGGACGCCGGCAGGGGCGTTAGCGGGGCCGTCGTTGGCCACTGCCTGCGTCCACCCTGCCTTGGCCAACAGCTGTTCGGTGCTCACTCCCAGTCCATTAGCGATGGCCCGCAGCACCGTGAGCGACGGCTGATGCAGGCCGCGTTCGATCTGACTGAGGTAGGCGTTGGAGATCCGGGTCAGGGCTGCCATCTCCCGCAGTGACAAGTCGGCCAACTGCCGCTGGGCCCGGATAAATGCTCCTAGCGCCCCTAGTTGAGCTTGCCAGGGGTTGGGCACCTCGTCGCTGTCAGCTGCACTCACCATGGCTCACATCATTCCCCGTCCGGCACCGAGGATCGGACCCCCTCCGCATTCACCGCTTCACTTCTCGCGCACGTAACTGCCCGGGGCGGCTTCCAGCGGCGGGTGCCTGGTACTGCCCATCGGAGGCGGCTGTCGCCGCCCTCCGGCATGCCCGGCGATCCACGGCGTCCAGTCCTCCCACCACGACTTGGCGACCTCGGTGGCCTGCTGGCGCCATGCCTCCGGGTCCTCGGGCAGCGTCTCCGCCGAACCAACCCAGTGCTTGGACTTCGGGTTCGGCGGGTTGACCACGCCAGCGATATGCCCGGAATTGGACAGCATGAACCGAACGGTGCCACCGGGTAACCGGGCGCTCTTATAGACCGCCTTCCATGGCGCGATGTGGTCCCTCTCGGCGGACACGAAGTAGCTGTCCTGGCTGATTCGGGTAAGATCCAGCCGCTGCCCCGCCAGTTCGAGTTCACCTTTCGCCAGCCGGTTCTGCACGTATAAGGATCGTAGATATTCGGTCTGCATGGCTGCGGGCATCCGCGTGGAGTCGGAGTTCCAGCTCAGCATGTCGAACGGCGCCGGCTCCTCACCCAGCAGCCAGCCGTTGACCACGTAGTTCCACACCAGATCCCTGGCTCGCAGCAGGTTGAATGTCGTGGCCATGCTGTCTGCGGGTAGGTAACCCTTGCGTTTCATGATGCGATCCAGCCGTTGGATAGCGGCTTCGTCAATGAACACGCCGAGCTGGCCAGGCAGGGTGAAGTCGAGCAGAGTGTTCATCAGGGTCAGCGAGCAGATCCGGTTCTCCCCGCGGGCTGCGAGCCAGGCGAGCATTGCCGCGGCCATGGTGCCGCCAAGGCACAGCCCGGCCAGGTTGGTCTGCGGGGCTCCGGTGATCTCCTCGACGACCTCCAGTGCGACCAGCGGCCCCTTCCGCAGGTAATCGCTCATGGTGAGCTTAGCCAGGGTCTCGTCCGGGTTCTGGTAGCTGATCATGAAGCAGGTATGTCCATGCTGCACGGCCCACTCCACCAGACTCTTCCCGGGAGCGAGGTCCATGATGTAGTACTTGTTGATCCACGGTGGGCTGAATAGCAGCGGAACCGTATGCACGGTCTCGGTCTGCGGCTCGTACTGGATCAGCTCGATCAGCTGGTTGCGAAACACCACGCTGCCCGGTGTCGCGGCCAGCTCGTGACCGGGACGGAACTGGCCAGGGGTCACCTGACGGGGCATGCCCTTGTTGGTCGCCATGTCGCGGAACAGGTTGTTGGCACCGCGCACCAGGCTGAGGCCTCCAGTGTCGAACGCCTTCTTCAGCGCCACCGGGTTGGTCAGTAGCCAATTGGTCGGTGCGGCGGCATCGAGCACCTGACGTAGCGCGAAATCAGCCTTGCGCCGGGTGATCTCATCCACGTCCGCTTCGGCCAGCAGCTCCCGCAGAAAGCGCTCAAGCAGCGCGTGCTGCTGGCGCACCAGGTAGAACAGCGGGTTGGTGGTCCAAGCCCGATCGGAGAACCGTGGATCTTCGCCCAACTCCAGCGGGCCTTCCTGGTTCAACCCCATGCTGCGCAGCGCTGCGGTTACAGCGGCCTGGGCACTGCGCATGCCATACTCCATCGCCGACCGAGAGAGTGCTACCGGGTTCCCGGCGACCGCCATCGCAAGCCTGCTCAGGGCCAGCCCCAGCCCGGCGGGGTCAAGCTCAGCAGTCGCGGCGTCGATACTGAGCAGCGACCGGATCGACGAGGCGATGTCAGCGGCGTCGTGGCGTATTTCGCCTAGCGGATCGCCGGTCGACGGGGTCACGAAGAATCACCTCCACTCGGCACTCGAGAGAGCACCATCCTGCAGTAACCCTACGTCCCAACGGGGATGCTGCAACGCTTCTGCTGGAACCACCACAGGCGACCGGTCCGCCTGGCAGGATCCATCGCCGTGCGAGCGGTGGTGAGCCGGGTTATCGAGGCAGCGGTGCTCGTCGACGACCACGTGGTCGGTGCGCTGGAGCGACCCGGCCTGCTGGTGCTGCTCGGCGTGACCCACGACGACGGGCCCGCGCAAGCCGAAATAATGGCACGCAAGCTGCATGAGCTACGGATCCTGCGCGACGAACGCTCGGTCGCCGACACCGGTGCCGGGGTGCTAGTGGTGAGCCAGTTCACCCTCTACGGGGCGACGCGCAAGGGCAGGCGGCCCTCCTTCACCGCGGCCGCCCGCCCGGAACACGCCAAGCCGTTGATTGACGAGGTCGTCGCCCGGCTCCGGGCCCGCGGTGCCACCGTGGCCACTGGACGCTTCGGCGCGACAATGGCCGTGCGCAGTGTGGCCGACGGCCCGTTCACGGTGCTCATCGACGTGTGACGCCCGTCAAGAGCTTACTACCCCGGCGATAACGGCTACCAACCTGAGAAGTCTCTGAGGGTCTGCCGGATCGGGCACTTCGCCGGGCACTCGTTCGTCGTGCCGGATGTGAGGGTCCGGGAACGGAATCCGGGCCCCCGACGTTGTACCAGTCATCGCCGCGGGTACCCGTTGGCCAGATTCGTGCAACGTCGCGCGCCGATTCGCCGAACGCACCGGA
Source organism: Streptosporangiaceae bacterium (assembly GCA_019245115.1). Classification (GTDB taxonomy): domain Bacteria; phylum Actinomycetota; class Actinomycetes; order Streptosporangiales; family Streptosporangiaceae; genus JAFARZ01. Next base: position 91,809 of record JAFARZ010000160.1, on the reverse strand, counting down.
GTCGGCACGAGGATCCGCTGCAGGAAGGAACCTGATGACCGCCGCGCAGATCACCGTCGAACCGGACGCTGCACTTGAAGCAGACCTTGATGCACAGAGCCCAGCGGCCGATCTGGTCCGAGTTTACCTCAATGGTATCGGGCGCACGGCGCTGCTCAGCGCGCAGCAGGAGGTTGAGCTTGCCAAGCGCATCGAAGCCGGCGTGTTTGCCCGTCATATCCTGGATACCGCGACGCGGCTATCGCCAAGCCGACGGGCCGATCTCACGCGGCTGGTGCGCGACGGTCACAAAGCCAAGGACCACCTACTGGAAGCCAATCTGCGGCTCGTGGTGTCACTGGCCAAGCGCTACACCGGCAGAGGAATGCCACTGCTGGATCTGATCCAGGAGGGCAACCTCGGTCTGATCCGCGCGGTGGAGAAGTTCGACTACACTAAAGGCTTCAAGTTCTCCACTTATGCCACCTGGTGGATCCGGCAGGCCATCACCCGAGGCATGGCCGACCAGGGACGCACCATCCGACTTCCGGTCCACCTTGTGGAACAAGTGAACAAGCTGGCTCGAATCAAGCGCGACCTACACCAGCAGCTAGGTCGCGAGGCGACCCACCGGGAGCTGGCCGACGAATCCGGCATCCCGGTAGAGAAGGTGGCCGATCTGCTGGACTACGCTCGGGACCCGGTAAGCTTGGACATGCCGGTCGGCGCCGAGGAGGAGGCGCCGCTAGGCGACTTTATCGAGGACGCCGAGGCCACCGACGCTGAGGCCGCCGTGATCTCGGGACTGCTGCAGGACGACCTGCGCCGGGTGCTGGCCACTCTCGAAGATCGGGAGCAGAAGGTCATCCGACTGCGCTATGGTCTCGACGATGGCCAGCCGCACACGCTGGATCAGATCGGCAAGCGCTTTGGCCTCTCCCGCGAACGGGTGCGTCAGATTGAGCGCGAGGTCATGGCCAAGCTGCGCCACGGAGATCGTGCGGAGCGACTGCGGGCCTACGCTAGCTGACTCGTATGTGACTTCAGCGCGTCACCGCTCGAATGGCGGCATTGACGCCGCCGCCCCTGACCGGCACTGTCAGCTCAACGTTATGACGCAGACCACAATCCCCATGACGCAGACCACGCGACATCAGGCTTAAGGCTGTCGCGCGCCGCGGAAGGTCGGGCTCGTTCGGGGTCCGGCCTTCCGACTTTCGTAGAACCTTGTGCTGTCCTTTCGTAGAACCTTGTGCTGTCAGAGCCAGGGGTCCTCGGGGTCCAGGTCGTGTAGGGGGTAAACAGCGCGCCGGGTTTCCCGGATCGCCCGGTCCAGCGGGGTGTCGTCGGTCCCGTCCCAGGGCGTCCACAGGGGCTCAACGCCGTCGGTCATCGAGATCGGCAGCGGCGCGCCGCGCGCTACGGTGGCGGCGTACGCCATCCACTCGGCCGGCACCGCCGTGTTGGGGTCCACCTCGCGGTCGAGCACGGTGGCCAGTAGATGTGTCCAGGAACGCGGAACTACGCGGAATAGAGAGTATCCGCCCCCGCCAAGAGCCAGCCAGCGCCCGCCGGCCGTGGCGTCGGCCAAGTTGCCCAGCGCACGATGCGCAGCTCGCTGGCCGTCCACCGACAGCATCAGGTTGGCGAGCGGATCCTCAACGTGCGTATCCGCGCCGTGTTGGGTCACCAACACCTCAGGCTGGAACATGCGTAGCAGCGCGGGCACGACCGCGTGGAAGGCCCGCAACCACTCCCCGTCGCTGGTACCTGGTGGAAGCGGCACATTGACCGCTGAACCCTCGGCGCCATGGGCCCCGACGTCGGCGGATCTCCCGGTGCCCGGAAAAAGCGTCGCCGGGTGCTGGTGCAGCGAGATGGTGAGCACCCGAGGATCGTCGGCGAAGGCCTCCTGCACACCGTCGCCGTGATGCACGTCGATGTCGACGTAAGCCACCCGCGACATTCCACCGTCGAGCAGTCGACGGATCGCCAGCGCGCAGTCGTTGTAGATGCAGAAGCCCGAGGCGTGGTCACGCATCGCGTGATGCAGCCCGCCAGCGATGTTCGCTGCCCGCGCCGCACGGCCGGTGAGGATCGCGTCGGCGGCCAGCAGCGAACCACCGGCGACGAGCGCCGAGGCCTCGTGCATGCGGTAGAAGATGGGATTATCCGGGGTGCCCAGACCATGCCCCACGTATCCGTATCCGCGCGGTGCCTGCTTGACTGCGGCGAGGTAACCGTTGGAGTGCACTGTGCGCAGCTCATCATCAGTAGCCTGCACCGGTGTCAGCGGCTGTACGCCGTCCAGCACACCCAGCGACCGGGCCAGCCGGATAGTGAGATCCAGCCGAATGGGATTCAAGGGGTGCCGCCCACCAAGGTCGTAGCCGAGGAGGGCCTCGTCCCAGACGACCACTGCGCGGGGAGGATTCATGACCCAGCACGCTACCGGCTGCTAGGCACGGTATGGGGGCGGTGAACGACTACCACCACGGTGAGCGGCTCGGGGCGATGAGCAGAGCAGCCGGAGCTCACGGACGTGATCACCGGCTGCATGTCGCTCATCCTGCCGCCGCTGACGCACGCAGCACCCCTGTGGGCCACTACCATGGGTGCAACCAAGGGAGACTGGTGTGAACGAGCTCATCGACACCACCGAGATGTACCTGCGCACCATCTTCGAGCTCGAGGAGGAAGGTGTGGTCCCGCTGCGGGCGCGGATCGCCGAGCGCCTCGGACAAAGCGGACCCACCGTCAGCCAGACCGTGGCACGCATGGAGCGAGACGGCCTACTGACAGTGGCCGATGACCGGCATCTCGAACTCACCACGGCGGGCCGCAACCGGGCCATTTCGGTAATGCGCAAGCACCGGCTCGCCGAGCGCCTGCTCGTCGACGTGATCGGGCTGGAATGGGAGCAGGTACACACCGAGGCCTGCCGCTGGGAGCACGTGATGAGCGAGGCCGTCGAGCGCAAGCTGGTCACGCTACTGGGCAATCCGACCACTTCTCCGTACGGCAACCCGATCCCGGGACTCGACGAGCTCGGGATTGGAGAGCCTGCTGCCCCGATCGAACCTGATCTGGTCCGGCTGGACGAAGTGGCCCGGCGCGGCGGCGGCACGGTGGAGGTGCGACGTATCGCCGAGCATGTGCAGCTGGATCCGACCCTCATGGCGGACCTGCACAAGGTTAACGCAGTGCCCGGCAACGTGGTGGAGATCGCCGCCCAGTCGCGGACAAACCATCCGGTGGTGCTGTCTGGCCGAGGGTCCACGGTTGAGGTAGACGGTGCGCTCGCGCACGCCGTCATGGGTCGTCGGCGGTGACCCGGCCGAATCGGATGCGGCTGCTGGTCACCGGGGGCGCAGGTTATATCGGCAGCGTCTGCGCCGCACGGCTGATTGAGGCTGGCCATGACGTCGTGGTCCTGGATGACCTGTCCACCGGGCACCGGGACGCTGTGCCGGCCGGCTGCCGGTTCGTCGAGGGCGCCGTCGAGGATGCTGGCGCGGTGCTGAACGAGGGCTTCGACGGTGTGCTGCATTATGCGGCCCGCTCGCTGGTCGCGGAATCGATGGCGCAGCCGCAGCGCTATTGGTTAGGTAATGTGGTGGCCACGGTAGGGCTGCTTGAGGCCATGCGCGAGCACGGCACTCCTCGGCTGGTCTTCTCCTCTACCGCTGCCACCTACGGGGAACCCGCGTCGGTGCCAATCGCCGAGGATGCGGCCACCCGGCCAACCAACCCCTACGGGGCGACCAAGCTTGCGATCGATCATGCCATCGGCTCCTATGCCATCGCGCACGGCATAGCAGCCGTGAGCTTGCGGTACTTCAACGTCGCTGGCGCCTACGGCCGGTACGGGGAGCGGCACACCGTCGAGACCCACCTCATTCCGTTGATCTTGCAGGTTGCTCTCGGCCGCCAGGAGAAGATCATGGTGTTCGGGGAGGATTGGCCCACTCTGGATGGCACCTGCATCCGCGACTACATCCACGTGGTGGACCTCGCCGACGCCCATGAGCGGGCACTCGAGCAGGCCGTGCCCGGCGAGCATCGGATTTACAACTTGGGCAACGGAACCGGCTTCTCAGTGCGGCAGGTGCTAGACACCTGCCGCCAAGTCACTGGGCGCCCGATCCCGGCGCAGTACGCGGCACGGCGACCGGGTGACCCGGCGGTGCTCATCGCCTCCAGCGATCGAGCGCACTGCGAGTTGGGCTGGAAACCGGAGCGGGCAGACCTCGCCGTGATCGTGGCTGACGCTTGGGAGTTCGCCCGTAGCGCCAGCTGAGCGCCGACATCGCGGATCATCGGTCAGCGCTGTTGTCGCGATCGTCGCTTGGTGGAGCGGCGCCGAGGTCGTTGAAGGGCCGCAGCTGCGTCTGCCGCGACGCTGCGTAGCAGCGCCGGTGGTAGTCCTCCGTCCAGCGCAGCCCGCAGCAACCCGGACAGGGAGTGCTGTGGGCAAGCGTGCAACGCCGCGTCCAACGCGACGCCCGCCAGCGCGCCGTCCCCGCGGATGTAGGCAGCGAGCGCCAGCAGCGCCGCAGGTTCGGCCCGCTCCGGTGCGGGGGTAGCGCGAACAAGGGCCAGCCAGAGCCGCTCGGCGGCGGCCGCCTCGGGACCCGAGCACCAGGGCAGGCAGGCGTCCCGAACCCGATGGTCGCACAGCGCGGAGGCAACCTCGGCGACGGTGCTGTCGCTCAATGCGAGATCTCCCGCGGCCGCCGCTCGGTGCAGTTCCTTCAACTGCGCGAGTCGTTGGCCTACCAGCCGGGTGCTCAGCGGGTGCTCAGCGTCGGCCGCGTCCAGGAGCATCGCCCGACGCTGCAGCGCCGCGGAATCCTCCTGAGCCATGAGCTCGACCATTTCTTCCCGGCTCCTGAAGGTCACTGCACCGGCCGCGACCGTCACGGCCGCCAGCAGGCTAGTCGTGGGATCAGCCACCGCGCCGGCACACCGCGGATCGTCGTAGCAACGCCACGGCGCGCCGCGCACCGTCTGCGCCGTCCACGCCGCATGGATCACGGGGAGCCCACTGCCGGTCAGCACCTCGTCGAGAGCGTCCACCAGCGTGCGGTGTGGGGGGTCGCCATCCGGGGTGGAATCGCCCCCGATCACGACCAGCGCGACGCCGGTGGGCCGCTGTCGGGCGATCGGCAGCAGTAGCTGCTCGGCCAACAGCGGAGCCTCGTCGTTATCGACCAGATCGGCCCGCAGAGTTAACCCGAGCCTCCTCCCGTGCAGGGCCAAGAGAACCACGGAGTCATGGGGGTGGAAGCCAAGCAGGTGCGGGATGGCAGCGATCAGCTCGGAAGGGTCGGACAGCCGGATCTGACCGGCGGTAGGTGCGCTCATGCCGTCGAACGGTCCTCCCGCGCCACCGCGAGGAACAGTCGCATGCGTGCCGGCTGTGGACCGCAGGGGGAGTGTGGACTACTCCCCGCCAGATCGTCGCGAATTACCGGAATGTCCGAAGAGGTGGTTATCCTGCCGCGCCAGAGCGCCCATCGGCTCCTGGTCGGATCGCACGCGGCCTTCGGCAGACGTAGGTCACCGCCGGAGGCAGGTTCCACCACACCGTGCGAGTGGTGAGTACCTCGTCGAACACTTCGCCGAGCAACGCCCGGAATTGGCGCGCCCGGGTCGTCGAGAGCGCATGCAGGTAGGCGAAGGTGGTGAAGCAACCCCCTAGCCGCAGCGAGCGTGCCGTCGCGTCAACGATCGCAGACTGCGTGTCCGCATCGATCAGTGACCACGGCAGCCCGCTCACTATGGCGTCCACTGCGGACACCTGGTGCTCAGCGAACAACCGCTCCAGTTCGGCGGCGTCCCCGCCCAGCACCTCGACGCCCGCGTGCTCGGCGCGCAGATAGTTGACCAGCACCGGATCAATCTCGACCGCCACATGCCGCCCCCGACCAGCGAGCCGATACCCGATAGCCGCCGTGACCGAACCGGTGCCCGGTCCGAGCTCGACCACGACCGGTTCCCCGACGCGGGGCACCACGGCGGCTAACCGAGCCGCCAGGTGCGGGGAACTCGGCGCCACGGCGCCCACCGTAGCTGGACTACGGAGTACAGCAGCAAGGAAGGCAACGAGATGTCGCGAGAGCAGCGGCATGGGGCCAGAGCCTGCCCGCCGGGACGCCCCCTTGTGAAATCGATCTCCGTCACACTGCCCAGGTCGTCGTTTGGTGAACATCCCGTACCCTCACCTCCCGACTGACACCCAACTGACACTGACAACCCGACAACCGTCATCCTCGGCTATCCCCCGGCTATTAGGCCCTGACCGCACACCCGCACACCACACCGGAGGGAGCCATGTCCCTCGACGTTTCCACCGCATTGCTTGAGCGTGCCCAGCAGGGCGAGGTCGATCTGTCCCTCAGCGATCACTCTGGCGGGCTACCTGCTCGGCGCCACCCGCCGAATCGCGGTCGGAACCGCGGTCAGTGTGTTGTCGACTCAGCACCCGGTCGCACTCGCCGGGCAAGCCGCACTGCTCGACCAACTCTCCGGCGGACGGTTCCGCCTCGGTCGGGCGTCGGTGACCGTACCCGCACCCTGGAGAACATCACCCGCCTGGCCACCGAGGTCCTCCCACCTGCGACACCGCACCCAACCCCTCTCGCGCTGATCTTCTAACTCCATGCCCGGCCAGGTCGAGGCTCGCAGGGGGATGAATCTGCCCGCGTGCCGCGTTATACCAGCCGTGGATGCCGAGCTATATCGAATCGAGACGGAGCCATCGAACCGGGCAGTCAGAGTGCTCGTGCACGCCTTCACCGGATTTGTGGACGCCGGCCAAGCCGGGCATCTGGCGGTGGCACATTTACTGACGAACCTGGAGCACCGGGTGGTCGCCACGTTCGACGTCGACCAGCTCATGGATTACCGCTCTCGCCGACCAGCAATGATCTTCGATGAGGACCGTTGGGCGGGTTATGAGCAACCCAATTTGGTGCTCTACGAGGTGCGCGACTGCGCGGGCACCGCTTTTTTGCTACTGACTGGGCCGGAGCCGGACCTGCAGTGGGAGCGGTTCGCCGACGCGGTTCGCGAACTGATCGAGCGCTTCGGGGTAAAGCTGACGGTGGGTCTGGGCGCGGTGCCGATGGCGGTCCCCCACACCCGGCCCGCGACGGTCACAGCGCACGCTACCCGTCGCGAGCTGATCTCTGGCTACCAGCGGTGGTTCAATACCATGCAGATCCCTGGTCACGCCGGGGCGCTGGTGGAGTTCCGGCTGGGCGAGGCAGGGCACGACGCGATGGGATTTGTCGTGCATGTGCCCCATTATTTGGCACGCATCGAGTACCCAGAATCCGCCCGTGGCCTCCTGGAACACCTGGCCCGCAACAGCGGACTGAACCTGCCCGTGGAGGCACTACGCCCCGCGGCGCAGCGAGCTCTCGCCGAGGTCAACGAGCAGATCGCCCGCTCTCCGGAGAGTATGTCGGTGGTGGCCAGCCTGGAGGCGCAGTTCGACGCCGTCACGTCTGATCGGCGCCCGCTGCCCTCCCTCGATGCCGGATCAATACCCACCGGCGACGAGATCGCCGCGGAGCTGGAGCAGTTCCTCGCCGAGCAGGACGGCCCGGCCGAAGGCTAGCCGACCCGCCAGAGTGGTCGCCGCAATGATGAGTGCGGTCGCCAGCACGGGACGGGACAGCGTCATCGTCGGTTCCCTGTGCGTGATCGGGTGCGACCGGCCCGGGCCCCGGGGTCGTCGTCCATGGCCGCCCCGCTGGCCATCCGCTGCGCCAGCCGGGACGCCAGGGCCATGATCGTCAGGGCGGGATTGGCGCTGCCCTGAGTGGGGCAGACCGATCCATCGGCGATGAAGAGGTTCGGGACCGCCCAGGCGCGCTGGTTGGCGTCGACGACGCTGTGCTCGGGGAAGCTGCCCATCCGAGCACCACCGATGAGGTGCGCGAAGCGTTGGATGGTGAGCACGTCCTGGGCGTCGGCAGCATGCAGGATGTCGGTGATCACCTTGGTCGAGTAGGCCATATTGGCCCTGTCATTATCGCCCAGGGTGTAGTCCATCCGTGCGATAGGCTGGCCGTAGGGATCGGTCTCGTCGGCCAGGGTGATCCGGTTATCCGGGTGTGGGAGCAGCTCGTTGAGCACCCCGATGGTGGCCCAATGGTTGTAGTCGCGCATGTACTCGCGCAACGCCCGGCCCCAATGTCCGTCGGCCAGCACGTGCTCGGCCCAACCGATGGGCAGTGGGGACACGGTCTGGATGGAGAACCCGCGGGCGAAACCGCGGGCGGGGTCGGTCTCGTAGAACTGTTCGCTGGAAATCTCCGGCGGCGGCGCTTTGTACATCCGTAGTTCGAAGGGCCACCGCCCCGCGGTCTGGGTAGCACCTTGCACCATGACGTAGCGACCGACCTGGTCGACGTTGTTGCACAGCCCGGAGGGGAAGCGGCGGCTCACCGAAGCCAGCAGCAGCCGCGGAGTCTCAACCGAGTAACCGGCGATTGCGACGTACCGGGCGCGCTGCAGGCGGTGGGCGCCGCCGGACTCAGTGGCGTACACCACGCCGCGGGCTCGGCCGGAGTCCTGCCCGATCTCCACCCGCAAAGCCATGCAGTTGGCCCGCACTTCCACGCCGTGAGCCAGCGCGTCGGGCAGATGCGTGACGTAGGGGCTGGCCTTAGCGTTGACCTTGCAGCCCTGCAGGCAGTAGCCGCGGTAAATGCAGTGCGGGCGGTTGCCGAAGGTACCGTTAACGATCCCGACGGGGCCGACCCGCATTTCGATACCGCACCGCAACGCGCCCTCGCGGAGCTTCTCGGCAGCCCCGGAGACCGGATGCGGGGAGAAGGGGTAACGGTGCGGGTAGCCCCAGGGCCAATCCTGGCCGGCCACCGGCAACTCGGCCTCCACCTGCTCGTAGTGCGGGCGCAGATCTTCATAGCAGATCGGCCAGTCCGCGCCCACGCCGTCATCGGTGTAGGTGGACAGATCACTGGGATGAAATCGTGGGGTGTAGCCGGCGTAGTGGACCATCGAGCCACCCACCCCGCGGCCGGAGTTGTTCTTCCCGAGCTCGATCGGGTCTGCCCCGCTGATGATCCGCTTCTGAGTCCAGTACAGCGGGTGGCTGCCGGCTTCGTCGGATACCCAGTCCTCGTCGGGGTGCCAGAACGGGCCTGCCTCGATGATCACTACTCGCCAGCCGTGCCGAGCCAACCGCTGGGCCAGCACCGATCCACCCGCGCCGGCCCCCACGATGACGAGGTCGACCTCGTCATCATCGCGGTATCGAGCCATGGTGGTCTCACCCGGTAAGTCCCGGGAGTGTACGTCCAGCAAGAACCGGGAGTCGTTGTCCCGCGGCCCGAGCGCACCCTTGAGGATGCCCCGCCAGAACGTACCCATCACCGTTCCCAGGCGTCGACGACCTGCACCGGGTCCTCGTCGGTGGCCCCGGGTTGCTCGAACGGCTCCCGCACCGCGGGACCGTCCGCGCCGGGGCCGCCCAGGCGCATGAACCCGCGGGGGTAGGCTGGGCCGCCGAAGCCGATCTCATTCCACGCCCACGGGTGCGAGTAGAACGCGGCGAGCATCATGCGTATCACCACCGACCAGGCGTGTGCGACGTTCAGCTCATCCCAGGCGCCGCCGACCAGCCGACCCTGCGCGAACTCGGACACGATCGCCTCGCGCTGGGCTTCGGCGCAGCCAGCGAAACCGGTTTGATAGCCCAGGGTCGCGGTGTGGTCGAGCCCGCGGAGTACCAGCCGCCAGGTGTCCCGGTCATCGGGCATATCGGCGTACTGATAGCCGTCGAGGAGGCCATCGGCGAGCTTGCCGTCCACCATCTCGGCAACGGGGACGCGGGGTTCGCGGTCCTGGGCCAGCACGGTGTCACACAATGCCCGCAACACCGGCTCCTCGTCCGATGTGAAGAAGCGCAGCGGGCCGGGGGGCTCGAGCCGGGCCAGCACCACCTTTTTGGTGGCCTCATCCCAGGTGTCGACCGCGTCGAGCACGTTGAAGTCGGGGTAGCGCCCGATCATCTGCGGGGTGGTGCCCCGCCGTTGCCGGGGCAGCCACGACGGGTGCAGCGCCGCGCCGCCCGGACGACGCTTGGGCAGGTGATCGGCACTAGTGAGATCGGGCACGGGTTCACTTCTCCCGACGTAGCACGGCCGCGAGCAGGCCCATGCCGCCAACCATCGCCATCAGGCCCGGCGCGGAGATCGGGGGGCCCATCGGCAGGTTGTAGGAGTACAGTCGCCAGCCGCCGGGCTTGCGGGCCACCCCGCGGGCGTGGAAGTACTCTCCGAGCAACCCGTTGGCGACGTACAGCGCCGCGGTCACCGGCAATGCGGTCTTGGCGCAGCGCCGGGAGAACACTCCCCCGATGCCGGCCGCTACCAGGGGTGGGGTCAGCACGATCGGGCTCCACATCCACTTGTTGCCGAAGCTGGCCCGGTAGTGCTCCAGGTAGATCTCCGCTCCGGTCACCACCGCCGCGGCTGCGGTCAACCCGGAGAGCGCTCGCTCGAACCGGCCGTGTTCCACGTTCCACACCATCCGGTCGATGAGGTGCTCAGCGGAGGCCCTCGCGTCCGGTTCGCCCCGGTTGGTCGGGCCCCGGTTGGTCAGACGCCGGGTGAACAGCATGGCCATCTCCCTCCCAGCGCTCAGCCCCGCCGATGCGGCAGGAACTCCTGGAGCTTGGTCTTGACGCCCTCCTTGATCACACCCCAGCGGTCCTCATCGCCGGCCAGCATGGCCTTGGCGGCGTCGCTGACCTGCTCGAGGGTGGCGTGCGGCGGCACCGGCGGCACGTTGGGGTCGCAGCGCACGTCCAGCACCGTGGGCCGGTCAGCGGTCAGTGCGCGGTCCCAGGCGGAGGCGAGGTCCCCGGGCTTGTCGAGCGCGATGGCCTGCAGGCCTAAACTAGCGGCGAACCTGGCGTAGTCCACGTCGGGCAAGCGCTGCGACTCGACGAACTTGGGTGCGCCCGCCATCGCGCGCATCTCCCAGGTGACCTGGTTCAGGTCGTCGTTGTGCAGCACAGCGACGATGAGCCGAGGGTCGGCCCACTGCTCCCAGTACCGCTTGATAGTGATCAGTTCGGCGAGACCGTTCATCTGCATCGCGCCATCTCCGGCGAACACGATCACCGGTCGGTCTGGGCAGCCGAACTTCGCCCCGATCCCGTAGGGCACCCCGGGGCCCATGGTTGCGAGGTTGCCCGACAGCGACCCGCGCATGGCGCCCCGGAACTTCAGCTGCCGGGCGTACCAGTTGGCGGAGGACCCCGAGTCGGCGGTGACGATCGCGTTCTCGGGCAGCCGGGGGCTCAACTCGGCGAACAGCCGCATCGGGTTGATCGGATCCGCCTCGACGGCTGCCTCCATCGCCATGGTCTCCCACCAGCGGGCCACATCGGACTCGATGCTCTCGCGCCAGGATCGATCGTCCTTGCGGACCAGCAGCGGAAGCAGCGCGCGCAGGGTGGCCGCCGCGTCGCCCACCAGGTTGACCTCGTAGGGATAACGCATGCCGATCATGGTCGGATCGAGGTCGAGCTGCACCGCCCGGGCCTGGCCGAACTCGGGCATGAACTGGGTGTAGGGAAAGCTCGACCCGACCGTCAGCAAGGTGTCGGCCCCGCGCATCATCTCGTAGCTCGGCCGGGTTCCGAGCAACCCGATCGCCCCGGTCACATAGGGCAGTTCATCGGAGAGCACGTCCTTACCCAGCAGCGCCTTGGCCACCCCCGCACCGAGCAGATCCGCCACCTGTTCCAGCTCGGCGGCGGCTCCCCGGGCACCGGAACCCACCAGGATCGCAACCCTTCGACCGGCGTTGAGCAGCTCCGCCGCCTGGCGCAGCGCGTCGGGATCCGGCGCCAGCTCGGGCCAGCTGATCCCTAGGCTGGAGGGCACCATCTTGAACGCGTGAGTGGGGGGCGAGTACTCCAGCTCCTGCACGTCGGCCGGCACGATGACCGCAGTCGGCGCCCGGGCCCCCAACGCGATCCGGATTGCCCGGTCGAGCACGTTGGGCAACTGCTCCGGGACGGTGACCATCTGGACGTAGTCGCTGGCGACGTCCTTGAACAGGCTGAGCAGGTCCACCTCTTGTTGGTAGGAGCCGCCCATCGCACTGCGGTTGGTCTGCCCGACGATCGCCAACACCGGCACGTGATCGAGCTTGGCGTCGTAGAGCCCGTTCAGCAGATGGATCGCTCCCGGTCCTGAGGTCGCCGCGCAGACCCCCAGCCGCCCGGTAAACTTCGCGTACCCCACCGCTTCGAAGGCCGCCATCTCCTCATGCCGGGCTTGCACGAACTGCGGTCGGTTCTCCGCCCGACCCCACGCCGCCAGCAGGCCGTTGATCCCGTCGCCGGGGTAGGCGAAGACCGTGCCCACCCCCCACTCGCGCAAGCGGCTCAGCAGATAATCGGCAACCTGCGGTGTGGCCACGGCGTTACCCTCCGAAATCTTGACAGCCTGTTCTTCCCAGTCTTCCCGGACATTCCCCCAGATCGTTGCTACTACGCCCGCAGCACCGTTTCATGACCTGTGTCACATACCGGAACCTGTTCGCCGGGCAGGGCCGCCGCCGGCCAGCCGAGCCCACCCCGACCACCACCGCGCGCCAAGCCGTGGACGCTGACGTCGCACTCGTCGAGGCGCACCTGGCGGCGCTGGATGACCTGTTGGCGCTCACTGGGCAGATCCAGGGCCACACCATCGAGAAGATCATGGCCAAAAGCGACCTCGAGCTCGGCCTTGAGGCGCTCCTTGGACCCGGATACCTTCTCAGCCCCGGACCGGACTGACCGTCAGCCGACGGGGCTTGCAAACGGGGCACCTCATCACCATCGACCGCTGACCAGCCGCGACGCACCCTGATGGCAGGCTTCCGGCGTATCTGTGCTGGCCCCGATGATGATCGATCGTGAGCTGTACCTGCTGTGCGCCCCGGCCGCCATAGCGGGCTTGTCAGGCAGGTTGCGATGCCGAATGCTCGGTTCCGTGCCTAACCTCGCGGAGTTTCAGACGATGATCGTGAGTACCAACGGGAATTACACCGGGCCTCCAGGAGGCGCCCCGGTGCTGCGAGACGCTGCGGGCGACGCTTATCAGCCAGATGCTCCGCCGCGAGCGGGGACTGCCCTCTCGATCAGCGTGCCACGGGGTGGCGGTCCACCGACGCTTGCGGCTACACCGGTTGTCGGCGTTAGGCCATCGGTCGGCGATCCGTCGTCGGGCGGTGTGATGGTGTCGTTCGGTGCCCGAGCCCCGATCGGGAATGCCGTGTATCTGCCGTTCGCGTCTGACATGGTCACCTACACCCTGATACCGGCCGCCGCAGTCGGCCTCGACTTCTTCATATACAGACCGACTCAGCGGCTGCTCGGTGTTCATCGATCGGAACCCCGCCACGGGCGATCTCGTCGTCTACCACGCCAACCGCATGTCTCTCACTAAGGTCCCAGGGCCAGATCATTACCTGGCAATAACCCCTCTCGACGAGCAATATCGGGAGGCGCGCATCCAAATGGACGTGGATTACACAACGCTCCAACACGCGCTCGGCGGGGGGCTGGTCTCGGTCGCGCAGCTAAGGAGGCCCACCTACTACCAGTGCATCGAGGTCGAGAAGAACCGCAAGCGCGCTCAGGGGCGGAGCGACGTCGATGCCTTGGGGGGCACGAACGTCATGGGCTTTCGGGTCGGGGGGAACTGGCAGTTCTGGTGGCAGACCTGGGCGATTCTCAGCTACAACCGGCCGATCACGGCGCCTGAGGCGCTTCGCTCGGGCAGACGTCAGGACATCGAACTAGGAACTGGCAAATTGCTGGCGGTAGAGCAGTTTGTCTAACCAGCGTCTGGGTCACTTGGATGCCGACTACAATCAGCGGCCTGACGAATACCAGGCCAGACGCTGCACCTTCTGGCGCCCCAGGACGCTGATCGACCACGCTCTCCTGGCCATGCTCGGGTCCAGCCGAGATACGCGTAGAAGGCCTCCCGGTAGTAAACGCCGAACTTTCAACGAGTATCTACGTTCACGCAGGTCACGACCCCGCTGACGATCTTCGTATGTCGAGCCCAAGGATCCCGGTCGAAAGCTTCTGACCAGCACAAACGGTGCGGATCGATGATTTTTCGTTGGATACTAATCTGCCGCCAATTGCATCCGATGCGAATACGCGACAGTTTGCGAATGACGCCCACGGGGATCGAATTTAGCTGTTCTACCGGGGATGATCTCTGGCCCAGCGGCGAGGGTAGTGGGCGTGGACGGCTGATCCGCGGCGGGCTGTGTCGCCCGGAAGGTTGGTTGGCCTGCGAGTTTCCCCCGGTTCGCATCTGATGCGGCTTTGTCGCGTTGGTTGCGTGTGATGGAGGGTGGTGGTCATGGGCTCGATCGGGGTGGTTCCGGGTGCGGCTGTCCTATCTCGTTGAGGTTGAGGCAGTCTCATTGATCTGGGGTATCCGGCGCGTCGTCTCATCAATTTGAGGCACGGATCGTTACAGTGCGCTGTCCGTAGAGCGACAAGTCCGGGATGGCGCGGTGGCCAGTGGTGCAGCGGCGGTGGCGGCTGATGCCTCGTGGGCGGGCAGAACACCGGAGGTGCGGTACCTGGAAGTCGGCGGGACCGGCCCCGTCGAGCGTCAGGGTGCGCTGAGGGCGTGCGGGAACACGCGGTTTGAGGATGTGCCGCCGGTGCGGTGTTTCCCGTCCTATCGGGGGCAGCGGAGCTTCCCGGGGCTGTACTTCGCGGCGTGTATGGGTCGGCACGTCGGGTTCGAGTCGTGGCTGGAGCGCGACCAACTCATGATGCTGGACTTTTCGCTGTGGGTGCGTTCGTTTTCGGCTCAGCCGTTCTGGCTGCTGTGGTCGTCGGGTGGCAAGACTCGCCGGCACGCCCCGGACTTCTTTGTCAGGCTGCCTGACGGTCGCGGTGTGGTGGTCGATGTCCGTGCCGATGACCGGATTGAGTCGGCGGATGCCGAAGCGTTCGGGGCGACCGCAGCCGCGTGTGGTGTCGGGAGGAATCTGTCACCAGCCGCAAACGAGCGGATCGGTGCTGGTCAGGGGGTCGTCTGTTCCTCGTTGTGCTCGGCGAGGTGGCGGTAAAGGGTGGTACGACTGACGTTGAAGGCAGCCGCCACCTGGTTGACGGACCCGGCATAGATCGCAAAGCAGGGCAAGACCACCACCAACCCACCCACAGCGATCAAACCGTTACAAGACCCCGACCCCCGCGACGCCCACCCACATCCGAACGGCCAGTGGCGGCGGTAACCCAGCGGTATTTCACCCGCTATCGCCACTGGCCGTTCCGTTGTTGCTCAAGCCCCCGCGGTTTGTCCGCTCTCCGTGTCGGCGTCATCGGATGGCCTCAATTATGGTGGGGGGTACAGATGTACCCTTGGTGATGGTCTGCGGTGAGGAAGGAGTTCTGGGGATGAGCGACGACATGACGCCCGGTGACCGGTTGCGGATGTTCCGGGATGCGGCAGGGAAGTCCCGTCCCCAGCTCGCTGGGTTGATGGGATGTTCGGCGGAGACGGTGAAGGCCATTGAGGCCGGCCGTCGTGAGCTCACCCTGAGCATGGCGGTGCGGGCCGCCCGGGCATTGGGTATCCGGGATCTGGCGGCCTTATACGGGCCTGGGGTGTCCTACACCGTGGTCGAGCGCCCCACTCATGCGGCGGCGCCTGAGGTAAGCCGCGCCCTGCTGGTGCACCGGATTGACGACGACGAGCCACAGACAGACGCGTATCTCCGGGCGGCCCTGGATTCCGCCTGGCAGGTCTGGCATACCTCCAGCAAGCAGCGCACCGAGACCGGCAAGGTCCTGCCCCGGCTAATCCTGGATGCTCGCCGGGCCGCGACGCGGCACGAGGGAGGCGACCGGCGCGAAGTGCACCGGCTGCTCGCACAGACCTATCACCTGGCCCAGGCGTGGCTGGCGTGGCACGGCGACCGGGAATTGGTCTGGATGTCGGCCGACCGCGCCTACTCCGCCGCACAGGCGGCCGACGATCCCCTGGTCATGGCCCGAGCCTGCTGGTACTACGCCGCTCTCCTCCGAGCGACCGGTCATTACGCGGATGCCGTCCTGGAGCTGGACTCCGCGATCCCGCTGATTCGGGATCGGATGGAGGAGGACCGGGAATCGGCGGCGACCTATGTCGATCTGGAGATGCACGCTGCGCTGACGCTGGCCCGCGCGGGAGACGAGTCGGCGTGGGCACGGTGGGAGAAGGGCCGTGCCGCCGCTCACCGACTGCTGCCCGAGGGGTATGCGTATCCGCAGACCAGGATCGGGCAGGTCATGGTCGAGCTGTACGGCGTCATGGTCGCGGTCGCGCTGGGCCACGGAGATGAGGCCCGCCGCCGCGCCGCGAGTATCGATCCTGCCTCGATTCCCTCCACTGAGCAACGCGCCAAGCACCTGATCGAATTGGCCCGCGGCTACCAGTTCCTGGGCGAGGAACTCGGCGTCGTGCATCTGCTCGGGCAAGCAGCCGACGTCTCCACGGAGACGGTGATCTACTCGCCACCAGCCCGTGCCCTCACCCGCGACCTGCTGCGCAAGGCGCCCCCAGCCAATCGCGAGGACGTTCAGCGGCTGGCGTCCCGCATCGGCATCCAGGACTAACGACCCCGAATAACCAGGGTGCCACCCGTCACCCGGTACGCCGCGTACCCACCTGGTCACTGTCCGTCTCTTACCGTCATCTCCACGCCGGCACTCTTCATCCGAATCTCCAGAGTGGTCGGTAACAGCAGCGGCGGCCCCGCCTCCGGGCGACACCAACCGCGCGGGGCCGTCACGTCCACATGATGCTGGCTGGCCACCGGGAGTTGCCCCGTATGTCGCTTCCCTCCCGGCAGCCAGCCCATCACCACCAGGAGGGGGTGGCGAGATCAGCCCAGCGGCGAGGCGGCGGCAGCAGCCCCGCGCATGCGTCTTGTGCAAGACGGCCCGCAAATGAGCCGCCCGTGTGCGTCAACGAGATCCTCATAGCGTCTCCCGGCCTGCAGCTGGCCATCGACTCGACATACCTGGGGCCGGCCCGCATGGCTGTGGCTGACCTCGTTTGGTGGGCGATTGAGGAGAACAGAGACACCGACCGCGCGCCGTCCCGGCACGGCAAGTCTGAGCGACCGGTGCAGCTTGGCGTAGCACACTTCACCTCCTACCGCACGACCTCCGCCCGGCGGACCGATCCCGCACGCCTGGCCGTCCTGCTCGTCAAATTGCACGGCACCTCAGCCACCTCTTATGCCATGATGGGCGCCAGCCAGGAAGGTGACAAATCACTGAAACACGCCGACGGACAGCCGGGCACGGCCTATGAAACGGGCAGCTCCGGACTGTGCAACGCAAGCATCCACCTCCAATTCGGTAGGCTCAACAAAGCCGCCGAATGGGCCGCCGCCGCGCTCAACGGATTCGACGGACAGCACCGTCGCGGCCACATCGCCGCCGAACTGATGCAAGCCGAGATCTTCCTCCGCACCGGCGACTCCCACGGCTCCAAACTCGCCGCCGAAACCCTCGACCGAGCATGCGGCGTCATCCAATCCCAGGCCTTACGACAGCGCCGGCTACTCCCACTCGCGCAAGCACTCTCAGGGCGAAAAGACAGCCAGCGCGAAGACCTCGGCCGAATAGCACATCAACTAGCCACCCAGGGATAAGAGGAGAAGAGCATGAACTGGGAAACGATGGGCGTCGTCGCAATCAGCATCACCGTATTTCTGATTGCCGCCGTTCGTATATTCACATAGATGAGCGACGGAAGACCACAGATGCCCCAGCAAAAGCGCGCTAATCCCGACTATGACGAACTCACCGACCACGAACTAACGCAGCTAACATCGGAAATCGCCCGACGAGCAAAAGGACGGGAATGCAGGAAACAGGAATGCAATTTCACAGAAACCGAGAATGTGTAGTGAAGGTCGAACTTCTCTATCCAAAACGGCTACCGTACTCGACCGACGGTGAGGGGCGGGAGCGCCTGGTCGCCCACGGAGACTACGAGCAAGGCCTGCGCAAGCGTAGCGGCTTCTACCAGGCGGCGTGCGAACGGCGAATCGCCGTGGGCAGGACGACCGCCCCACCCCGTTTCCCCTGCCACCCCTGCGGGGAGCAGGAGCCCCGAGCATGAACACGCCACCCCAGTACCCCAGGCTCGCAACCGGATCCTGCTGTCGGGCACCTGAAGGGAGGAAGGATACCTCAGCGTGCTGGTCACCCAACGCTCCGATGGTCGCATCGAGCTCGATCCCCGCGTTCCCGAGGCCCGGGCGTTCACGGTGGAGCAAGACGAGCTGATCACAGCATTGCTGAAATGGGGGCGTGAGTGAGCTGGTATGTGCGGTCGCTGATACCGGGGGATGTGCACCGGGGAATCTTCGACCAGGGTGATGTGCGTGCGGTCTGCGGCCTGACGTTCTTTCCCATCCGGGTGGGAGGCCAGCGCCACGCGCACTGTTGCAGGTTGCCCGAATCCGGGCAGGCGTGCCCGAAATGCATGACGCAGGCGCCCAACCAGGCGGCGATTTCCGCGGTGTGCTCGCGGCACCCGGAGAAGGTGATCAGCCTGGTGGTGAGCGATATCGGCCGTGGCGCATCACCCTGGAGTCGTTACCCATGTGTGGTGGGTGCGTGTTCACGGTGCCCGCCACTCTGGTGTTTGACGTGCTCGGGGGATGGTTGGCGGGTGAGTAGGGATGTTTGGTCGATGGGCGGATCGACCCGAGTTGAGTGCTGATTAGTTACGCCATTCCCCGTGTGACTCCCGGTGGAGTGGGAATTGTCATGAGTGGTAAGCATCACCAAGCGCCGTGGTGGCGGTGCTGGTGGGAAAGAGGACAGATCAGACGGGGGCAGGTGAAATGGATGGTGGATGGTGAAGGCAACCAGCATCTGGTTGCGCATAGGGCTTTACGGGAGGGCCCGAGGGAAGGCAAGGGATTTTATTTGGCGGTGTGTGGGCAGTCGATTACCGGGGACAGTATAACCACCCTACCGAGGTTCCACTGCCCCGACTGTGCGATATGAGGCCACGATCATGAGCACTCCCCGCCACTCTCAGAAGCCTCAAAAACTCGGAATCGGGCCATGCTGACGGGCACGTGGGCGATGGTGGGTTTGTCAGCGTGCTGGTTACCCAACACTGCGATGTGGTTTGGTCGACGGTGGTGGGATCGTGTTCGGGCGCGGCGCGAGGAAGAGCGCCGGATGCGGGAGATGCGTCGCGCGCGGGCCCGGTTAACCTGGCAGAAATGCCCAACCTGCCAAGGGGGCAGGTTTGCTGAGGCCCATGATGACCGGAGGTGCGCTGCCTGCCGTCGGCGCAAGCGCACCACCTAGATCAACTAGGTCCCCGAAACTTCGGCGTTTGAGCTAAGTTTTTCCACGGCGGACCTGGGGCGCGCCACGCCTGTGATCACGCTAGGCGGTCCGAGGCAACGCCTCGCTAGAAACCCGGCCGGCTGTTAGTTGAACGACCTCCTGATCCCCGCTGGTCAGTTCTCAGCCGGCCGGTTCCACACCTCAATATCGGGTCATGGGCGCCTTTACCGCCACGTCCGGTACGTTAAGAGATGCGAGGACCGGATAAGGGTTGCGGAGACACCCTCTTCTATATCGTCACCCCAGTCGATGTCTTTGCTGTCCAAAAAGTGCTCAGCACCGTTTCGTGACCTGCGTCACATCGGCGACCCCCGCGCACCGTGTCCTCGGGAAACGGCATGCTTCAGCGCATGCCACTACTCGGCCGGCTCGCGACCGCATCGGCGATGGCGTGGGCGTACGTGGTGATCGGGCACGGCGGCTTCTGGCTCACCTCGCCCCGGCTGCCAGCCACGGTGCCGGTGCCTGAGTCCTGGCCCCGCGTCGGGGTCGTCGTCCCCGCCCGCGACGAGGCGGCGGTGCTCGGTGAGACGCTGCCCACGCTGCTCACCCAGGACTACCCGGGTGAGCTCGCCGTGTGGCTGGTTGACGACCAGAGCAGCGATGGCACCGGGGAACTCGCGCGCACCCTGGGTGATCGGGCCGGCGGACGCGCCGTGCTGACCGTGCTTGCCGCCCCACCCCCGCCGCCGGGATGGACCGGCAAGCTCAACGCTCTGCAGCGCGGCGTGGCGGCGGCCAGCGCCGCCGGGGCCGAGCTGCTGCTGCTCACCGACGCCGACATCGCCCACCATCCCTCCTCGGTGCGCCGGCTGGTCGCCACGGCACTGGCCAGCGAGGCCGACCTCGTCTCACTCATGGCGCTGCTGCGCACGCAGACCGGCTGGGAGCGCGCCCTGATTCCGGCGTTCATCTACTTCTTCGCCCAGCTCTACCCGTTCCCGCGGGTGGCCCGGCCCGGCGGGTGGACCGCCGCGGCCGCGGGCGGCTGCGTCCTGCTCCGCCGAACAGCCCTCGAACGCGCCGGGGGCCTGGCCCGGATCCGCGGCAGCCTCATCGACGACGTGGCCCTGGGCCGGCTGCTCAAGCGCTCCGGCGCGCGGACCTGGCTGGGCTTCACGGGCGAGCCACCCGAGGTCCGCAGTGTGCGGTGCTACCCGCGCCTCGCCGACCTGTGGACCATGGTCACCCGCACCGCCTACACCCAGCTGCGCCGCTGCCCGGTGCTGCTCGTCGGCACGCTCGCCGGTCTAGGGCTGCTCTACCTCCTGCCCCCCATCGCCGGGATCGCCGGGCTGGTCCGACGCTCGCCGGTGCCCGCCGTGGCCGGGCTCGGCGCGTGGGCCGCGATGGCCCTCACCCAGGCGCCGGTCCTGCGGCTCTACGGCCTCTCACCGCTGCGCGGGCTCGCGCTGCCAGCCGTCGCCGCCCTGTATGCCGCCATGACCGTGGACTCGGCGCGCCGCCACGCGACCGGCCAAGGCGGCGCCTGGAAGGGCCGGCTCGCCGACCCGGCCACCGACACGCCCGGCACCGCGCCGCAACCACCGGAAATCGGAGCCGGCTGAGGCTCGCGGCCGGCGGCCCTGCGTGTCTAGTTGCAAGCCGCGCGACCCCCGGGGTAGCGTCCCCATATGTTGTAGTTACACCGTTGTATTTCTCCTACTAGTAGTGGTGCCACGACTAGTGAAGGCTGAAGGGGATTAGTCATGCATTGTCCGTTTTGTCGCCACCTGGACAGTAGGGTGATCGACAGCCGCTCCAGCGAGGACGGGACAGCCATCCGTCGGCGCCGTTTGTGCCCGGAGTGCAACCAGCGGTTCACGACCGTGGAGACGACCATGCTGATGATCGTGAAACGTTCCGGCGTCACTGAGCAGTTTTGCCGGGAGAAGGTCATCGCCGGGGTGCGCCGGGCCTGCCAAGGCCGGCCGGTCAGCGAGGACGCGCTGGCACAGTTGGGGCAGAAGGTGGAGCACGCCCTCCGCGCCTTGGGCCGGGCGCATCTGCCCGCCCATGAGGTGGGGCTTGCCGTCCTCGGGCCGCTGCGCGACCTCGACGAGGTAGCCTACCTCCGCTTCGCCTCGGTGTACCGCGGCTTTGAGTCCCTGGGTGACTTCGAGGCTGAGATCCGGCGACTGCGCGCCGAGCGCAAGCTCGCTTCCCCCGAAGACAGCGCCCCCGAAGACAGCGCCCCCGAGAACAGCGCCGCCGAGAAATGGGCACCCGTACCCGCATAACAGGGTTTCCGCCCGGCACGCAGTCTGCGTAGGCCATCAGCGGAAATTGAGTTCATACCATTCACGGCGAACCAACGACAAGGGCTCGACGCTGGTTCGCTGAGATGAGCATGCCGTGATAGGACACGAAGGGACTAGACAAGCATGACGGAGATGGTTGGCCACTCACTGGGTACCCGCAGCGGGGCGGACGCGGGACTGCGTTTCGAGCGGATCTACACCAAGCCCGGGGTGCACCCTTATGACGAGGTGACCTGGACACGGCAGGATGTTGTGCTCACCAACTGGCGAGATGGCTCGATCAATTTCGAGCAGCGGGGCGTCGAGTTCCCGGAGTTCTGGTCGTCAAACTCGGTACAGATCGTCACCAGCAAGTATTTCCGGGGTGCCGTGGGAACGCCGCTTCGGGAGTGGAGCCTCAAGCAGCTCATCAACCGGGTGGTGCGCACCTACACCAAGGCCGGCGAAGACAACGGTTATTTCGCGACCGCCGAGGACGCGGAAATTTTTGAGCATGAGATAATCTACATGCTGCTGCATCAGATTTTCAGTTTCAACTCGCCAGTGTGGTTCAACGTGGGAACCGCCGCGCCGGCGCAGGTCTCGGCATGTTTCCTGCTGGCCGTGGACGACTCGATGGACTCGATCCTCAACTGGTACAAGGAGGAAGGACTGATCTTCAAGGGTGGGTCCGGCGCCGGCGTGAACCTGTCCCGGATCCGGTCGTCCAAGGAGCTGCTGTCCTCCGGTGGTAACGCCTCTGGCCCGGTGTCGTTCATGCGCGGCGCGGACGCTTCCGCCGGGACGATCAAGTCTGGTGGTGCCACCCGGCGCGCGGCGAAGATGGTGATTCTGGACGTCGATCACCCCGATATCGAGGAGTTCATCGAGACCAAGGTCCGGGAGGAAGCCAAGATCCGGGTCCTCCGCGACGCCGGGTACGACATGGACCTGGGCGGCAGCGATATTTACTCCGTCCAGTACCAGAACGCCAACAACTCGGTCCGGGTCTCGGATGAGTTTATGAACGCTGTGGCGGCCACTGCGCGATTTGGCCTGCGGGCCCGCACCACGGGTGAGGTCATCGAGACTGTTGATGCGGCCAAGCTGTTCCGCCGGATGTGCGAGGCGGCGTGGGCGTGCGCCGACCCGGGAATCCAGTACGACGACACGATCAACGACTGGCACACCTGCCCGGAGTCGGGACGCATCACTACCTCCAACCCGTGTGCCGAGTATGTTCACCTGGACAACTCCTCGTGCAATCTCGCCTCGCTGAACCTGATGAAGTTCCTCCGGGAGTCAGCAGTGCCCTCGGAGGGCGGGCAGAGCTTCGATGCGGTCACCTTCGCCAAGTGCGCCGAGCTGGTGATCACTGCCATGGACATCTCCATCTGTTTCGCTGATTTCCCCACTGAGGCGATCAGAGAGACCACCCGGGCGTACCGGCAGCTCGGGATGGGCTACGCCAATCTCGGTGCCCTCCTGATGGCGACCGGGCACGCCTATGACTCCGACGGTGGCCGCGCTCTGGCCGGCGCGGTCACCAGCCTGATGACCGGCGTGGCCTACCGGCGTTCCGCGCAACTCGCCGGGGTGGTGGGCGCCTACGACGGGTACGCCCGCAACGCTGAGGGCCACACCCGGGTCATGCGCAAGCACGCCGCGGCCAGCGCTGGCGCGCAGCGGGTCGATGAGCTGGACACGCCCGTGTGGGAGGCCGCGGACCGGGAATGGCAGGAGTGCTTGTCGATCGGTGCGCGCCACGGCTGGCGCAATGCGCAGGTCACGCTGCTGGCTCCCACGGGCACCTCGGGGCTGGCGATGGACGTCGACACCACCGGCATCGAGCCCGCCCTGGGGCTGATCACCTTCAAGAAGCTCGTCGGTGGCGGCTCGATGCAGTTCGTCAACGGGACGGTGCCGCGGGCGCTGCGCAAGCTGGGTTACCAGCAGGAGCAGATCGATGCGATCATCGAGCACATCGCCGAGCACGGCAACGTTCTGCGCGCGCCAGGGTTGCGTGCCGAGCACTACGAGGTGTTCGACTGCGCGATGGGCGAGACGGCGATCGCGCCGATGGGGCACGTGCGGATGCTCGCGGCAGTGCAGCCTTTCCTCTCCGGTGCGATCAGCAAAACAATCAACATGCCGCAGAGCGCGACCGTCGAGGACGTCGAGGAGATTTACACCCAGGGCTGGAAGCTGGGTCTGAAAGCGGTCGCGATCTACCGGGACAACTGCAAGGTCGGTCAGCCCCTGTCGGTGTCCAAGCGGGAGGAGGGGACCACAACAACGGCTGCAGCCGTGTCTGCAGCCATGTCCAGGCCCACAGCAACGGAGGGACCAGAATACCGGCCCGTGCGCAGGCGGCTGCCCAAGAGCCGAACCGGCCTCACCACGTCGTTCACCGTGGGCGGCGCCGAAGGCTACATCACCGCGAACTCCTACCCGGGCGACGGCCTCGGTGAGGTCTTCCTCAAGATCTCCAAACAGGGTTCGACGCTGGCCGGATTAATGGACGCCTTCTCGGTGGCGATTTCAGTGGGCCTGCAGTACGGGGTCCCCTTGGAGACCTATGTCTCGAAGTTCACCAACATGCGCTTCGAGCCAGCCGGGCTGACCGACGATCCCGATGTACGGATGGCGCAGTCCATCATGGACTACATCTTCCGGCGGCTGGCTTTGGACTTCCTGCCGGCCGAGACACGCTCAGCGCTGGGGATCTACTCGGCTGCTCAGCGCGCCCGGCAGGTGCAGACCGGCTCCTACGATGTCCCCGCTGACGAGTCCACCGTGGCCGCCCAGGCGACACCAGGCGGGGTGCACTCCTCGATGGAGCTGATCGAGGCCACCCAGGGGCTGCACGCCGACGCCCCACTGTGTTTCACCTGTGGGGTCAAGATGCAGCCGGCCGGGTCGTGCTACCTGTGCTCCTCGTGCGGGTCCACCTCCGGCTGCAGCTGATCACGCCCACGCTGGTGCCCGGCCGCCTGCGGGGTGTGTTCGCTCGCGTAGTGCCGGGCCAGCAGGCCTTCCCCGAAGTCCGCACCGGGGTGGCGCCAGACCGCGTGCACGTGGTTGGCGTTGTCGCTGGTGTTGTCGTACTCGATGAGCAGGCTCGGCGCCTGGATGCGGTAGTAATGGCCGCAGCCGGCTTCCAGTGGGCCTTCCCAGGCGAAGTGCAGCTCGGTGGGGTCCAGGCGAGCTAGCTCAGCCGCCGCGAGATCAGTGGGCAGCCGGTTCAGGTAGACACCGACGAGGTCGTGCAGCAGGGTCCTGGTGTTCTCTCGCAGCCGGCCCGCGGTCACCCCGACCGGCTCGAATTGCCCCCTCACCTGCGGGGTGGGGCCGCTGCGGATATCCGGCGGCGCGAGGCGGGCAACGACCGCGGCACGCCGTTCACTGACCGTCATCGAGGCCAGCACCGCCCGGGCCAGGTCCTCCTCCAGCCCCAGCGGGCGCAGCACGGCGGCGTTTCCGTAGCTGACCGATGCCGGGTTGGCGCCAAAGAAGCACGGGGTAGGAGAGACGTGGCCGTCGATGACGGTCATGGTCACCGACAGGTGGTGACCCTCGTATCGCCATCCCCACGCTGGCGAGCCGGGAGTGCCGAACAGCGCTACCCAGAAGTCGTTAGCGTGCCGGTGACGCTGCCAACCCTCCGTGCGGTCCAGAACCTCCTCCAGCGCCATGATGGTCACCGCCTGGGCGTAGGCATGCGGGCTCAGCGCGGTGGCGAGCAGGCGGCTGGCGGCCTTGCGCTGCGTGCGATCCAGGTCCGCCAGGCACACCCCAGGTCGCGGCCGCGGAAGGTAGGTCCAGCGCTCCCGCACCTCGGTCTCGAAGGGGTAACAGGCAGCCGCCTGGTGCTCCTCACTGAGGCAGCCGAGCAGCGCGGCCGCAGCCGCGGTCATGGCCGCGAGCGTGGGTGTCTCGGTACTCACCCGCGCCGCCCGAATGCCTGGCCGCCAGCGTCTGGACCCCTGTGCACCACCACCCCGACAGTACCGCCGCAAGCCAGGAGCTGGATACCGGTTTCAGCCAGCGACTGGGCCTAAGCTCAGCACTCGGCTCCCTACACCAGGACCGGCCCCCACGATATCGACCCGACCACGGTCACCTCTACGTCGGACTGAACCGCCCCGGGTTCGTGAGTCCCCCGGCGTAGCATGCGGGTTCTGGTTGGTGCTGGACCTGGGCCTGTTGTCCCATCTCATTGATCCCGAGGCACGAGCGAGCCTGTGACTTGCGGGCCTCAGATGGTGAGACAGCCTAGCGGCCGACTTGCCTCATCGATCATGAGGCAAGTCGCAGCGCAGTCATGATTGAATCCCATCTGTGGCAGCATGGTATAGATGGTTCGGCGCGTCGACACCGCTTGATACGCCACTTGCATGGATGGATGCCGTCAGGCTCTGATCAATGCGCTAATACTTGTCACGACAGTCAAACCGCCTGCCATGCTTACGATGCGCCGTCTACTGCATTCCGAGCGGCTACCCGAGCGCGAATCTCCGCTTTTGTTGCCGCCAGGTCAACGCTTGTTATTTCCGTCCGCGAATCAGCGTGGCTAGAGGCGAGACGCTGTCGAAGATATCCCATCAGCAGATCTCCAGACAGGCTCGGCAACCCGCGACGTGCGGCCGCCACAGCCGCCCGCAATACCGTTTCCTTGATATCTCGCCCAGTTACGCCGTCGACCGCCGCCAGAGTGCTCAGATCTACATCTTTATCCAGGGGAAGCTCGGATGGGAGATGTTTTTCCCAAATCTCTATTCGTGCTTCGCGATTTGGTAGAGGAAAATCGACATGAGTAAGCCGAGACGAGATTGCGGTGTCGTAGCTTCCTTGAAGATTCGTAGCGAAGATCACTAAACCGTCGAATGAGTCGAGAGCCATAAGCAGCTCCGTCCTCATGGAGTTAATGGCACTCTCCGCCGCTTGATCCGGCTGCGAGAATCGTCGTGACAGCAGAGACTCGGCCTCGTCGATGAAGAGAACGGCGTTCTGCACAGAGGCAGACCTGAATAAGTTTACAATGTTTTTCGGGCCCTCGCCATGATATTTGCTCTCCAAATCTGACAGTCGACTCATGATGATGCTTCGATTCAGTCGATCGGCGATGGCGTGCGCGGCCATGGTCTTTCCAGTTCCAGGCGGGCCCCGAAAGTTAATTGCAATTGACGGGTTAGGTTCGATTGACCGCAGGTTCCACTGATCAAAAACAATCGGAGCGACTTGAGTGAAGGCCACGCAGTCTAGCAACAGTTCTTTCGTATCATTCGCAAGAACGAGCTGGTCAAAGCGCCACAGTGGTCTAATTGGTTGTATGAGATTGCTCGAACGTGTTTCATTATTTAAATCAGCAGATGTGTGGGTAGCATTACGCTCCGAGCTCCCGGACTCGGCCGAGCTCCGACCTTGCACACCGTAGCCTACGGATATCATAAACGGCCCTGTGTTCTTCGTTTGAACCAGGCTGCCAATCAGATCGAAGAGTCGAACACGAAAAACTGAGAAATCGGCAGGACTGATGTTAGGAATCGCGCCATCAATGAAGAAGTCTGACGACCGCAGCTCCACGTTAGCCCCCGCCTTGAAGGAGGAATTACGTCTTAATCTGGATGACATCTTGACCGCCGAAGTGCGTCTGGAGAGTCGTATCGAGCTGTGCTGCATCCCAAGACTGCGAAACGATTTTCGAACCAGAAGGCCTGAAGACGCCTACGACCACTTGATACCTGCCCGATTCGAGTCGCTTCCTGATAATTCGGGCCGAACCATTTGCTACTGACTTCGACAAGACATATTCATCAACAGTCGACCACGACAGGATTTCGATAACTATCGCCGCGCCAGCGCCAAACAGAAGCGCGATAAGAAGAAGAGTTATTGGCTCCATCAGAAATTCCCCTAAGTGAGAACTATCATTCCATCACCGCGATCAGTCTGCTGAATCAGGTCAAAATCTGACGTCGTTCCCGACGAGACCGCTCGCGCGTCCAAGATCTCGTCCCTTTCCTGGTCGTAGATCGCTTGTACAAGCTGTGTGCTCGAGCGATTCCCAGAGAATACACCGGGAATCTCCACGTAGTTCTTGTCGTTGAGCCGTTGCGCCAAAATCACACCGATGGCATGACGATTGGACTGCGAGATCTTCCGGCGGGCTTTGAACCATTCGAAGAGCTTAACGAGGGTCAAGACAACTAGTCCAACTACGACAGTGCCAATGAATGCAGCTATTGCAATTCCAAGTGTCACAGGGTCCACCATTTCACATCCTCCGCCTAAACCATCCAGTGAGGGAAGTCATATCCACAGTCTTAGCCCTCGCTCTACTTCTCCAGACGAGGAGAATGATGACCGCTAAAGCGGCAGCGACGCCTACGACGATTGATGCGATTGTCGACATAGAAATCCTATCTGAAGATTACAAGATCATTTGAGGAGAATTTATCTCTGAACTCACGGCCAAGTGACCGAGCCACTACACGCTGCCCGTACGGCCTCCCCATGTCATCAAGGCAGACGCGGTTATTACCGTCGAGGAAGACTTGGAAAAGTAGCTGTCCTTTTGGGTGAGGCACTCTGATCAGGGCGCCCGCCGCGATCTTAGGGTCGCCCGGATGCTTCTCGGTAAAGTATCGAACGACATCCTCAAGGTCAACAACGTCAGTAACTGGTGGACGCGGACTAGGCGTGATGCTATCGAAAATCCGAGTCAAAAAATCCAGAGTCACATCTAGTGCCTGGTATAGAGTATAGAGGAGCGATCTGATCGACTTTATCACGCTCTGTTGCGCTCCCGTCGCGCCGGTCAACGTCTCTGGTCTCGCGCCGTTTTCCCACTTAATCCTCCTCGCCGGTACGTGAAAACTTCCTACAACTTCGGAACTCTCTGTAAGTCTCGGGAAGGACCAATATCGGAACCGGAACGCACGATTAGCTCTGTCCGTGCAAGTGAGCAGGGGTGCGCCGAGCGAGACACACGCCAACAACCCCAAACAACCCCGCCTCCAGCACCACCCCTGACCTCCCGAACCGGCTAAACGTGCGATCCGGTTCCGTTGCAGGTCCACCCCGCTGCACCCGGCAGCGAGCGTCCGACGTTGGTGCTCATACAAGCGCACCGTCCCATACGAGGTCTCACTTCACCCTGTAGTGTCAATCCAACACCCGATAGGGTAACGCCTCGGTATCCTGAATACAAGGTAACCTTGCGAACATGAAACATGACCAGTCGCTAGCCCTCGCGGTACGCGGCCTGGTTATCGCTGCGGAGCGCTACCGGGCCCACGCCGCGCGTTACCAACTTGGCGTTAGCCCCACCGAGATCGTGGCACTTGGTCACCTCTACACCGAGGGACCACTCACCGCCACGGAACTTGCCACCCGACTCCAGATCACCAGCGCCTCAGCAACCGAACTCGTCGACAGACTCGAAAAGACAACCTACGCGCGACGACACCCACACCCGACGGACCGTCGCAAGCGCCTGATCACCCTCACCGACCACGGCCGCCAAGCCCTCCACGCCACGTATAACAACCTCGGCGACGAACTCGCTGAGATCTACACCGCCTTCACCCCCGATCAACAGCGCACCATCGACCATTTCCTCAGCGCCACCACTGTCCGCCTCACAGCACCGACCGGCGCAGGAAGGACTGTCGGGGACCGTAAGCGAGTCCAGACGGGACTGTAAGATCAACGACGCCTGAGATAGATTTAGAATGGGAAAGATGGGCTAGAAGCGGTGGGATGATCAATTTGTTGTTCCGTGTTCACCGAGTCCGCGGTCAACCAGGTCATCAGCATGGTCAAAAAACAGCAGATACGCTGGAAATCCCGCGGCGCGTACCTGCTCCTTCAAGTCCGCATCCGAGTCTTCAACGACCAACTCGCCAGCGACTTCCACGCTGGTACTCAGCCTTCACCCACAGGCGGATCCAGCGACGCTCGCCCCGTAGCTTCGCCGGGTAGGACCGGCGGGGCAATCACCGGTCCTACCCGGCGCGGCGGACGGCTGGCGGCGTTGAGCTGGGAGTCAGTGTCGGCGGGCGGGGCCGCTCACCCACGCCAGCTCGATGGTTTGTGGACAGGTGAGGGCCGTTGTGATGGTCATCGTGGTCTGCAGCCTCACCACCCAGCGCATCGCGCCTTCTCGTGGGGGACCGGCTGGCCGCCGGGAGCTGAGTGTCGGGGGGCACTCGCTCAACCGACGGCCAGCCGGTAGCCCGACGGGGCGACCCTGGGTGATCAGCGCCCTGCCGGGGGCTTACTGCGCGGTCCCGGCGGGGAACGCGGCCGTTGACGATCGAGCCGCCCGACCTGAGCGATCCGGTCAGCGTTTCGAGGTTGGAGCGGATCTCGTCGAGTTGGCTGAGCAACTTGCTCATGGTGTAGAGCTGGGTGGATATCTGGTGAAGGCGATGGTCAATGACGGCGAGCTTTCTCGGCACGTCCTGATGAGCGTGGCGCACCGGCCCGCCGACGGGATCCGCGCTCATGGCGTGCTCGCTCGATGCGCGGTCCGGGTTGGCCTGGTGTGGGTGACGGTTGTTGGGCAGGATCGGCGCCGGTGGGTACGGCACCGCCGCCGGTCCTGCCAACTCGGGAGACCGTGTTCAGTTGGCGCGTGCGTCGTGCCGAGGTGATGCTGTGGTCCGGTGCGGATCATGTTGGCAAGACAACAGCAGTTCAGGCGGTCACGGAAGGTGGAGCGCAGTCGGTTCCGTGCTATTCCGGAATCGAATATTCGGCGGGCAGTTCAGGGCGGCCCAGGCGTCGGAGATGATCTCGGGAAGGCGTGACTTTTCAGCTCGCCAGCCCAGCTCGGAGTGGATGCGGGTGCTGTCGGCCCACAGGGTTGCCGGCTCGT
This sequence comes from Streptosporangiaceae bacterium, assembly GCA_019245115.1. Classification (GTDB taxonomy): domain Bacteria; phylum Actinomycetota; class Actinomycetes; order Streptosporangiales; family Streptosporangiaceae; genus JAFARZ01. The sequence continues at coordinate 61,265 of JAFARZ010000160.1, read as the reverse complement.
GCGCGGCGGCGGTGTGCCGTCGGGTGACGGGTCGTCCGGTCACTGCCTCGGCGGCGGTAATGACGCCGTGCACGGTGCTGGGGTGGCCACTGCCGACGTTGTAGACGCGCCACCTGCCCGGCTCACACGCGTGCAGGGCGAGGAGGAACGCGGTGGCCATGTCGGCGACGTGCACGAAGTCGCGGACTGCGCTGCCGTCGCCGTTGATGACCAGCTCGGGTGCTCGGCCCTGTTGGACAGCCAGGAGCTGGGGAATAAGCCGACTCGTGTCGCGGTCGGGGTGTCCGGGCAGGGCTCCGGCCACGTTAAAGGCGCGCAGGCTGATCGCCCCGATCGCTCCGGTAGCGGCGAGGTCCGCGGCTGCCTGGTCGGCAGCGAGCTTGCTCGTGCCATACGGGCTACTCGGCGCCACGGCCGCCATCTCGCTGATCGGTTGGGCGGCCTGTTCGCCGTACACCGCGCAGGTGGAGGCAAGGACCAGCCGCCCCCCACGGGCGCTGGCGAGGGCGTCGAGGAGGGCCAGCGTGCCACCGACGTTGGTGCGCCAGTAGTCAACGGGACTGCTCCGCGACTGGCGGACCTTGGTCAGCCCGGCCAGGTGGCACACACCGTCGACCTCGGCGAGCGCCCGGGGCAGAGTCTCGGGTGTGCGCAGGTCGCCTTCCAGCCGGGCAACGCCGTGGGGCAGCGCGGATGTCCCGGAGCGGGTCAGCCCCATGACCTCGTACCCGCAGTCGACCAGCAGCGCGGCCACTGCGTAGCCGACAAAACCGGCGGCCCCGGTGACCAGAACCCTCATCGGTCGAGGAGCTGATGCCGGTGCTGCCAGGCCAGCTCAAGGCAGGCCCGGGCGATCGGTGCTAACGGCTCGGCGCGCAGCCGCTCGCGAGCCGCCGCAGTGAACGGGATCCCGACTGTGGGACAGCCGGCCTTGGTGCTGACCGCAGCCCCTTCCTCATTCACGGCGACCATCCCGGAAAACAGCGCATCGAACACCGGTGAGGCGATGACCGCGACCGTCACCAGCTCTACCCACAGGGTGAGCGGTTCGAGCACCACGGCGCAGGCAAAGACACGGAAGTCACCAGCCTGGCGGGCCCGCTCGAAAGACGCAAAGGGTTCGTCGGTGCCATAGGCGATCGGGTCAATGCTGTTGCCATCGTGCTCGCTATTGCCGAGGAACTCCTCGGAGTACTCGCGCTGGATGTTACGCCAGAGCGAGAAATCATTGGCTTGATGTGCCGGTGCGAGGGCCGCGGGCTGGAAAACACCCGCGGGCATCACGTGGTACATACCACCCCCGGCGGCCACCGCCTTGGCGTCCCGGTGATGCAGGTACACGCGGTGACCCTCGATCGGGTCGCGCCGGATCGTCAACGTAGCGATACCGGGCAGGACCGGCCGCGCGGACAGATCGAACGGGTCGGCGATACTCCGGCGAAACGGTAACTCCGGGAAACTCGGGCGCTTTCGGCCCGCGGCGAGCCACGCTTGCGCGAACTCGTGCGCCGACGCTTCACACACGTCAAGAACGCTGAAGTAGCTCGTGTAGTGGAATCCCAGCATTCCCCGGGAAGGCGCCCATGCCAGGTCCAGCAGTCGATAGCTGACGCGGTTGTCGAACAGTCTGGGCCGGGCCAGGTCACGCAGCGCCCGGGAGTAACGGTCATAGCGCTCCCCGCTGGCCATGAGAGGGCGCGCGCCAGCGGATTCCGGGCCCCTGCCGTCCAGCTGCGGTGTCGGTGGATCGGGGCGCCAGGCCAGCTCGACGTCAGTCAGCTCTACCAGACCATCCGGCATCCAGCGTGCGGAGGTGAGGATTGTCGACCCGGGGATGCGTAGCTGCGCCGGGTACAGCTCGGCGGCCAGCTCAGCCAGGACCACGCGGTGGGCGTTGAGCTGGCGCCGGATGCCCCGCCAGTGTTCCTGGCTGTCCCGGACCGGGCCCGGCCGGTCGCTGACGTGCGAGGCCAACGGGATAGCGTCCGCCGACTGGTCCGGCAGAACGCCTAGCCGCTCCGGGGGAATACCGAGCGTCCTGGCGATGTGACGCAGCTCTGTGACGTCTCGCAGGGCCTGGGTACCGTTCTCCAGCTTGGACAGCGTCGACTGCGTGGTGTTGAGCTCGGCGGCTGCGCGCTTCTGGGTCAGCCCTTCATACGTTCGGTACCAACGGATGATCTGCCCAACATCCGAACCATCCGGCGGCGTTGTTGCGGCATGCGCTACCTGCAACCAGCCCATGAAGCCTCCCTCCGCAGTGTCCTCGGCCATTTCGGCCATGATCGCAGATGAGGCCCTCAGGTTGTCCACCGCTGTCGCGGTCCCGCCCTCAGCGGCGTGGGTTGAACCCTCTGATGGCGGCCTCGCTGGCTCCGGCGTCGCGCCCCCCCGAATGGCGAGTTCGTCAAGCTCGTCGGTCAGGCCTGAAACCCCCCGATTGTGCTGACCAGGGGCGGCTACTGTGGCACCGTGCAGACTGAACTGGACCGATTGGCCGACGAGAAGTACCTCCTGCTGACCACCTTCCGCAAGGATGGTCGCGGCGTCTCGACCCCGGTCTGGGTGGCGCGGCGCGGCGAGGAGTTGGTGGTCAGGACAGCCGTCGACGCCGGCAAGGTGAAACGAATCCGCCGCGACGGCGCAGTCGAGATAGCACCGTGTGACGTTCGCGGCCGGCCACGCGGCGAGTCGGTGACGGGGCGCGCCCGGCTGATCGATGCGGACCAGATGCGTGGTGTCCATGTCGCGATCGAGCGGAAGTACGGGATCATCGGCCGACTGGTCACGCTCGGCGTCCGGTTGCGCCAAGGCTCGGACGGGATCGCTGGCATTGCGATCGCCATCGAGGAGACCGACCGTGGCGACTCGCGCCCCGTGCCCTGACCAGGGGACGAGCATCCGGGTCCGAGGGCGACGACTTTCCTGGGTGGACTTCGGGGGCTCCGGACCGCCGATGGTGGCGCTGCATGGCTCATTCGGCCGGGCCAGTGTCTTCACCCCCCTCGCCGAACGGCTCACCACGCGGGTACGGCTGGTCGCCTTCGACCAGCGCGGTCATGGCATGGCCGACCATGGCGGTCCGTTCACCCGCGAGGAGTTCATCGCCGACGCCGCGGCGGTCATTGACACGCTGGGTCTTGGGCCGGTGTCCCTTCTCGGGCACTCGCTCGGCGGAATTACCGCCTACCAACTGGCGGCCCGGTATCCCGAGCTGGTACGGGCGCTGGTCATCGAAGACGTCGGCGCCGTACTGCGCAACCCGGAGGTCGAGCACCCGCTGCTCGACGTACGCGGCTGGCCGACCAGGGCGCCGTCGCTGGAGGCGCTGGCCGAGGCGATCAAGGCACGGGGCGTTCCAGACCCGAGTTACTTCCTGCAGAGCGCGGTCGCGGCAGGCGACGGGTGGCGGCTGCTGTTCGACCCCGACGAGATGATGGACGTCCAGCGACACGGCCTAGGCGACTGGTGGCCAGACTGGCTGGGCTCCAGCTGTCCCGCGCTGTTGCTGCGAGGCGGACATAGCACGCTACTGCCACGCGATCTCGCGGCCGAGATGGTCCGTCGGCGTCCGCGCACCACGCTCGTCGAGTTCCCGACGGCTGGGCACTGGATCCACGATGACGATCCGGATCGTTGCGCGAACGCCATCCTCCGCTTCCTGACCGGCCTCGAGCTACCGTCCATGGGGAACCCGTAACTGCTGACCAGGCTCGATGGTGGAGCCCACGATGCCGTTTAGCTGTTGAATCCGCTCCACCACCGCCCGCTGGTCGGACTGCGGTGCCACCCGGCGCGCCACGTCCCAGATGGTCTCGCCAGCACCCACGCGGATCACCGCCGTTCTCGCCGGGATCCCCGGACTTGTGCCCTGCCCGATCCAGCCCAAGCCACCGACCACGGCCAGCGTCACCATCACGGCCGCAACCACCCTCGCCAGTCGGCCAGACCGCAACGCGGCTGGGCGCGCGGGGTGCGCCCCGCCCATCACCGGGCCCAGCACCCGCCCCCCCTCCGGAGGAACGAGAGGCGGCACGGGCGCCGGAGGTGCCGGAAGCGGCCGGGTGGACGCCGCTAGCCGGACTGGCCTGGCCGGTCTCGGAACCACCTTCTCCCGACGTGCCGTGGGCCAATCGCCCACCGGTGCTGGTGCCGCCATCGAGACTCCTTCCGAGGGTACCATCGAACGCAGGTTCGATCGAACTGCTGTGCGGTGTCTATCACGGTGCTCCGACAAAATCGATGACCCTGCGGCGTGTTGCTCGAACAGGTGTTTGATCTTTGGTGCGACGGTGGTTAGCGTCGGCGTCGCCAAGCAGGCAACCAAGCAGACAGTACCGACAAGCTCGAGGAGGAGCATTGGGACGACAGCGGAACGACGAGCCGGAGGAAGCCGGTTCCGGAGCGCAGGCCCGGGATCCCAGCGTCCCGAGTTCCCACGACGCCGCGCAGCTACACCTTCTCTCGGACCTCGACGACAGCCCGGGCAGTGGTGGCCTCACCCCGCGCCAACGACGGGTCCTTGAGGTGATCCGGGAGTGGGTGGAGCGGTTCGGCTACCCCCCGAGCGTGCGGGAGATCGGCGAGGCGGTCGGGCTTACCTCCACCTCCTCGGTCGCCCACCAGCTGCGGGCACTGGAACGCAAGGGATACCTGCGCCGCGACCCCAACCGGCCGCGCGCGGTAGGGATCCGAGCCGCCGACGCTGAGCCTGCGGCCCCGGAGGTCCCGACTGGGGAGGCCGCCAGGCCCACCTCCGTTTTCGTTCCCGTGGTCGGCCGGATCGCCGCGGGCGGTCCGGTGCTGGCCGAGCAGGCCATCGAGGACGTCTTCCCGCTGCCGAGGGAAATCGTCGGCGCGGGGTCGCTGTTCCTGCTGCGAGTCGCGGGCGACTCCATGATCGAAGCGGCGATCACCGACGGCGACTGGGTGGTCGTCCGCCAGCAACCCAGCGCGGAGAACGGGGACATCGTCGCCGCCATGATCGACGGTGAGGCGACCGTGAAGACGTTCAAACGCCGGGACGGGCACATCTGGCTGCTCCCCCACAACCCCGCCTACCAGCCGATCCCCGGAGATCACGCAACCGTGCTCGGCCGGGTGGTGGCGCTGCTGCGCCGGCTGTGAGCCAACGAACGAGGTCAGGGATGGATCAGGTACGCGGTGAGCGCACCAGCGAGGTCCGGCCGCACCCGGGCGCGCAGCCGGGTGCCGTCTTCGGTGTGGTCGGTGGCCAGCATCTCGCCCTCGGCGTGCACCCGGGCGACCAAGGCACCTTCGGTCCACGGCAGCAACGCGTCGACCTCAACCTGAGGTTTCGGCAGCTCCTCGGCGATCCGCCGCACCAGACCGGTAAGACCGGCACCGGTGTGCGCCGAGACAAACGACGCGTTCGGCAGCAGATGGCGCAGCCGCGACAGCACGAACTGGTCGGCAGCGTCGATCTTGTTCACCACCACCAGCTCGGGTGGCATCGGCGTCTGGAGTCTCTCGGCGATCTCGGCCAGAACCTCGCGCACCGCCTCCACTTGCCGCTCGGGCGTCGGGTCGGCGCAGTCGACCACATGCAGCAGCAGGTCCGCGTCAGCGGTCTCCTCCAACGTGGAGCGGAACGCCTCCACCAGCTGATGCGGCAGGTGGCGGACAAAACCGACGGTGTCGGTCAGCGTGTATTCCTGTCCTTGTGGCGTGGTGGCCCGGCGAGTGGTGGGATCCAAGGTGGCAAACAGGGCGTCCTGCACCAGCACCCCGGCCCCGGTGATCGCATTGAGCAGGCTGGACTTGCCCGCGTTGGTGTAGCCGACGATGGCCACGTTGGGCACCTCGCTGGCGCGCCGACGGCTGCGCTTGGTGTCGCGCACCGTGCGCATCGCGGCGATGTCGCGGCGTAGCTTGGCGAGCCGACGGTGAATGCGCCGCCGGTCGGTCTCCAGTTTGGTTTCCCCAGGTCCGCGGGTGCCCACTCCCCCACTGGCCCCACCCCCAGCACCGCCGGCCTGCCGGGACAGCGACTCACCCCACCCACGCAGCCTCGGCAAGAAGTAACTCAACTGGGCCAGCTCGACCTGCGCCTTGCCCTCCCGAGAGCGAGCGTGCTGGGCGAAAATGTCCAGGATCAGCGCAGTCCGGTCGATGACCTTGACCTTCAGCGTGGCCTCCAGCTGCCGCAGCTGGCCGGGGGTGAGCTCGCCATCACAGATCACTGTGTCCGCCGCGGTACTCAGGACGATCTCGCGCAGCTCGCCGACCTTGCCGGAGCCGATGTAGGTTGCCGGGTCGGGGTGCTCGCGGCGCTGGAGGAGACCATCGAGCACCTGCGAGCCCGCCGTCTCGGCAAGCCGGGCCAGCTCGATGAGCGACGCCTCGGCCTGGGCCACGGAGCCCTCGGCCCATACCCCGACGAGCACCACGCGCTCCAGGCGTAGCTGCCGGTACTCGACCTCGGTGACATCAGCGAGTTCGGTGGACAGCCCTGGCACGCGACGCAGCGCCGAACGCTCCTGGAGATCCAGCTCACCTCGGGACGTCGAGCCGGGAAGGCGGGACGGAAAGCTCGGTGAGGTGGTCATACCCCTCTCAATCTACCTGTCGCTCGATCGATCATGCCTATGAGCAGCCAGTATATCTGCCTCGGGGTTCCCTGTGCCGACGCTGAACCCAGCGGCGATCCGCCAGCTGTTTCGTGATCAGCATGCGCGACTCTACAGTGATCGGTCGTGGAGCCCCTTGACAACGCGTTTCTCCATGGCGACGGTGCGCGCCGCCCTGGCCGCCCGGGATATCGGCACGGTCTAGGGTGTGCCTCTCAGATTCCGCCGAACTGGAAGACGGCTAACGCGGTGTCGAAAGCGTCCTCAGAATCCGTGACGACCATGCCGCCCTCGCCTGCGGGCAGGTTCTTGGACCGGTTGAAGCTGAAGGCGCCCGCGAAGCCGATGCCTCCGACCTGCTGGTCGTTCCAGCGGGCGCCGTGTGCCTGACAGGCGTCTTCGACCAGGGCCAGCCCGTGGCGGTCGGCCAGTCGCCGGGCCTGAGCTAAGTCCGCAGGTACACCGTTCAGGTGGACAACGACGATCGCTCGGGTGCGTTCGGTGAGGAGTGTCTCGGCGTGGGCAAGATCGATCCCGTAGGTGTCCGGGCGGACGTCGCAGAAGCGTGGTACGAGCCCAGCGTGGACGGCAGCGAGTGCGCTCGCGACGAAGGTGAATGCGGGGACGATCACTTCGTCACCTGGGTCGGCCCGTAAGGCCCGGAAAGCGAGGGTCAGTGCAGCGGTGCCACTGTTGGTGGCGAGGGCGTACTCTATAATCCTTCCAGTCGTGACGTGTAGTGACATTGTCGACCGGCGAGTTCGTTGCGGCGTAGGACGTCATGGAGCAGTTCGGGCTCGCCAGATAGGCAGGCCGGGGGCCAAGTGTTGAGCATCGTCACCTCCTGATGGTCGAGTCGAGCAAGAAGTCGAGTTGGTGGGCCAAGGCCTCGCTGCGCCTCGGGTCCTGGCCGCAGTAGTAGACAGCCATATTCCACAGCACCCGAGCTTGGTAAGCGCGGATGCGGCGCCCATGACCATTGGTCAATTCCAGCACGCGTGCGAACAACGGCCCGCAGTCGGGTTCCTTGAGTAGGATCGTCGCCCAGTCATAGAGAGGGTCACCGGCGAAGCAGCCCTGGAAATCAAGTGTGACCAGGGTCCCGTCGCCGGTGACGAGGAAGTTGTCTCGGTTGTAGTCGCCGTAGAGCAAATGCGCGGGGATAACTTCGGGCACGACGGCAAGCAGGCCCAGCAACTCTTCTCGGCGCAGTCGCCAGGCCGGAACGGTGGTAAATTCCGGAGCCTCTTCCAGGTCGAATAGGTAGGAACGCCAGGATTGATAGCGGCCAGTGAAGTCTGCGGTACACCAGCCGTAGCCGCTGAGGGCTGTACCGTGCAGGGTATGGGAGGGGCGTAGGAGATCTGGTAGGCGTGCGGGCACCAGGTCGGTCCGACGCAGGGGCCGTCCGCCGACGGTGATCATGAGCAGGAGGTCATGACCGGGCCGTAGGCAGCGTGCCTCGCGCCGCAGGGAATCGGCGAACCAGCGGGGAGCTATCTTGAGGGTCATGCCGCAGTGCACGGCGAATCGAACGTGCCACACCTGGTTGACGACGCCGCCCGATGCTCGAGTCATGCCAGTAACGGAGTGGCCGACGAGCTGCTGGGCGGCTCTACGGATGTCGCCGGGCCGCAGCACGTCCCAGCCGGTATCGCAGTAGTCCGGCTGGGACACATTCGACGGCGATGGGTCAGCGAAGGCCGGGGATCGCACCGCGAATTATCTCATCGCTGAGTAGTTCGACCTCGGCAAGTCTTTTCTCCACAATGCGGTCGATGTGGGCACGCGCTTGCTCATCCGGTTCACCCGCGAGGGCGGCGGCGCACAGCCAAGGATCACGCAGGTCACGCCCGGATTGAGAGACGAGATGCACGGTGCTTGCGCGGCTTGTCGCCGTGGTGATCTCGCAGGCGATGACATCAGCGAGAACTGAATAGATCTTGCCAATATGGTAGATCGGGTTCTTTCTGAGCACTCCGTTATCAGCGCGCTGCGCGGCTACGGCGAGCGTCACCGCCGGGGCCGCATCCAGGCCGAGCTGCTGTGCGCCGAGGTGCACGTCCGGGCCGGCGAACCCCAAGGACTAACCTTGGCTCACCACGCCATCAAGGCGGTCAGCACTCTGCGCTCCACCAGGGTGCGACGGGAACGATTGCTGCCGTTGGCCACCGCGCTGGAAGTCCGACCCGGCACCGAGGCCCGGGAACTAGCCCGGACTGCCCGGCAGGTCGCCGCAGGCGGGACCGGGGATGTGGTGACGCACACCTAAGTGGTCGGGTGCTCAGCGCGCCGACCACCAGTCACGGGGCCAGCACCACTGACCTGCGACGCAGCTTGGCCAGCCGGCGGGATCAGCGCAGCCCGGTCGATGACCTTGAACATGGCTTCCAGCTGCCGATCGCAGATCACCTTATCCGCTGCGGCGCTTACTATCTTCTCTACGAGATGGGGTTGTGCCGCACTCCTTGAGCGCCGAGCTTGCCGAGAGGATGAACAACATGGCCAATCGTGATCTCGTCGGTGCTCAGTGGATCAGCCGTCAGCTGACCGAGAGGTGATCGCCCGTGGAACACCTCGACCCCGCGCTCCTCGAGGGCGACGAGGTGCACGCCGCCCTGATCGCCCGGGATATCGGCGCGGTGTATCGCCACCTGCGGCGTCTTGGCGTCAGCCAGGGCCACATCGCGCAGCTGACCGGCCAGTCCGAGGAGGAGGTCAGCAAGATCCTCCGGGGCCGGCGGGTGTGCGACGTATGGGTCTTGGAGCGCATCGCCGACGGGCTCGGCATCCCCCGAGCCTGGCTGGGCGTGAGCCACGGTAAGGAAACGGTCCGAGTGCCCCGGTCCACCGCGCCATCACCGGAGTGAGCACCCGGCAAGCTCTCGGGTGCTCAGTGCGCCGACCACCAGTCAGGAGCTAGCCAGCCCCAGGCGACGAGCACCGCTGGCCCGGTCAGCGTGCTGCCGTCCCTGGTGATCGCCACGTGCAACTGACCCCCGGGCATCTGCACGTCGGCCTCGCCGGCATCCCGGCCCTGCGCCTGGAGCGCCGCGGCCAGTGCGGCCACCGTTCCGGTGCCACAGGAACGGGTCTCCCCCACGCCCCGCTCGTGCACCCGCATCCGCAGTTCCTGCGCAGACACCACGTTGACGAACTCGACGTTGACACCGTGCGGGAAGTCCCCGGGGTCGTGTCCCGGCGGCACGGTGAGGTCCAGGTGCTCTACCGGCACGTCCGTCAGGCAGGCCAGGTGCGGGTTGCCGACATCCACCATGAGCCCGGTGAACGCCGCACCCTCGACGGTCACCGTGGACGTGCCGTGGCGGGCAACCCGCCCCATCTCGACCGTCACCGAGCCATCGTCGTTGCGCCGCACGGTACGCGGGCCGGACCTGCTGCCGATCCGGAACTGGGGATCGGCAACCAGCCCGGCGTCAGTCAGGTAGCGCGCGAATACCCGTACCCCGTTGCCGCACAGCTCGGCGAGGGAACCGTCGGCATTGCGGTAGTCCATGAACCAGTCGTCGGCGCAGCTGCCCGGCGGCGCGTCAGAGACCAGCCCCGCGGGCACGGCCCGCAGCACCCCGTCGGCTCCCAGCCCGCAGCGTCGATCGCATAATGCCCGCACCCGGGATGGGGTCAGCTCCAGGGCGCCGGTGGGGTCGGGCAGCAGGACGAAGTCGTTCTCCGTCCCGTGCCCTTTGAGGAACTCGATGCCCTGCTCCATTGCTGGTGAGCCTATCCGCCCACCACCAGCGCGAGCGTGGCGTCGAGCAGGTCGGGGCGCTGGCAGTCCAACCACCTGATCCGGTCGTCCCGACGAAACCAACTGCGCTGCCGGCGGATGAAGCGCCGGGTCGCCTGGGCGGTCGGGCCCGCGGCGCAGGCCGGATCGACCCCCGCGTCCAGCGCGGCGATGACCTGCTGGTACCCCAGGGCCCGCGACGCTGTCGGGCCCTGCCTCAGGCCGAGCGCCAGCAGCTCGCGGACTTCCTCGACGAGCCCGTCGCGGAACATCCCCTCCACCCGGGCATCGACCCGCGCGTCCAGCACCGCAGGATCGGTATCCAATCCGATGATCACTGTGCGGTAACGCGCCGGACCGGGTGGTGGAAGCGCCGCCGCGAACGGGCGTCCGGTGAGCTGGATGACCTCCAGCGCCCGCACCATCCGGCGGGTGTTGCTCGGCAGGATCCGGCCAGCCGCCACCGGGTCGAGCCGACGCAACCGGCGATGCAGCGCCGGCGCCCCCTGCTCGGCCAGTTCGGCCTCCAGCTGGGCCCGTACTTCGGGCACGGTAGTCGGGAAGTCCAGGTCGTCCAGCACAGCCCGGAGGTAGAGCCCGGAACCCCCGGCGAGCACGGGCACCCGGCCCCCGGCGAGCATCTGCTCCACACTGCGGCGGGCCTCGCGCTGGTAGGCCGCCACCGAGGCGGTCTCGGTGACGTCGAGGACGTCGAGCAGATGGTGGCGCACCCCGCAGCGCCTGGCGGGCGGCAGCTTCGCGGTGCCGATGTCCATGCCCTGATACAGCTGCATCGCGTCGGCGTTGACCACCTCGCCACCCAGGCTGCGCGCCAGCTTGACCGCGAGCTCGGACTTGCCCGTGGCGCTGGGTCCCACCACCGCGATCCCCCGGGGATTCATGACGGGGCCACCTCCGGTGTCAGGATCGGTGGATGTGACACCACCGCCACGCGTACGATCACCGCTGCAGGTTAGTGCCCACCTCGCTCCTGCGCCCCTGCCCGCGCACCCCAATCGCGTCACTATCGCCCGAGCCGGGTGTTTCGGGACCGCCCGGTCGAGGTGCACGCAACCTGTGCAGTCGGGGCGCCCGCAGAACGTGGCCGCGGGCACAAGGGCGAGGAAGGCCGGCATGACCGAGCACAACCACACCGGGCAACGTCTGGAGATCGGCACCCCATCCGGTCCTCCACCCTCCGTCTCGCGCGCCTGCCGGGATCCGCAGCGCTGGGGGCGGGTAGCTCCCGATGGCACCGTGTACGCCCACACCGCTGAGGGCGAGCGAGTCGTCGGTTCCTGGCAGGCCGGCACCGCCGAGGAAGGCCTGGCGCACTTCGCCCGCCGCTTCGATGACCTGCTCACCGAAGCCGAACTGCTCCAGACCCGGTTGAACTCCGGGGTAGGCGACCCCAAGCAGACCCTTTCCCGGGTGCGCACCTTGCGCGAGGAGCTCGCCGAGCCGACCGTGGTGGGTGACCTCGCCGGCCTCACCGCTTTGCTGGACCACCTGCAGCGGCACGCGCAGGAGTCCCTCGCCGGCGCTAAGGCGACCCGGGAACAGGCTCGAACGCGAGCAACCGCCCGCAAGGAGGCACTGGTCGAGGAGGCCGAGCAGATCGGCGCCGAGTCCACCCAGTGGAAGGCCGGCGGCGACCGGTTGCGCACCATCTTAGATGAGTGGAAAACGATCAGGGGCGTAGACCGGAAGACCGACGAGGCGCTCTGGCGCCGCTTCTCCAAAGCTCGGGACACCTTCGCCCGGCGCCGTGGCGCGCATTTCGCCGAGCTCGACCGGCAGCGCGCCGGGGCTCGGAACCGGAAGGAGGAGCTGGTCATCGAGGCCGAGAAGCTGGCCGACTCCACTGACTGGGCCGCCACCTCAGGTCGCTTCCGCAGCCTGATGGCGGAGTGGAAGAGCACCGGGCGCGCGTCCAAAGAAGCCGACGACGCCTTGTGGCAGCGGTTCCGCGCTGCCCAGGAACGTTTCTTCAGCCGCCGCAGTGCCACCTTCGCCGCGCGGGACTCGCAATGGGAGCAGAAGATGATGCGTAAGGAGGAACTGGTTGCCGCCGCGGAACGAATCGATCCCGCGGGTGACGTGGAAGCTGCCCGATCGCAGCTGCGGGGAATTCAGCAACGCTGGGAGAGCGTCGGCAAGGTTCCGCGGGAGCGGGTCCGAGAGCTCGAAAACCGGTTGAGGGCCGTCGAGGAGCGGATCCGCTCGGCCGCCAACACCCAGGGGCGGCAGGCCGAGGGCGAGTCCCACGCCCGGGTGGCCCAGTTCCGGGAACGGGTGCGGCAATACGAGGCCAGAGCGGCGAAGGCCCGCGCCGCCGGGGATGACCGCCGGGCCACCACGGCGCAGGCCCAGGCTGATCAGTGGCGGGAGTGGCTGGCCGCCGCCGAGCAGGCCCTCACCAGCCGGTGAGTCGGAAGGTCGACAGGATGGTGGCCGCTAGCGGTCCCCAGTCGCTAGGGCACGCTGGCACGCAGGTCGACTGGGCGCCATGGTGCAGCAGGCACAAGCAGTTCTGGATCACCGGTCCACAGCTCGCCGTCATGCCGGAGGGCTGTCGCCACAGCGAAGGCGCCCGCGTACGACATCCGGTGCTCAGCCTTGATCGCGGCGGCAGCCCGGACGACGGCCTCCGGCGGTAGCTCGGCGTGGAGAACACGACACAGATCGCGGACTGTTGCATCGGCCTCACCGGAGCCATACCGGCGACGCAGGATGTACAGCACTTCACCGAGATTGATCCAACTCATGATCGGCCCCCGCTCGAGTTCCCGAGCGACCCGGCTGGCGTCCGGCCCATCTTGGAGCATGGTGAGCACGGCCCAGGAGTCGAGGACAACCGTCACGCTCTGCGGTCCTCCTGCGCACGCTCCGCGGCGCGCTCGCTGACCAAGACGTCGGTCAGAGGCTCGCCCACATACCGTCCGAGCAGCGGGCGGCCGGGCTGAACGAGACGCACTGCCACGTGATCCCCGTCCCGCCAGATCTCAACCTCGTCACCCGGCTGGATACCAAGCTCGGCGCGCAACTGCTGGGGAATGACGACCTGACCCTTCGGTCCCACACGCGCGGTCATACCGACCAGTATAACCGTCTCACTCCCGCCGGAGGCTCAGGGCCGACCTGTCACACCGAGGCCGTGCTCACAACCGTCTCCGCATCGTTGGCAGGTCCGCCACGTTCCCCGCGTCCGACCTCTGCGGATTCGTCGCCGCTGGGTCACCTCAGCCCACCAGCTGCGTAACCCCATTGTTCGGCATCTCCTCTGTCTGGCCGTTTCGGGTGTCGGGTGCTCAGCCAGCCATTCCGTCAAGGTGTCGAGTAGCGTCGTGGCGCCCTTTTCGTCGAGGACGTACAGGCAGGCGCCCGTGACATGGGGGTCAAACACCACGGACCTGCCCTGCATGCTCACCAGCAGGTTGGCGAAACCAATCGGACCCCGGTGCAACCGACAGGTCGCTGGTAGCGCTTTACGGCGGCGCTTGTCCGGGCCGTGGGCATGGTAGCTGTCCCAGTCCATCACGTTCCCTTTCTTGATCGTGTGAAAACGAATTCCGAAATTGCCTGGCGCGTCGAGGACACGGACGTGGTAAGGCCGCAAGGCGATCAGTTGGCTCCCGGGATCGGTTTTCGTCCACCACGGCCTGCTCAAGGGCGACTGTGCCGAGGAATCGGAGTGCCGCCAACATCGCCGCCGGGAACCGAAGCCGGAGGTCAGCGCTCGACCGGCAGCCAGCCGGCGATTGTGAGGCATAAACCCAGTATCGGGACGTGGCTCGGCTCGGATCCATATCGTCAGGGGTATCTCACGAGGAGATGTAGCCTGATCGGGTGCAGAACTCTCCCGCGCAGATACCCATCACGCTGCCGGCATGGGCCTGGCAACGCGACGACGTTCGCGCTGCCCTCCGCGAGCGTGACGTCGGTGCGCTGTTTCGAGCGGCGCAGCAGTACACAGGTGCCAGCCAGGGTCGTATCGCGGTCGCCACCGGGCTGCTGCAAGGTCGAGTCAGCGAGATCATGCACGGTGCCCGCACGGTGTCGCCCTTGGAGCTGTTCGAGCGGATTGCTGGCGGTCTGGACATGCCCGACGATGCCCGGATGCTGCTCGGGCTGGCACCGCGACACCCGGCACGACTCGATCACCTGAACGCCAGCGGACGGGCGGAGGTCCTCGCGGGGCGGCGTCAAGCGGTGAGTGCGCCGGCAGCGGCGACGCAGCAAGAGCTTACCGAAAAAATTGCTTCCTTGCTGTCATCTTATCTTGGCGATGCTCGGGCCCAGGAGCTTGTACCGCGAGTCGTGCGCGCACTCGAGGTAACCCGACACGCCGGGATTTCCGAGCTTGCTGCGCCAGAAGATCTCGACGCCGTTGTTGAACACTACAAGCAGATATTTCGCAGCGCCCCGCCGTCGGAACTGTATCACGAGATTCTTGGGGTCCGCGCCCATGTTGGTACACTGCTCGACAGTACGCGCGCAGCGAACAGTCACTCCGACCTGGTGGTGATGGCCGGGTGGCTGTCCAATTTGTTGGCGCTCGTTACTCACGATCTTCACGACCGCGCGGCCTCGCTGGTCTGGTGCGCCGACGCTGAGCGGCGCAGCCGAGAAGCCCACTATCCCGAACTGGAAGGCTGGGCAGCGCAAACGAGGGCGCTGATGTCATTCTATGACGGCCGAGCCCACGAAGCCGTTACTCATGCCCAACGGGGGCAGCAGTTTGCCTCGCTCGGCACGGTCGCCCATGCCAAGCTCGTCGCGGAGGAGATGCGTGCCTGGGCGCTGATCGGCAACTCCGACAAGGTATCCAGCACACGGTGGCGCGCCGAGAAAGCAATCGCCCAGCTCCCTGCCGACACACCGAGGCGGGGAGCGCTCTCGATCAGCCTCGCCGAGGATCCCCCGTTCACGGCCACGTCCTTGCTGCTTCTCGGCCGGTATCAGGAAGCCGTGGAAGCGACTCGGCGGGTGATTGCGATCTTTTACGGATCCGATAGCGACGAAGGACGTCGTGAGCATCCCTCCGGTTTTGCCCGTACTCACCTCATTCTGGCGCTCGCCCTAGCCGGACTCGGCGAGCTGGGCGAAGCTCATGCCGCCGGGTGCGTGGCGCTTGACGTGCCTCGGCTGACCTGGCCGGTGGCCGTGCTGGCCGGCCAACTCGACCAGACACTCATGCGCGACTTCACGCACACGGCTGAAGCCTGCGCCTATCACGAACGGTACGTCGCCGCCATGCAACAGAACCCCTCCGTGGGCGGCCAGCCTGCCCGCCCCGACCCCCCTTCTTCATAACCATGGACGAGCCAATCAGCGCAGCGGACGCCGCACGGATTACCGCGTACCTCGATGTTGAAGCCCAGCCGACGCGGCCCACCGGGCACATTATCTTCGGTACCAACCAAGCCACGCCTGCTGACCTGGTCGCTTGCCGATATCACCAAGGACTTGCGCCATTCATCATTTCACTGGTGGAGTGAACCGGCACACCGGCGTGTTGGGCGATAGGTGCGACGAGACGCTGGCATGCGCTACCGGCGAGACACGGCCAGCCGCAGCCACTGCGCGGCGAGCACGGCCATGGCCAGCGCAGCCAACACTAGCCCGATGCCGGGGCCGGAACCGTGCGCGGTCTGCCGGGACCAGATCGCCCACACCCCGTCGAGCATGCAATACGTACAGCCCAGCGCGCTGGCCCAGGCCAGGCCCCAGCGGCGGGTGAGCAGCGTCAGCATGGACAGGCCCACCCCCACCGCCAGCGCGATGGCCGCAAACATCCGGGGAAACAGCCCCACCCGCTCGAGGGGGTTCGAGCTACCCCCCAGCACGGCCCAGCCGCTCGCGTCGCCTACCCAGGGCAGGGTGATCGCCAGCAGCAGCACCATGATCGCACCGGCAATCACCGCCGCGCGCAAACCTGGGTCGATCCGGCGCAGCATCGAGCGCTCCACCGCGTCGATCTCGGCGCGCAGCGCAGCGAGGCCGTCCTGCTCGCCAGCGCTCATCTCGCCGGCCCACCAAATGAGGGCAAGCCCAACACCACCCCCGGCGTCGTCGGACCTCGGCCGGCCGCCCACGCATCACCTGCGGCGGTCCGCCGGTGTGCCCGCAATGCTACCTCGGACACCAGGTGGTGCGGCGCCCCATAGGTGATTTCCGCGAGGACCACATCGCCTGCCCGGACCTCGAATCCGCCCGGCTCGAAGTGCACGAGCCGGCCGTCCCTGGCCCGCCCGCTCATCCGGTGGGTGAGCGGGTCCTTGCGGCCTTCGCCCTCGGAGACCAGCACTTCCACCACACTGCCGATCAGGCTCCGGTTAAGCTCCCAGGAGATTTCCTCTTGCAGCGCGACGAGCCGCTCATAGCGCTCTTGCACGATCGCCTTGGGCATCTGGCCAGCCATGTCCGCGGCCGGCGTGCCCGGACGGCGGGAGTACTGGAAGGTGAACGCCTGAGCAAAGCGTGCTTGCCGGACCACGTCCAGGGTGGCCTGGAAGTCGGCCTCGGTCTCACCGGGGAAACCGACGATGATGTCCGTGGACAGCGCCGCGTCGGGCATCGCGGCCCGCACCTCATCGACAATCTTGAGGTAGCGCTGCGCCCGGTAGGAGCGGCGCATCGCCGCGAGCACGGCGTCCGAACCGGACTGCAGCGGCATGTGCAGCTGGTGGCAGACGTTGGGGGTGGCCGCCATCGCCTCGATGACATCGGAGGTGAAGTCCCGCGGATGCGGCGAGGTGAAGCGCACCCGCTCGAGGCCCTCGATCCCCCCGCAGGCGCGCAACAGCGCACCGAAGGCGCGCCGGTCGCCGAAGGCGACCCCGTAGGCGTTCACGTTCTGCCCCAGCAGCGTCACTTCGAGCACACCCTCGGCCACCAGTGCCTTGATCTCCGCGAGCACCTCACCGGGCCGCCGGTCGACCTCTTTGCCGCGCAGCGCGGGCACGATGCAAAACGTGCAGGTGTTGTTACATCCCACCGAGATGGACACCCACGCGGAGTGCGCCGCGTCTCGCTTCGCCGGCAACGCGGAGGGGAACACCTCCAGCGACTCGACGATCTCGACCTGGGCAGCGTCGTTGTGCCGAGCGCGCTCCAACAGGACGGGCAACGAGCTGATGTTGTGGGTGCCGAACACCACATCGACCCAGGGCGCCCGGCGGGTGATCTCGGCGCGGTCCTTCTGCGCCAGGCAACCGCCGACAGCGATCTGCATCCCGGGATGCTCGCGCTTGAGCGGGCGCAACGCCCCGAGATTGCCGTAGAGCCGGTTCTCGGCGTTCTCCCGCACCGCGCAGGTGTTGAATACAATCACATCGGGGGTGGCCTCCGCCCGAGCGGGCACGTATCCCGCCGCCTCCAGCAGCCCAGCCAACCGTTCGGAGTCGTGCACGTTCATCTGGCAGCCGTACGTGCGCACGCGGTAACTGCGTGCGCGCTGCTCGGTGCTCGCCGTCATCTCATCCCTTCATCCCTGCCCGCCCGTTCAGCGTAAGGCCAGGTGGAGACGTGGTGGTGTGCGGACCGTTCGACGCGTGCCCGCGTCGTCTCGGCGCGGAGTGCCCGTGATTCCGACCAGGACAGCTCACCCCAGGCTGTACGGTTCCCCGCGGCTCCGCCGGTGGGCCGAAGTCTTGCGACGGGAGATAACCCGGTCCATGAACAACGTTTTTCTCAGTTTCCCGTTGTTCGTGCTGCCGCTGGGCGTGGACACCTTCGCCCTCGCCGCTGCGGTGGGTACGAGCCGGCCCCTCGGATCGACCCGGTGGCGGATCTCAGCGGTCTTTGTCCTTGCTGAAGGAGGCATGCCACTGGTGGGTCTCGCCCTGGGCGCCTCGCTCGGGCAGGCACTCGGAAGCGTCGCGGACTACCTCTCTGGCGGCCTGCTCGTTCTGCTCGGCGGCTACCTCTGGTGGACCAGCGACGATGATGACACCGCGATGGCGCACCGACTCACCAGCGCGCAGGGCCTGGCCTTAGCCGGGCTCGCGCTCTCGATCAGCCTCGACGAGCTGGCGGTCGGCTTCAGCCTCGGCCTTGGCGCCGGGGGCACCACACCCGCCGCCATCGTCGCCGCCATCGCGCTCCAAACGCTGGTCGTGTCCCAGCTCGGGTTGTCTTTCGGGGTCCGGATCAGCGAACGCTGGCGCGAGTACGTCGAACGCGTGGCTGGCCCCCTGCTCCTCGTGCTGGGTGGGGTTCTGCTGGTCGAAGCGCTCGTCCACACCGGGCTGCTCACGGCACGCCACGCCGTCACTGTGGGCCTCCTCGGGGGCCTTCTCGTAGGCCTTCTCGGGGGCACTGTCATGATCGGCGCGCACCGTTTCGCGCCGGCCTGGGTCCAGGCAAGGCAGCTCGTGGACGACCGTCGTGGATCGTGAGTCCCGGCGACCCTGGCCCGGGCCGTCGGCGGGCACCTGGTTGCTCGCGGTACGGGGAACCGTGCTTCGGCGGGCCCGGCGGCGCCCAGGGCGGACCGGCTGCCTGCTGCTCGTGCTCCTGATCGCGACACTGTGGGTGCTGGGCCAGGCCCTCAACAGGATTACCGCCTTGTTCACCGACCACCCCGCTCCGGTGGCGGGCAGGCCGTTCGACACGGTCACCCCAGCCCGCCTGGCAGGCAGTGGATCGCCCACCATGGACCGGATTGCCCGGCGGGGCAGGCTCATCGCCGCGATCCAGGAAGCGCCCGGGCTGGCCCAACGCTCGCCAGATTCTGACGGCTACACCGGGTTCGACATCGCGGTGCTGGATCTGCTCGCCCGGGGGCTGGGGGTGGATCCCGCCCGCACCACCGTGAAGCCGTTGAGCGCAAGGAGCCGCGAGGCGGCACTGGGCAGAGCTGAGGTGGATCTCGCGCTCGGCGGCTATGAGATCACCGCGGCGCGGGCCGCCCAGCTCGGTGTGGCGGGTCCGTACCTGGTGCGCCCGCTGCGGCTGGCGGTGCCCGCCACCAGCCCGGTGACCGGACTAGCCTCGCTCGGCCGCAGGGCGGTATGCGCACCCACGGACTCGCCGGCCGCGGCAGCACTAGCCCAGAGCGGGGTGAGGCTGCAGACCCAGGCGAGTCTGGAGGAGTGCGCCCACCTGCTCGGGAGTGAGGTCGAGGCGATCGCCGCAGGCCAGGATGATCTGGCAGCGTTGCTCTCCCAGCAGCCCGGCACGCTGCGGATGGTCGGCGCGCCGCTGGGGAGCACTGAGTACGGCATCGGCCTGCCGCCGGGTGACCCGCTACTGCGCGACCGGGTCACCGCAGTGCTGCGGCGCGCCATCGCCGACGGCACCTGGGCTCGCCTCTACGCGCAGTACCTCGGCACCCCGGTGCCGAGCCCCCCGGTGCTGCGCTGATCCACTTCCGGGCTGATCCACTTCCGGGCTGATTCACTTCCGGGTGCGGCGAAAGAGCCGGATCAGCGGGTCGAAGCGGACGTCCGCCACCCGTTCCTTCATCGGGATCAGCGCGTTATCCGTGATCTTGATGTGCTCCGGGCACACTTCCGTGCAGCACTTGGTAATGTTGCAGAACCCCAGGCCGTGCTCGTCCTGGGCGGACCGTTTGCGATCCAC
The DNA here is from genome assembly GCA_019245115.1 of Streptosporangiaceae bacterium. Lineage (GTDB taxonomy): Bacteria > Actinomycetota > Actinomycetes > Streptosporangiales > Streptosporangiaceae > JAFARZ01. The sequence goes on along the minus strand of JAFARZ010000160.1, from coordinate 41,339 downwards.
GCCTTCCTCCTCGGCGGCGTCCAGCGGGTGCATGTCGAGCTCAGCGATCCGCATGAGAAAACGAGGTCCGGAGAAGCTCGTCTTGTTCTCCTCGTGGTCGCGGATCACGTGGCAGGTGTTCTGGCACAGGAAGCATTCGATGCACTTACGGAATTCCTGCGAGCGTTCCACATCCACTTGCTGCATCCGGTATTCGCCGGGCTGCACGCCCTTGGGCGGCATGAATGACCGCACCTCGCGCGCCTTGTGATAGTTGTATGCCACGTCGGTGACGAGATCGCGGATGACCGGGAAAGTCCGCATCGGGGTAACCGTCACCGGCAGCTGCGGCGGTAACGTGGACATCCGCGTCATGCACATCAGGCGCGGCCGGCCGTTGATCTCAGCGCTGCACGATCCACACTTGCCCGCCTTGCAGTTCCACCGCACCGCGAGATCGGGTGCCTGGGTGGCCTGCAAGCGGTGGATGACATCGAGGACCACCTCGCCCTCCTGGACCTCGACATCAAAGTCGACAAGGCTCCCGCCGTGGGTGTTACCCCGCCACACCCGGAAGCGCCGCTGGTCGCCCATGTCAGTCCGTCCCTCCCGAAAGCTCCTCGGCGGTAAAGTATTTCTCCAGCTCGTTGCGCTCGAAGAGGTCAAGCAGGTCCTCCCGCATGAGGACCTGCTCCTTGGGCGTGATGTGCACGCCACCTTCGGCTCCGGTGGTGCGCTGAGTACAGACCAGCAGGACGCCTCGCCAGGCGCGGTCCATCACCGGATAGTCATCTCGGGTGTGCCCACCGCGGCTTTCGGTCCGCTCCAGAGCCGCCCGTGCGACGCACTCGCTCACCGCGAGCATGTTGCGCAGGTCCAGGGCGAGGTGCCAGCCGGGATTGAACTGCCGGTGACCCTCCACCACCACGCGTTGGGCTCGGCGACGCAGCTCGTCAAGTTTCTTGAGCGCGAGTTCCATCTCCCCCGCCCTGCGGATGATGCCGACCAGGTCATTCATGGTCTGTTGGAGCTCTTGGTGCAGCAGGTAGGGGTTCTCGGCGCCCACGGTGCCCGTTTCTGTGCCGAAGGGGCTGATCGCCTGCTGCGCCGCGGCCTGCACGTCGGTCTCGCGGACCGATGGCCGGTGAGCGCCCAGGGAATCGACGTAGCTCGTCGCCCCGAGGCCGGCCCGGCGACCGAAAACGAGCAGGTCGGATAGGGAGTTACCGCCCAGCCGGTTGGAGCCGTGCATCCCACCGGCCACCTCACCGGCCGCGAAGAGCCCACGCACCGAGGCTGCCGCGGTGTCCGGATCGACCTCCACGCCGCCCATGACGTAATGGCAGGTGGGGCCGACCTCCATGGGCTCAGCCGTGATGTCGACGTCGGCCAGTTCCTTGAACTGGTGGTACATCGAGGGAAGCCGTTTCTTGATGACCTCAGCGGGAAGCCGGGTCGAGATGTCGAGGAAGACCCCTCCATGCGGTGCACCGCGACCCGCTTTCACCTCGGAGTTGATCGCTCGCGCGACCTCGTCGCGAGGCAGCAGCTCGGGCGGCCGGCGGTTGCTGTCCGGATCGTCATACCAGCGGTCCGCCTCCTGCTCCGAGGTCGCGTACTGCTCGGAAAAGACCTCGGGGATGTAGTCGAACATGAAACGCTTGTTTTCGGAGTTGCGCAGCACTCCACCATCGCCGCGGACCGACTCGGTGACCAGGATTCCCTTGACACTGGGCGGCCACACCATTCCCGTGGGGTGGAACTGAACGAACTCCATATTGATCAGCCTCGCACCGCACCGCAGGGCGAGCGCGTGCCCGTCTCCGGTGTACTCCCAGGAATTGCTGCTAACCTTGAAAGCCTTCCCGATACCGCCAGTGGCCAGCACGACAGCAGGTGCGTCGAACCGGACGAAGCGGCCTGTCTCCCGCCAGTAGCCAAGCGCCCCGGCCACCGTGTCGCCATCCGTGAGCAGGTCGGTAATCGTGCATTCGGCGAAGACCTTGAGGTTAGCCTCATAGTCGCCGTGCTGAGCGAAATCCTCCTGTTGGAGCGAGACGACCTTCTGTTGCAGCGTGCGGATCAGCTCCAGACCTGTGCGATCGCCCACATGCGCCAGCCGCGGGTACTCGTGTCCACCAAAGTTGCGCTGGCTGATCTTGCCGTCCTTGGTGCGGTCGAACAGTGCACCGTAGGTCTCCAGCTCCCATACTCGCTGCGGCGCTTCCTGCGCGTGCAGTTCGGCCATCCGCCAGTTGTTGAGAAATTTTCCTCCGCGCATGGTGTCGCGAAAATGAACCTGCCAGCTGTCCCGTGAGCTCACGTTGCCCATCGACGCCGCGATTCCTCCCTCGGCCATCACGGTGTGGGCCTTGCCGAACAAGGACTTGCAGACAACAGCGGTGCGCTTGCCCAGCTCACGGGCCTCGATCGCGGCGCGCAGCCCGGCGCCGCCAGCGCCGATCACCACGACGTCGTAGTCGTGCCGCTCGATCTCGGTCATAGCTACCGCTTCCTCATCAGGTTATACGGGTATGGTCAATGGGCACAGTCAATGGAACAAGCGCGGGTCGGCTATCCAGCCAGCGGAGACAGCCATGATGTAAAAGTCCGTCAGCATCACCGTGATGAGCGACGTCCACGCGAACTGCATGTGGCGACCGTTGAGCTTGGACAGCTGCGTCCAGCCCCAGTACCGCACGGGATGCAGGGAGAAATGCTTCAGCCGGCCTCCGAAAACGTGCCGGCAGGCATGGCATGACAGTGTGTACAGCCACAGCATCGCGACATTGATCAGCAGGATCAACGAACCCAGGCCCACCCCGAAGCCACCGGCGGCAGGGAAGAACGCCAACACCACGTCATAGGTGTTGATCAGCAGCAACACGCTGGCGAGGTAGAAAAAATACCGATGCAGGTTCTGCAGAACCAGCGGGAGGCGGGTTTCCCCGGTGTACTTCTTCGCCGGCTCAGTCACCGCGCATCCGGGTGGTGACAAGAGAAAAGCTCGGTAGCCAGCCTTGCGATAGTAATAGCAACTGGCTCGAAACCCGGCGAGTATCGGGAAAATCAGGATCGGCAGCGGCAACGCCAGGGGAAACGCCGGTAACGGGGTGCCGAGATGCGACGAGCCCGGGGCGCACGAGTCGCTCAAGCACGGCGAGTACAACGGAGTGAGGTAGTGGTATTCACCGACCCAGTAGTCACTCCGCATAAACAGCCGGATCGTGGTGTAGACGATGAAGGCCCCCAGCACGATGGCCGTCACCAAGGGCGAGAGCCACCAGCGGTCGGTGCGCAAGGTCCGGGCGGAGGTTGCTACCCGAACGGAGGGCATCCGACCAGGTTGGCCGACCCCAGAGGGCGGGGACGAGGAGGTGGTGGTCATGACGTCGATTCGGGTCGGGGCCACAGGCCAGCGTGGTCAGTTCAGCGTGCGGTGGCGGCCGCAGCCGGTTCGCCACGGGCAGGCGGCCCGTGAGGCGATAACTGACCGTAAGCCCGGCCCATGGCACAGGTCAAAGATATGGTGACGCTCGTCTCGATAGCAGTAAGCTATCGACGTGCAGCTCCAGCAACTGGTGTACTTCCTGGCCGTTGCTCGGACCCGCCACTTCACCCGGGCCGCCGAGCTCACGCACGTCGCGCAGCCGTCGCTGAGCAAACAGATCCAGTGTCTGGAGCATGAGCTGGGCAGCGAGCTGTTCCATCGAGCCCGGGGTAACGTGACGCTCACGCCAGCGGGCGAGGTGCTCGTTCCGTTCGCCAAACGGATCCTGGCCGACGTCGAGACCGCCCGGTTGCAGGTGAACGAGCTGGCCGAACTGCGCCAGGGCCGGCTGCGGCTGGGCGCCACCCCTAGCCTCTGCACCGGGCTGCTGGCCCACGCGCTCGCTGACTTTCACATCCGCCACCCCGGCATCCAACTCCTCATCGACGAAAGCGGGTCCCGGGATTTGGTCCGGCAGCTCGCGGAAGGAGCCATCGACCTAGCGGTAATCACCTTGCCGGTGCACCGCGGAGACCCCACCCTGGACACCGTCCCCATCCTCCGCGAGCAGCTCACCGTCGCCGTACCGCGCACCTTGGACCTCAAGGTCGACTCATTTCGGATCGAGGACCTCCGGGACCGCCCGCTGGTGATGTTCCGGGAGGGCTACGACCTCAGATCAATGACCCTCACAGCCTGTCAACGAGCGGGGTTTCAGCCACGGTTCGCCATCGAAGGAGGTGAGATGGACGCGGTACTCAGCTTCGTGGAAGCGGGGCTCGGGATCGCTGTGGTCCCCAGCATGGTGCTCCAGGGCCGCCCTCAGCTTCGTGGTGTGCCGTTCGTGCCACCCCCTCCGGTCCGGACGATCGCGCTTGCCCACCGCACCGACGTGCGCCCAACCCGAGCTGCCGAGGAGTTCCGCGCCACACTGTTACGGCTGTTCAGCGGGGCGCACAGCCACGGCAGCCTCCCCGCCGGCGTCGAGTTCATCTCCCCCAGCGACGCTGCCAGGGGTTAGTCAGGACACGGTTCAACCTCGGTGGGCCAGCCCTCCAGACCGAGCTCATCGTGCACCACGCGCCACGCCAATGCTTCGGGGTAGCCCTTGCGAGCCAGCATCCCGCCCAGCTTGCGGGTCAGGGCACTCGCGTCCCGCCCGGTGCTGGTGAGGAGCTTGCGTCGGACCAGTTCCCGGGCCCGCTGTTCCTCATCCTCGGGTCGCACCTCGGCCACCGCCTGGTCAGCGATCTCGCTCGGCACTCCCCTGCGCCGGAGCTCACTACCCAGCGCTGTCTTCCCGAGGCCGCGGTGGCGGTGCCCGGAGTGCACCACCGACTCGGCCAGGGCGGCGTCGTCTACCAAGCCCACCTCGCTCAGCCGAGCGAGCACCGGTTCGCCGACTTCCTCAGGAATCCCGCGTCTCCGCAGTGCATCGGCCAGCTCAGCCCGGCTGCGCGGCCGCGCGGTGAGCAGCCGCAGGCAGATTCCCTGCGCTTGCGCCGCCGGAGTCATGGCAGGCCCTGGGCTCAACACGGGTTGGGACATCAGAAGTCCACCGGGGCCGGCACGGTCTGGTCGTCATCCAACTTCGCCCCGATACCAAGCTTGTCCTTGATCAGCTTCTCAATCTCAGCAGCGACGTCGGGATTGTCGGCGAGGAATTTGCGCGCGTTCTCCTTACCCTGGCCCAGCTGGTCACCTTCATAGGTGTACCAGGCACCTGACTTGCGGATGACGCCCTGTTCCACTCCCAGATCGATGAGCGAGCCCTCCTTGCTGATCCCATGACCATAAAGGATGTCGAACTCTGCCTGTTTGAAGGGGGGTGCACAGTTGTGGACGACGACGTCGTTCGCCACGAAGTTATGCAGTTCATCGACCTCGATGTCGAACGTCCGGCACCGACGCGACGGCAGGACGGCGACGACCCGCGAGTAGCACAGCTCCTCAGCAACGATCTGCTGAAGAAATACATCGTCGAGGGCGTCAGCGAGACGCACGAGCCGGTCCCTGCGGAGGCGACTCGCACCCAACACCTGTCTCATCCCGCCTTGCGGGTCACCTGCCCGTTCGCCGATCAGCTGGGCAGCCTGCTGGGCCGTGACGCCGCGATCTGCCAGGTGGCTGAGCACCGACTCTGTCACATCGGCGGGTAAGTAGATCCGCTGGGATCCTCGATACCGGCTACCGAGCGAGGCAAGCTCCTTGACGAGCACGTTCCCCCGCGGGCCCCACATCGGAACGGCAGCGGCGAAGGTGCCGACGTTGTCGACGCCGCGCTCCGGTGCCACCGGCTCGGCGTCCCCGAATTCCAGGAACTCACGGGGTCTCGCCACCCGATCCCCGGCCACGAGTTGACCTGCTGGGCGCCAGCCATCCTCGGTGAGGATCTTGTGGTCCGGCGTTACCCATAGCTCGGTGCCGTCCCTCAAGCGCAGACCCATCACGTCTTGCTCACCCTGGTCGAACCAGGAGACCACCGGTCGGCTGTGCAGCATCCCCATCTTGTCAGCGGCGACCACGTGTACCGGGAGCTGGTTATCGACGACGTCCTCGATCAGGTGCGTCTGACCCGTTACCGGGTCGAAGACCCGAGTTCCGGCGGCTACGCATTTGTTCTTCACCACTTTCACCCGCGTCCGGTTGCCCACTGCATCCGCGCCGTCCTTGAGCGTCTCAATCCGGCGGATATCCAGCCGTACCGAGGCGTAGAACTTCAGTGCCTTGCCGCCTGTGGTGGTTTCCGGGGAACCGAAGAAGACCCCGACCTTCTCTCGGAGCTGGTTGATGAAGATTGCGGTGGTGCCCGAGTTGCTCAGCGCACCGGTGATCTTTCGCAGGGCCTGGCTCATCAGACGGGCCTGCAGGCCAACGTGTGAGTCACCCATCTCGCCTTCGATCTCTGCCCGCGGCACCAGGGCCGCCACCGAGTCGATCACCACGACATCCAGCGCACCGGAGCGGATCAACATATCCGTGATCTCTAGCGCCTGTTCCCCGGTGTCGGGCTGAGAGACCAGCAGGGCGTCGGTGTCCACTCCGAGCGCCTTCGCATAGTCGGGATCCAACGCGTGCTCGGCTTCGATGAAGGCGGCGATCCCGCCGGCACGCTGGGCGTTGGCCACTGCGTGCAGCGCGACCGTCGTTTTTCCGGAGGACTCCGGGCCGTACACCTCGATCACCCGGCCACGGGGCAGGCCACCGATGCCCAGTGCCACGTCCAAGGCGATGGAGCCGGTAGGGATCACCTCGATGGGTGCGCGGCCCTCCTCACCAAGGCGCATCACCGAGCCCTTGCCGTACTGCTTGTCGATCTGGGCCAAGGCGATCTCGAGCGCCTTCTCCCGGTCCAGTGCTGGTGCCATCTGACGGTCCACCTCGCTCATCGGTTCTTCGGGGTCGGGGCCGACGCTATGCGGTAGGACCGACATTTCGCGGCGACACACGCCGGATCTGTGGACAGGGCTCCGACTGTGGACAACATCCTAGACGAACACGTGTTCGACGCCAGGATCGACACGTTCGGTTGAGCCCATCAGCGCCGCTCTTCGGGAACGTCGAAGGTGGCGCACACCACGGCCCAGACCCGCTTGGTGTCAACCCCCGCATCCAGCGCCCCGTTCACGGTCCGACCGCCGAGCTCGGCGAACACGTGGTCCTGGGCCAGCGCGGCCGCCCTGACCGGACCAAATTCCTCATCCATCCGCTGCCGGAGGTGGGTTATCCGCATCCCTCCAGGTTAGGTACGCCTCCCCGGTTGTCGTGAGGGGGTGCTCAGCTCTCCAGCGGCGTGGCGCGAATGCGGTGCCCAGCCGCGGTCAAACAGCGACCCGTGGCAAGGTCGAAGCGCCAGCCGTGCAGGGCGCAGGTGAGAATCCCGTCGCAGACGCTGCCGAACTTGGCCAGGTCAGCGCGCAGGTGTGGGCAGCGGCGTTGTACGCGCCAGCTGTCCAGGGTGATGTCCGCGCCGTCATCGTTGCGCTCGTCATACCAGTTCTCGACGTAGTCGATGCGTTCGGCCGACAAGCACTTGAAGAAGACGTAGACGAACTCGTTGTACTGACCGACCCGGCTGGCCCGAAACCGCAGGGACAAGAACAGGCTGTTCGACCAGTCCACCTCGCGGCGGGCCAGGTTGGTGGCGACCAGATCCGCCGACATGGACAGCCGGTAGCGGCAGCGCTCGCCAGCGAACTCACGCACCTCGCGAGCAGTGAAGTCGATCACCAGTGAGCGCTCACCCACGTCCAGGCGGACGGGACCACCGACCCCGGCGCAGATGTTCTCGGCCCGCTTGAGCAGCGGCTGCCACCACTGTTGGAGCTGCTCGAGCAGGTCAGCGGGCACCGGTGACCGACTAGCCCGCTCGGCCGCCAAGGCGGGCTGGGCGCGGGACTGGTATTCACGCAGGTAGCCGGTCTTCTGGCCGAAGATGTGCGTGATCTCGGCGGCCGAGTGCCGGTGAGTGAGCTCGCAGCGCGAGGAGTCCAGCTCGGCGACGCTTCCCGGCAACAGCAGGTGCGCCGACACCCCAGGACGCGCCGAGGCCAGTTCGGCCAGGAACTCCATCTGGTCGGTGAAGATGCTGTCCCCGTCACGGCCGACACCGTTGAGCGCGAAGAGTTCCTCGTCCAGAAAGCAGGGCGGACCCGCGGTGGGGAACACGTGCGCGGCGCTCACGGCGTCGATATAGCGCAGCGCCCGGTCAGTCTGCCCGGTCCGCTTGCGGCGGGCGAACTCCTGACGCGCACCCTCAGGCAGGTCATAGACCATCGGCCACCAGATCGCGCCGGAGAACTGGGTGAAATACCCCTGCACCTCGCCGAAGTCCCGGAGCCGCTCGATGTCCAGCGGGTGGGCGTCGTTCTGGTTGAGGATCACAGTGCGGCCGTCGTCCAGCGACAGCGCCGAGTCACCGATCGGCCCGTCGCTGGGCCCGGTCAGTGACGTGATCATGATGCGTAACCCGTCGCGCTCCACCGGGACACCTGACTGGGTGCGCAGGAAGCTGCGGAACCCCAGACCGGCGATCTCGCGCTCCAGCTCATCGGTCGGGTAGTCCGGCAGCAGCACCGTGGTGTCCTTGCGCACATGCCGGCGCAGCAGTTGCGCATCGAAGTGATCCCGGTGCAAGTGCGAGACGTAGAGAAAGTCAGCCTGTCCAAGGGCGTCCCAGTCCAGGTCCCTGTTGTCCGGAAAGGGGAACCACGAGCCGAAAAACGCCGGGTTCACCCAGGGGTCGCAGAGCACGCTGCCGGCGGCCGTCTCGATGAAAAGCCCGGCGTGTCCGAGTCCGGTGACCCGCATGCTCTCTCTCCTTGTCCGCCACGCACTCGGTCCGCCATGCGCTCAGTCCGTCACGCACCCGCCAGATGGTGCCATCCATTGGCCGGGCCTGGTGCCACCGGCTGGGCATACGCTGCACAGCGGCGCGCGCCACCGCCGCGCCACCGACTGGGAGGGGATCACCACCGTGACCGACGTATTCCGATCTGGCGACCATGAGCAGGTCGTGTTCTGCCGCGAGGCGCCCTCTGGGCTTCGCGCCATCATCGCCATCCATTCCACCGCGCTGGGGCCGGCACTCGGCGGCACCCGCTTCCACCCCTACCCCAGTGAGGAGGACGCCCTTGCCGACGTGCTGCACCTGTCCCGCGCGATGTCCTACAAGAACGCGCTCGCAGGGCTGGACCACGGCGGGGGCAAGGCCGTCATCCTCGGCGACCCGGACCGGGACAAGACCGAGGTGGTGCTGCGAGCTTACGGGCGCTTCGTGCAGTCGCTGGGCGGGCGCTACATCACGGCATGCGACGTCGGCACCTACGTCGAGGACATGGACATCGTCGCCCGGGAGTCCACGTTCGTCACCGGGCGCTCGTTGGCCCACGGCGGCGCCGGCGACTCGTCGATCCTCACCGCCTTCGGCGTCTTCCAGGGCATGCGCGCGGCCGCCGAACACGTCTGGGGAGCGCCCACCCTGTCCGGGCGTCGGGTGGGCATCGCCGGCGTCGGCAAGGTCGGCAGGCACCTCGTTGACCACGTGCTCGCCGACGGCGCCGAGGTGATCGTGGCCGACGTCAGTGAACAGGCTCTCGAACGGGTCCGCAGCGCGCATCCCAACGTGGCGGTGGCGCCGAACACCGACGCCCTCGTCCGCGAGCCCATCGACGTGTACGCCCCGTGCGCGCTGGGCGCGGCGCTGGACGATCCCACGGTGACGGCGCTGCGCGCGAAGGTCGTCTGTGGTGGCGCGAACAATCAACTGGAGCACCCCGGCCTGGAAAAACTTCTCGACGCGCGGGGCATCCTGTACGCCCCCGACTATGTGGTGAACGCCGGTGGCGTCATCCAGGTCGCCGACGAGATCGAGGGCTTCGACTTCCAGCGGGCCAGAGCCCGGGTCGCCAAGATCTTCGATACCACTCGGGAGATCTTCGCGCTGGCCGAGCAGGACGGCGTGCCGCCCGCCGTCGCCGCCGACCACCTTGCCGAACGGCGGATCACCGAGGTAGGCCGCCTGCGCAAGATCCTCCTTAACGGCAGCGCTACGCTGCGCCGTACGAGTACCCAGTCGGTTCCCTCCGTGAGCTCGACGCCGCCGACGTGGGCGGTTTAGTCCACGTCGGCGCCGTCGAGCTCACGGCCCTGGGCCTCGGCTCAGCTCACTGCGTCGCAGGCCGCAACAGCGTCCAGAGCCGGGCGACGGCCTCGTGGTCGCCAGAGATCCGGATCGACTGGTCGGGCAGCCGCCCCCACGACCAGAGGTAGACCTCCATGGGCTCTCCGCTGACCACCGCGTCCGCGGCGCGGACCTGAGCCTCCTCCGCCCGCGAGGCGACGGAGCGGCCCGGCTCGAAGACAGCTATCCAGCGCTGATCTGCCGCCGAGAGGGCGACCACACCCCGCTGCGGCAAGGAAATCCCCAGCTCTCCGAGGCGGTAACCAAACCACAGGAAGAGCAGTTCGTCGATCCCATCGAGGGCCACCTCCGAGTCGACGGGGTGCACCGGACCGCCGGCGGCCGCTTGCACGTCGACCCGGTGCACGGTGGTTTCGTGGGCCATCCGACGCCGCCAGAAGCCGTGCGTGCGATCCTCGGGCCACCAGGTGTCGCAGGGTTGCCCAGGATCGTGCGCGCTCAGCTCGCTTACCAACTCGCGCAGGCCGGTTCGCACGAAACCGACAAGGTCGCCATCCGCCGGTGCTCGCTGCCATTGTGCGGGTTGACGCCCGTCTCGCACCCACAGCCGGGTCATTCGGTGCACCTCGCCTACATGCCGCAGGGTTTCCTCCAGGGTGCGGTCGGGACAGCCCGGTACCACGGCCTGCGCCGCGGACGGTAACGCTGAGGCCGCCGTGCTCAGCATTAGTTCGCCCTCAATCCCGATCACGTCCAGCATCCGGCCATAGTCGATCAGCGGCCGTGGAGCCGTCATCGAAGGGTCCTCGCCGCCACGTGGCTCGCGAGGGTGAGGAACTCGCCTACCTGCCGGACCAGGTCATCGGCCGTGCGGGCGGTGACAAGGCGATCTACCCCCGCCTCGGCGGCCTGCCGAGTGGCTGACGTCGCGGCAAAGAACGCCGACCACTCCGCGAGTTCCGGTGCAACGCGGGCGAGCAACGTCCATGCGCTGGTCGGCTGGGCGCGGCGGCGTGGCCGGGCCCGCGCTGCCAACACGGCCGCCGCCGCACGCAGCGCCGCGAGGTGCGCCTGGGCGTAACGATCGACGGGACGGGCGGCGTACTCAGCGTTGAGCAGTCCCTGCCGAGCCTGCCGGAGCAGGAGACGTACGCTAGGGGGGCAATGGTTCGCTCTGTCGTGCTCAGGGTTGTCAGACGGGTTGTCGAACAGGTTGTCTGGCTGGTTACCAGGCCACGGCGGGCTGTCATACCACGGCACGACAGATTGGATGGGCGCAGCAACAGCGGCCACGTCGGCCTCCTGGGTCGGGAGTCGTGATGGGCAGGACGGGTCAACTCCGCCGTGGGGAAGCCGGCGGAACTCGGCGGCGGCGCGCTTCCCCCGCTCCACCGCCGAGTCCATGTTCGAACATATGTTCGATAGTTCTAGAGTAGCGCCTCTAGACGCGGTCCCGTCAAGTGCCAATTTCCGCCAGCGCAACAGGCCGACGGGACGTGGTCTCATGAAGCTCGTGCACCCCGTTGGCGCCATTCCCAGCGCAGTGACGTCGGCCGAGACTGGAGGTCGGCGGTGACTGCAATGCCCACCCGTAAGCCCGTGCGGCTGGCTGAGCTGACGGCCGCGCAGTTGCGTGTGCAGCTGGACGAGGCGCTGCGGATCTACGTCACTGCTATGCGCTACCCACCCGGCACGGCGCGCTATCGCAGCAGCATGTGGCTGGAGCACATGGTGCGGGCCGGCTGGCTATGCATGGCTGCCTTCGACGCAGACACCCTGGTGGGGATCGGCTACGGCTACCGGGGGGCACCGGGCCAGTGGTGGCACGATGAGGTCCACCGCGGGCTCGTGCTGATCGATCCCGCTGCCGCCCAACGCGAGCTCGCCGACTACTTCGAAATCACCGAACTGCACGTGCATCCGAACGCGCAAGGCAGGGGCATCGGCCACGCCCTGCTCACCGAACTGCTGTCCAGAGTGGACGCCCCGCGCGCCTTGCTCTCCACCCCCGAGGGCCCCACCAGAGCATGGCGGCTTTACCGGCGGCTTGGCTTCACCGACCTGCTGCGGCACTTCCGCTTCACCGGCGACTCCCGGGAGTTCGCTGTGCTGGGCCGCACCCTACCGTTGTAGCGGGGCCGCTGTAGCTGGCAGATCACACTGATCGCCGATCAGCGCGTGACGACCGCAGCTGAGCGTCCCGGAGCCATGCCCAGCCGGGCCAGCACGGCTCGGGTGGAGCTGGAGCGGTTGAGCGTGTAGAAGTGCAGCCCCGGCACACCCTCGGCGAGCAGCCGCTCGCACAACTCGCTCGCGATATCCACCCCGACCTCACGCACTGCGGCAGGATCCTCACCCACGGCGGCCAGCCGGTCGCGTACCGGCTGAGGAATCGTGCAGCCGGAGAGCTCAGCCATCTTCTGCACACCGCGCACCGTGGTGATGGGCATCACCCCGGGCAGGATCGGCACCGCCGCCATATCCGCGCCGGAGGCGGTGACCCGATCCCTCAGTCGCAGGTAGTCCTCGGGACAGAAGAACATCTGGGTGATCGCGAACTGGGCACCAGCTCGCAACTTGGCCACCAGGTACCGGACGTCGGAGTCGAGGTCGGGCGAGCGGGGGTGGCACTCAGGGAAGGCGGCCACGCCGATGCAGAAGTGGCCAAGCGAGCGGACGAGGCGAACCAGCTCCGCTGCGTAGTGCACGCCTTCGGGGTGCGCCACCCACTCCCCAAGCGGATCACCCGGGGGATCTCCGCGCAGCGCCAGCACGTTCCGGATCCCGGCCTCGGCATAGCTCCCGATCACCCCTTGGAGCTCCGCCACCGAGTGGTTCACCGCGGTGAGGTGCGCCATCGCGACCAGACTGGTCTGCCGCGCAATCTGCCCCGTAATCCGCACCGTCCGATCCCGGCTGGAACCTCCGGCGCCGTAGGTCACCGAGACAAAAGCCGGGTCCAGCGGCTCGAAGTCACGCACCGCTTGCCACAGCGCTCGCTCCCCCGCGTCGTCGCGGGGTGGGAAAAACTCCACCGAGAACACCGGGTGGCCACTGCCGAGTCGCTCGATGACGGCCGTCATTGGTAGGCCGGGGCGCCGGTGCCGTTTGCGGTCCGGTTTCCCCTTCCCCCTTTCAATCCGTACGTGCGGTTTTCCCGCATACGGCTTACTGATGATCTTCTTGGCATGGTTACGCCGCCTTCGGGTAGCGGATGGCGCCTCGTAATCGGTGCAGACCGTGCTCAGTGAACCAGTCCTCGTTCCACCCGCCGACTTGCCCGGCTCGCAGGTTGCGACCCCGTTTCTTGACCAGGAGGCCACGGAGCCGGTCCACTACGTACCGGTCGCCCTGGCGGAACTTGGTGGCGGCATTCTCCGTGCGGAAATAGTTGCCCCACCCCCGCAGGATCGGATTGATATCAGCGATCACCTCGCGGATGTCCCATCCTGCCCGGTTGCGACCGGTCCGCTCCCGGACCTTCTCCCCGAGCCGCTTCATCGCCCGCTGACTGGGCCAGCGGTGCAGGTAGTAGCGCACGACCTTGCGCTGCTCCCAGAGCCGACCCGACATCCGAGCATGGAAGTGACACTCGAGGAAGTCCATACCTTCCCGGCCTTCTCGCAGGTCAACCACCCGCGTCTTGTCCGGGTGCAACCGGAGCCCCAACCCGGTGAGGATCTCCCCCACCGCCGCAAGGGCCGCCCTGGCCTGCGCCGCCGAACGGCACAACACCACACCGTCATCGGCGTAGCGCACCAGCTCACCCACCCCACGGGCGGACAGGGTCCCCTCCACCATCACACCAGCATCCAGCCACCAGCGAACCAGCTTGAGCACCCGCCGATCCGACATCCGCGCCCCGACCAAACCGAGCAACCGGTCATGATCGATCTCGCCGAAGAAACTACGGATGTCGAACTCCACGACATGGGTGTACCCCTCAATAAAACCCACCCGCACTCGCTCCATCGCCGCCGTCGCCGAGCGACGCGGCCGAAACCCATACGACACCGACAAAAAGTCGGCCTCGAAAATCGGTTCCAGCACGAGCTTAGCGGCGGCCTGGGCCACCCGGTCGCGGACCGTGGGGATACCCAAGGGCCGCTTACCACCATCTGGTTTCAGAATGTCCACCTGCCTGGCTGGCGCCGGACGATAACGACCCACGCGCAGGTCATCACGCAACTCACACAACATGCGGTCCACGCCATACTCCTCCACCGCCGCCAGACTCATCCGATCAACCCCGGCGACGCCACGATTCGCCCGCACCCGCTCCCACGCCTCCACCAGGACCTCACCCCAGTAGATCCGGTCATCCAGGGCATGAAAACGACGACCCTCAGACTGCTTGGCCGCAGCCCATAGCTTGCGTTGGAGCTCTCGCACCTTGCCGATGTTCGACCACAGCCACACGCCAGCATCGACGGGCCTAGATTCCCCGTCGAGGTCGTTGGACCGGGACCTCCCGATCATGCCCTGACGCTTACCCCCACCACCAGCGTGACCAAAGTCGGAGCCCTTCCCTCCCGCCGGGTTCCTCCCGACGATCCTCAGTACTCCGACCCCGTCGGACTCCCGCTGCGCTCCGATCGACTTCACCATCGGCTTATACAACCGGTCTTTGCTGACAAGGCTGCGCAGACGGGCCTCTCCTGTTCCGCGACGAAACCCTGCACACGTGCCGATCCCCGTACCCCGGAAGGACCCGGCAGGCACATCTCCGGAACGCCCACCCGCCGGACCTGGCCTTCACCGTGACATGAGCAGCTCGGCTCCCCCATTGTCAGTGGGACGAGGCTGCAGGACTCGCACCTGATGGCACTACGGCCCACGCTGCTTGCTCCCTCCAAAGAGGCTCTCGACGCCCCGCTCAGCCCGCCACCTCTCAACGACGAACCGGGACCTGCTACCCGGCTCTCCGGCGACTACCCGGACGGGACTCCCACCCGCTGGCTTCGTCCAGCTTCCAGGACGCAACATGCCCGACACCCTAGGCCGTGCCGGTAGCAAGAGCGGGCCGTCCTTACTCGAATTGTCGGTAGAGCGGTCGATCGGGGTTGTTTCCGCACTTCGCGGATTGCTGACGGGCACCAAGTGAGCGGCCGAGGGCTGGTGCGGCAACACCGGCTCACGGCCTTGATCCCCAACCCTGGAATGGAGGGTGGAGACCCGATGCCAGACCCTACGCAGTTCGACCCGGACCGCCTGCGGGTAGCTCTCGATCACGGTGAGGTAGTGGAACGCGACGGCGGCACGCTCATCCTCGACGGGCAGGAGTCGCCGAGCGTGGTGCTGCGACTAGCGCCCTGGCATGCCCGGTCGCTAGCCCGCGGTACTGCAGGAGTGGTCGTCAGTGTCGCGGATCTTCCACCGCTCGACCCGAGGAAGACATCTCCTCATGGGCGAGGACGAGCGTGATCGAGAGATTGAGAGGTTGCGGGGATGGTGTGACCTGTTGCACGCTACGTGCGCCAAGGTCTGTGGGCCAAGGAAGTGAGCCCGGGTATGTTCCTCCTGTGCGCGAAGGTGCCTGTATTCGAGTCTCACCGTATGCTGTCGTGACTCCAAGATCGTCCGGATGGTGTGGCGGTCCGTAGCATCCTCTCGACGACCTCTAGTTTCGAGTACCAGGCGTTGGATACCAGCGGCGAGAAGGTCATCCACCATTCGCTGGAGGCAGGCTTGTCGCGCAGCTTCGTGCCGACCACGAGCAAGATAGACGCGAGTACGCAACCCGGCGGCACTCAGCTCTGCGACGATCTTGCGTCTGCGCACGTCGCCTTCGGATTGAAAGTGGATTCGCGGCTGCGCTCCCTGCCGCAGCGCACGGAGCAGCGCGCGAGCAGCGGCTAGCTCAGCAGGCTCAAGGATCGTAGCCACAAGCCGGTAAGAACCCCGGATGGACCCATCGACGAACGCGTGCACCGTCACCTACCGCAAGGGGCGAAGTACCGGCTCGCTTCCCTTCGCCATGTCCCTGACCGACCCACACCGAGTTGAAGAGCGCCGGGGAAGTGTCAAAGACCGCGCACGCGGCGCAGGGTTGCATCGCTGCTGTGGGTCCGCTAGTGGGCGTGGGGGATACCGTGTTCAAGGTAGGTGGTGCGGCCTGTGTGGTGAGCCTCAATGGTGGCCGCTACCCGGCGGCCGAGGCGTGGGATCAGTAAGGTCATCGCCTCCGCCGGGTCGTGGAACGCGTAGGCGGCGAGTTCGTCGGCTTGCAGCCGAATCGCGCCGACCTGCTCAGCAGTCAACCTTCCGCCATCAAAGACGAACAGGAGCTTGTCGCCCTCCTCGGGGTGTGGTGCCCAGTCCGCGACCAGCAGCGGCCCCAGGGCCGTCTCGATGCCCAGTTCTTCGCGGACCTCGCGGGCGGCAGCCTGCGCGGGTGTCTCTCCGGTTTCGACGTAGCCGCCGGGAATATCCCAGTAGTCCTTGTAGGTGGGCTGGACGAGCAGGATCCGGTCTGCGTCGTCAAAGAACGACACACCAGCAGCGACGTAGGCACGGCTGCGGTCGCGAGGGTCGTCGGCCACGGGTGACAATCCTCCGGGTGCGCGCTCAGACGACGTGCAGTCGCTTCGCCAGCTCGGCAAGGTGGCAGCTCGGTTTGCCGCGCTGCTGGCGGATCCACTGCATGACCAGTTGCCGACTGATGAAGTGGTAGCGGATCTGTTCGGGGGCGTCGTGCTCGGCGTCGAGGAGGATCGTCAGAGCCTCGTCCCGGCGGTTCCAGGCGCTGTAGGCGCGGGCAATCTCCATACGGTGCCTGATCCGACGTTCGATAGGCAACACTGAGACGTCCACCCGCGGACCGAGATCGATTGCGATCTGCAGGTCTCCTAACTCAACTGCGGTGGACACCCGGTGGATCGCGACGTTCGTGAGGCCAAAGGCGGTCCACAAGTGGTTGGCATCCGCACCCAGCCGCCGCGCGCTCTCCTCGGCCTCGGCCAAAAACGTCCTGGTGGTGGCCCAGTCCTCGTTGCGTGCCGCCGCCATCGAGCCGGCTAAAAACAGCGTGCCGTAGATCGACAGATATTCCGGTGTCGCGTTCGCCAGCCCCGGTTGCAGGTAGCTCGCCGCGTCCTGGGTGAGCTGCACCGCCTCGGCGTAGCGGCCATTCGACAGCAGCGAGTGCGTCACGGAGCGTAGCAGCGAGCCGACCACGACCGGGTTTCCGGAATCCTGCGCCGCGACCAAGCCACGATCAGCCGCAATCCAGGCAAGGTCGGTTTCCCCGAGCTTGGTCAGGATCATGGCTGCCGCCTGGTAGGTCATCGCCAGCAAGCCCGTCGCGCGTCGGCGGCCTTCGCCCGTGTGCACGCGGGCAGCGGACTGCGCCTCGGCCAGCAGCGGGGGCAGCCGGCTGGTCACATAGCCATAGCGCGAATCCTGATAGGCGTCCCACACCTGCCCTACGCTGCGCGCAAGAGCGTCCAGCTCAGACAGGGTTACGGCCAGCACGCCACCCAGCAGCGGGGTGATCTGCCGGTAGTCCATCAGCGCGGTACGCAGCGCTGGCACCGTCGAGTGGCTACTGTCGGGCGACCAGTCCAGCAACGATGGCTCGCCGAGCAGGTCCCCGACCGTCACATCCAGCGCCGAAGCGAGCGATTGCAGAACGGACAACCGATCGATGTCGATCCGGTTGTTTTCGACCTTGCTCAGCCAATCCGCCGTACGACCGACCAGGCCGGCCAGCACTTCCTGCGACATGCCGCGCCGTCGCCGGTACCAGGCAATGCGCTCCCCGACCGACAGTGTATCCGACAGTCCTCGCATGCAGCTAGCCCTCCTCGAGTGGCCCGGCCAACCCCGGAATTCTTTTCCGGGTTGTCCCCCGGCTTCGGCCATAGCTTCGCAGACACGCGGCGACCAACGACAGCCAGCAGGGTGACTGTCCAGGCCAGTCGATCGAAACGAACTACGGATTCAGCCCGTACGACAACTCCAATCGTGAGTGCCCCTGCCGGCACCCTCCATCAGGGATGACAGCCAAGGAGACCAACCGTGACAACCGAACGTCATCCGGCGGTGCCCTGTCATGCGACTCTGCAACGCCGCAAGGAGATCCCGACAACCTGTCGGCTGGAAGGGGGTCCGGTGGAATTTTCCAACCTGACGGTGAGCAAACACAACGGGACCATCGTGTTCGACCCGCATGTCCCCGGCGCCTGCGCCATCGCCCTGAACGAGGAAGGGGCCACGAAACTGCGCGACCTGCTGACCGCGTGGCTTCAGTGAACCGGGGACAGCGAGCCACGCCCGCAGGACCGGCATCGGGATGGGTGCTGCGAACCAGAGCCGTCCGTCCCGATGCCTCCCACACCACCTACACAATCCATGAAGGCGGGAAGAAGGTCGTTGTCGAGGCGGTCGCCGACGTAGGCGACCTCGTGGGAGGCGTGGCCGCTGACGGCGATGAGTTTGCTGAAAAACGCGGCATCGGGTTTGGTGAAGCCCCAGTCCTCGGAGGTGGCGAGAACATCGCAGGGGAGATTCAACTCTCCCAGGAATCGGCCAGCTCGGTGGTCTGATTGCCGGCGATGCCGACGAAGTACCCGGCGTCTTTCAGTGTTTGCAGGCGCGGGATGCCGAGCCAGTCGGCCCAGGCGCCGTATTCGCGGGTCTCGTTGATAAGGACCTCTCCGACGTCGAACCAGACAGCGCGGACCGGCGACATGAGCGGTATGTCCTTCCTGTGCGGCGTCAATTGAGGGCAGCAAGCTGCTCGTCCAAGGCTCGGACAGAGGTGGCGGTCTGCCACGGGTCGATAGCGGCGCGGAAATCGCTCAGCCGCCCGACGCCCGTGGCGTACCCGGCCTGGTGGAGCTGATCGGCAGCATCAGAGGCAATCTTGCAAGCGTGGTCGAGGTTCCCGTCGTGCAGCTCGACGGTCGCGAGATCGGCCAGGAACACCGCGCGCTGTTTGACGGCGAAGCGGGGAAGCTTGCTCAACCCCTCGCACCCCGAACCCGGGCACCTGCCGGCACGAACGATCCCTATGGTTCGGTGCGCACAGCGGACACGATCCCGGCTACGCGGCGCCGTCACCATGATCGCAGGAGGTTCGATGACGCAGCGGAACGCCACCCGCGCAGCCGGGACTCGGATCCTCGAAGGGCTAGCGGAAGATCAGCCGGTGCACCCGCTCGATGACAACCTCCACGCCGAGGTGCACCACGAGCTTGCCACCTTCCTGCACGCCAAACGCGAGGAAGCGGCGCAGATCGACCAGCAGTTCGTCGCCGTGGTGGACTCGCTGAGCGAGGTCGTGCTCGGCCCGGGCAAGCGACTGCGCCCGACTTTCGCCTGGTGGGGCTGGCGAGGAGCGGGGGGCTCCCCGGTTGACCCGCAAGCGCGGGCCGTGCTGCGTTCGGTGAGCTCGCTGGAACTGATCCATGCCTGCGCCTTGGTGCACGACGACCTGATGGACGATTCCACCACCCGGCGCGGCGCGCCGACAGTACACGTCGACTTCGCGGCCCGTCACCGCGCGGCCGGATGGTCGGGCACCCCGGAACGGTTCGGTACGGCCACCGCAATCCTGCTCGGTGACATCGCTCTGGCCTGGGCCGACGACATGTTGCGCGGATCGGATCTGTGGCCTGATCAGCTGCGCCGGGTGCACGCCGTGTGGCAGGCGATGCGCACCGAGGTGCTCGCGGGCCAGTACCTCGACGTGCTCACCCAGGCCAGCGGCGACGAGACGCCCGAGGTCGCGCTGCGCATCGACCGGTACAAAACCGCGGCTTATACCGTGGAGCGACCGCTGCACCTCGGTGCCGCGATCGCTGGAGCGGGCACCGCGCTGGTGGGAGCCTACCGCCGCTTCGGCGCTGACCTCGGGATCGCCTTCCAGCTGCGCGATGACCTGCTGGGCATGTTCGGCGACCCGCAGATCACCGGTAAGCCGGCCGGCGACGACCTGCGTGAGGGCAAACGGACGCTGCTGCTGGCCTGCGGGTTGCGGGCCGCTGAGGAAAAGCGCCAGGCCGGGACCGTGCAGCTGCTGCGCGGCGCCATCGGCAACCTGCAGGTGGAGGAGCACACCGTGATGGAGATCCGCGAGTTGCTGATCGAGCTGGGCGCAGTGGCCGAAGTAGAACGCTGGATCGCCACGCTCACCAGCTCAGCGCTGAACAGTGTTGCTGATCTGGCAGGTCCGGCCGGCGCCCGGCTCAGAGAGCTGGCTACCCAAGCCACCTGCAGGGTTCGTTGAGGCGAAGCCGCGTAGCGTGCACCCGTGCGTACCGTTCCCGGACCCACTGACCACGTCGTCATCGTCGGCGCCGGGTTAGCCGGGCTGTCCGCGGCACTGCACCTGCTCGGATCCGGTCGGCAGGTAACCATCCTGGAAGCCCAGGGCCACCCGGGCGGTCGGGCCGGGCGGATGGACCTCGCCGGCTACCACCTCGACACCGGCCCGACCGTGCTCACCATGCCAGGACTGGTCGAAGAGGCGCTGGCCGCGGTGGGTGACTCGCTGGCCGCACGACTCGACCTGGTGGCGCTGCACCCCGCCTACCGGGCCCGCTTCGCCGACGGGTCGGTGATCGACGTGCACACCGACGCCGACGCGATGGAGGCGCACATCCGGGCGGTGGCCGGCCCCGCGGAAGCGCGCGGCTACCGGCGGCTGCGGCACTGGCTGACCCGGCTGTACCAGGTAGAGATCGGGCGGTTCATCGGCGGCAACTTCGACTCCCCGCTGGACCTGGTGGCCGGCCGGGATGCCATCCGTGAGCTGGCCACCTTGGCCGCGCTGGGCGGCTTCGGCCGGCTGAGCGCGCAGATCGGCCGCTTCCTGCACGACCAGCGGCTGCAACGGATCTTCTCCTTCCAGGCGCTCTATGCTGGAGTGCCTCCGCGACACGCCCTCGGCGCGTACGCGGTGATCGCCTACATGGACACGGTGGCGGGGGTCTTCTTCCCCCGTGGGGGGATGCGGGCGCTGCCCCAGGCCCTGGTCGACGCGGCCTGCCAGGCCGGCGCCGAGGTTCGCTACCACACGACGGTGACCGCCCTGGAGCGCTCCGGGGACCGCGTCACGGCAGTGCGCACCGCCGGCGGCGAGCGCCTGGGTGCCGATGCGGTGGTGCTCACGCCCGATCTCCCCGTGGTGCACCGGTTGCTCGGCCGAGCGCCACGGCGGCTAGTGCCGCTGCGCTGGTCGCCCTCGGCGGTGGTGCTGCACGCTGGAGTCCGGCCGGGCAGCGGGCCGGGCTGGACGGAGCTGGCCCACCACACGATCTCCTTCGGCGAGGCGTGGCAGCGTACTTTCGATGAGATCATCTACCACGGGCAGCTCATGACTGATCCCTCGCTGCTCATCACCCGCCCCACCGCGACCGACCCGAGCCTGGCACCCACCGGCCATGAGCTGCTCTACATCCTCGCGCCCTGTCCCAACCTGCGCACCGCACCACTGGACTGGACCATGCTCGGACCGGCCTACCGCGATGAGCTGGTCACCACGCTGGAGCAGCGGGGACTGGCCGACCTGGGTGAGGCCATCGAGGTCGAGCAGCTGGTCACCCCGGCGGACTGGGCGGCCCAGGGGCTGGCAGTGGGAACCCCGTTCTCCGCAGCACACACCTTCGCCCAGACCGGACCGTTTCGCCCCTCGAACCTGGTGCGCGGGCGGAGCAACGTCGTGCTCGCCGGATGCGGCACCACACCCGGGGTCGGCGTACCCACCGCGCTCCTCTCCGGCAAGCTCGCCGCTGCCCGGATCACTGCCGCGGGACGGAGCCGGCGCACCGCCATGAGCTGGCCCAACTGTTTACCTCGACTACATCGATGGCTGTAATAGTGACGACCAGGCCAGCCATAGACTGAGCCGGTCATGACGTCGCCTCCCCGGTCTTCGACAGTCCCCTCCGGCTACGCGCCCCTCGATCCACAGTCTGCTGCCGGCCCTCACGCTGCTTCCGGCACGGTGCAGCAAGAACCCGTGCTGCTGCTCGACCGGGTGCGCTCGAGCCGGCTGCTGTCGGGCACAGTGCTGCTCGGCTTGGCCGGGGCGATCCTGATGGCCACCATGGCCGTCGGGGCCGGCGGCATCCTCGTCACCGACCCTCTGATCACCGGGGGGCCGCTGTCCTGGATCCGCTACGGACACGGGCACGACCTGGCCACCGTGGTGCTCTACGCCGGCGTCGGGATGATCGTGTGGGCCTGGGTGCGCCTGGGGCGTGACGTGCTGAGCGGCACCGCGACCGTGCGGCAGGTGCAGGTCGCCACCGTGGTGTGGACCGCACCCGTCCTGCTGTCGCCGCCGCTGTTCACCCGGGACGTCTACAGCTACCTGGCGCAGGGGGCACTGGCGTTGCGCGGGCTGGACCCCTACCAGGTCGGCCCCTGGGTGCTGCCACCAGGACCCCTCCTCGACAACGTCGCCCCGATATGGCGGGGCACTCCGGCGCCCTATGGCCCGCTGTTCATCCTCCTCGCCAAAGCGGTGAACCTGGTCACCGGCGAGGACCTCATCCTGGGCGTGATCGGCATGCGGTTAGTGCTGCTGATCGGCTTGGCTGTGCTCATCGTCGCGCTCCCCCGACTGGCCGACCAGCTCGGCGGGGATCGTGCGGTCACGCTCTGGCTGGTGACCGCCAACCCGATGACCGTGGTGCATCTGGTCGGTGGGCCGCACAACGACCTGCTCATGATCGGCCTGCTGGTGGCGGGCACACTGCTGGTGCTGATACGCCGGCACGCTGCGGGGATCGCGGTGGTGACCGCGGCGACGGCGGTCAAGGCGTCGGCTGTGATCGCGTTGCCGTTCCTGGTGTGGATCTGGGCAGCTCGCCTGCCCGGGCGCCGGGGCGCGCAACTAGTGCGGGCCGGCGCGGGCAGCCTGGCGGTGTTCGGCGCGGTATTCACCGGGATCAGCCTGGTGTCCGGCCTCGGCCTGGGCTGGATCCCCGCGCTGCAGGCGCCATCGCTGATCGTGAACTGGATGTCGCTGCCCACCGCCGCCGGGCAGCTCGCGCACGCGCTGACCACGCCGTTCGACGATATGAGCGAGCGCCCGTTCATCATGGTCAGCCGGCTGCTGGGCGCCGGGGTCTTCCTCATCGTCCTCGCCCGGCAGTGGTGGCTGGCCCGAGACGGCGGGCCGCAGGCGCTTCGCCGCGCGGCGCTGGTGCTGCTGTGGCTGGCGCTGCTGGCGCCGGCCACCCTGCCCTGGTACTTCACCTGGGCACTCGCCCTGGGCGCGGCCCTGCCCTGGTCGCGGCGCGGGCTGGTGTGGGCCGTCGCCGGGTCCACCTGGCTGGTGCTGTGCAGCTATCCCACCGGGGATCTGGAGCTGAGCTGGTGGCCGTACCAGCTCGCGGTGCTGACGGTGTCGCTGCTCGCGGCAAGTGCCTTGCTGCGCCGTGACCCGTTAGGCCTGCGGAGGCGCCCGCACCTCGTCGATCCGGCGCCGGCAGGGACGGGATGAGTCGCGAGCTCGATGCGGCCGGCATCATCGAGCCCGCTCTGCGGGCCTCCTATACCCGATGCCGGGAGATCAACGCAGCGCACGGGCGCACCTACTTCCTGGCGACCCGGCTGCTCCCCCCTGAGCGACGGCCGGCGATCCACGCACTGTACGGGCTGGCCCGCTACGCCGACGACATCGTCGATGGCCTCTCCGACACCCGGCCGTGGCCGCAGCGCCTCGCGGAGCTGGACACCCTGACCCAGCAGCTGCGCAAGGGGCTCGCCCAGAGCCGCTCAGAGCACCCCGTGCTGGCAGCGCCGGTGCACACCGCGGTGTGCTACCAGATCGATCCGCGGCACTTCGCGGATTTCATGGTCTCGATGCGGATGGATCGGCCGGTGGAGCAGGGCGGCGTGGCCGATTACCGGACCTTCGACGAGCTGGGCCGCTACATGCACGGCTCGGCGGCGGTGATCGGGCTGCAGGTGCTGCCGGTGCTGGGCACCGTGGTCCCCCGGCAGCAGGCTGAGCCGCACGCCGCCGCGCTGGGGGTCGCCTTCCAGATCACCAACTTTCTCCGGGACGTGGGGGAGGATCTCGACCGCGGGCGGGTGTACCTGCCCGCGGAGGAGTTGGCCTCCTTTGGCGTGGACCGCGAGCTGCTGAGGTGGTGCCGCGACACCGGGCGACCCGATCCCCGGGTGCGTCGCGCGCTGGCCTACCTGGTGGCGCGCACCCGGGCGGTTTACCGCAGGGCCGCCCCGGGGATCCCGATGCTCGCCTCGACCTCCCGGGCCTGCGTGGCCACCGCATTCCGCCTCTACGGCGGCATCCTGGACGAGATCGAAGCGGCCGGATACCACGTCCTGGCACGCCGCGTGGCAGTGCCCCCGCGCCGCCGGCTCACCGTCGCGTTGCCCGGACTCAGCCGGGCGCTGCTCGCGCGTGCGGTGCGGTAGTTACTGCCGTCTCTCGGCGAACACGGGCCCCAGGAATCTGTTGACGGGAATTAAACGAACACGGCAAAGCCATCGTTCGGCCACATATCCGGCTGAGAGTTCGCTGGGCGCTCTTGCGCCACCCTTGCGTCCACCTTCCTGCATCGGTTATGTCTGGGGGTGTTCTCGCCGGGCAGTGCGGTGCGCGGGATCGGGGAAAGGTCAGCACATGAACCTGCGGGAGGCGTTACTCATCGCGTTCCGGGGGTTGCGCGCCCACCGGCTGCGCTCCGCGCTGACCATGCTCGGTCTCATCATCGGAGTCGCTGCGGTGATCCTGCTGTTCGCGCTCGGCCAAGGGGTGAGCAACGCGATCAACGCGCGCATTGGACCGTACGCCAACCTCATCACCATCGTGTCACAGCCCGCCAACGTCCTCGGCGGTCCACCCTCGCACCCGCTCACCGACGCTGATGCCGCCGCGTTGAGCAACGCTCCCGACGTGGCCAGCGTCACTCCGGTCGTCAGCAGCTCCACAACAAGCGCCACCACGGGCACCACCGCAGAGGGCACCACCTCGATCGCGACCAACACCGCCACGTTCCTGCACGGGACCATCGTCGGTTCCACGCAACCCTGGGCCGAGGTGAACAACCGGGAGGTTCGAGCAGGGTCGTTTTTCACCCAGACCCAAGCCCAGGACGCTGCCCGGGTGGTCGTCCTCGGTCCTACGATCGCGGATACCCTCTTTGGCAGCCCCACTGCGGCGCTAGACCATACGGTCCGGATCGGTCAGCAGTCATTCCAGGTCGTCGGCGTGATGCAGAGCTACGGCGCGCAGTATGACAGCACAGCGATCATGCCCCTGGGTGCCGCCCGCCGCTACGTCACCGGCTTCGGCTTTGGCACCAGCAACGTACTCGACCAGATCCTCGTGCAAGCTCCCAACCAAACCGAGCTACCCGCCGCCATCGACGAGGTAAACCAGGTCCTGGACACCCGGCATCACATCACCAGCCCCCAGCTGCGGGACTTCCAAATTCAATCCCTGGGACACCGGCTCCAGACCTTCAACCAAATCGTCGTCATCCTCACCCTGTTCACCCCCTCCATCGCCGCGATCTCATTGATAGTCGGTGGCATCGGAGTCCTCAACATCATGCTGGTCTCGGTCACCGAACGAACGCGCGAAATCGGAATCCGCAAGGCAATCGGCGCCACCAACCGCGCCATCCTGGGACAGTTCCTCATCGAATCCACCGTCCTCGCCGGTCTCGGTGGGCTCGTCGGCGTCGCCATCGGCGTCGGACTGTCCCTCCTCGCCGGCGTCATCGCACCGAACATCCAACCCTCCACCGGCCTCTTCACCGGGTTCAGCCCCGCCCTCACCATCCTGCCCGTCGCCCTGTCATTCGCGATCAGTCTCGTCATCGGGCTCATCGCCGGCAGCTACCCGGCCTACCGCGCCGCGCGACTCCGTCCGATTGAGGCCCTCCGATACGAATAGGCCTAGCCGGTAGACGCGTTTCGCGTTGTCCGCACCCACTAGCTGCGCGACACGTATCGCATCGGCACTCGACCACTCCCCCGACTGCACCCACTCGCCGAGGACACTCGCCATGGCGCGCCGCCACAGCAGGGCGCCGAGATAATGCAGCTCGGCCGGGCCCCACGCATCGGAGGAGAACAGCAGCTTGCCGAACGGGGCCACTTCCAGCGACTCCGCGACAAGGGCTCGAGCCCGCGCTCCGGTGTAGTTCACTGCCAGCCCGATGTCCAGGTACACGTGCGGGAACACGTGGGCCAGATACCCGGCGGTGCGGTGATAGGGGTAGCAGTGCAGCAGCATCACCGGCACCTGGCGCTCCTGCACCCGGCGCAGGAAGTCGGTCATCAGCGACGGGTCGCAGCGGTGCAGGGTCAGGTCAGGGTCCCCGTAGCCGGTGTGGAACTGCAACGGCAAGCCCCGTTCGACACCCACCCACAGCAGGTGGCGCAGCAACACCGGATCGGTCAGGCGCTCCTCGCCGGTCTCCCGTCGCCCGAGCCACCGCCCGGCGGCGGCTCGCACCTCGGCGACGCTCGGAGGCTCAGGATCGAAGTCCAGGCCGTACCGGTAGGCGACAACGGATTTGAGCCCCACGGCGCGCCGAGCCCGTTGATCCAGGGTCGAGGCGAGGCGGTCGGCGAACTGGGCCGCCGACACGCCGCTGGCCGCCACCTCCTCGGCGATGGACTCCAGGCGCACGACTTCCGCCACGATCGCGCCGGAAGCAGCCGCCATCTCGGCGGGCCCCAGAGTCTGAGCAGCCCGGTAGCCGGTGTCGAGCAGGAACCATCCGACGCCGCTGGCCCGGAGGAGTCGCTGGGTCACCTCCTGGGCGCCGAGCTCGCGGCGGCGCCGGAGGTAGGCGCCCGCGTCCACATGGGGCGGCAGGTCGAGCACCGGGGCACACCACCGGCGCAGTGCGATGCCCACCTGGGAGTCCAGGTGGGTGGTGCCCGCCGGTGCTGCCCACCGGGACTCGCTGAAGCCAGCGTCAAAGCTCGCGCCGTCGACATCGCTGGTCATGGCACCGTGGACGTGGTGGTCCACCAGCGGCAGCGCGTCCAGGCTGGCGCGCAGCGCGTCGGCACTCACGCCACCATTGTGGGGTGCGGGTACGCTGCCAGCGTCGGTGCAGGCTGCGGGTAGGGGGCAAGGGAGTATTTCGTACGACATGAGGGATCTGTCCAGTGCTGCGATCGGCGCCGCAGTGTCGGGTGCCGCCCTCGCCATGCTCGGCAGGAAGCCGAACGCACCGCGCGCCATGCGGTCGGCACTGTGGGGGTGCGCATCACTGGGAGCAGCGGTCGCTCTCAATGAGCTCACCGGCAAGCCGGTGCCGTTCCTGCGCTGGTCCTTCCTGCGCCTGTTTCTGGGCCGGAGTCCGCGGACCGGATGGCAGGCGGGCGACGGGCGCGAGGAAGCACTCGCGGTCCACGTGATGAGGCATGCTCGGCAGGCAGACCCCGACGACGCGATCCGCGTGATCGATGACTTCTCTCGCCAGCACAGCTTCATGATAAACATAGGAGACAACAAGGGGCAGATCCTCGACCGGGCAATCCAGCGCACCCAGCCCCGCCGTCTCCTCGAGCTGGGCACCTATTGCGGTTACAGCGCACTGCGGATGGCCCGGGTCATGCCCAGCGACGCCCACCTCTACTCAATTGAATTCAATCCGGCGAACGCGGCGATCGCCCGCAGGATTTGGGACCACGCAAATATTGGCGATCGCGTCACGGTGATCGTCGGGCACCTCGGCGACGGGGGGTCCACCCTGCACCGACTCCGTGCCGAGCACGGCTTCACCGACGGCGGGCTCGACTTCGTGTTCCTCGATCACGACAAAAGCGCCTACCTGCCCGACCTGCAGCGTATTGTGGACGAGCGCTGGCTACACCCCGGTTCCGTCGTCGTCGCCGACAACGTGAGGGTCCCGGGCGCGCCAGAGTATCGGGCGTATATGCATCAGGAGGAAGGCAAGAGCTGGCACACCAGGGAACACCGGGCGCACCTGGAGTACCAGTCGATGATCAGGGACCTGGTGCTCGAGTCGGACTACCTTCAGGGCTGAGGATTGGTGATGCTGGACCGCGCGATTATCGACGCCCAGTTCCCCACTGACCTGCCCGAACCCGAGCACTGGGAACAGCACTACCCACCGCGGCAGCTTCCCGAGGGCGCTCAGGTCACTCGATTCGGCCCCTCGCCGACCGGGTTCGTGCACGTCGGCGGAATTTATGTGGCCACCATCGACCGCGACATCGCGGCGCACTCCGGGGGCGTCTACCTGGTGCGGGTGGAGGACACCGACCAGTCCCGAGAAGTTACCGGCGCCTTGGCTCAGTTCGCCCGCGCGTTCGACTACTTCGGTCTGGCCCCCGACGAGGACGACGGCCACGGCGCTTACGGTCCGTATCACCAGTCCGCGCGCGAGCGCATCTACCTCAGCTACGTGCGGGAACTGCTGCGCCAGGGCGCGGCGTATCTATGCTTCGCCACCAAGGGGGAACTCGCCGACATCACGACCCGCCAGCACGCCGCGAAGATCCCCACCGGCTACTACGGATCCTGGGCCATCTGGCGCGACGCCGACCCTGGCGCGGTGTACGCCAAGCTCACCGAAGGCGCTCCGTACGTGGTACGTTTCCGCGCCCCCGACGACGCCCTCCGGCAGCGGATCCGCTTCACCGACGCCATCCGGGGTGAGCTAGAACACGAGGCCAACCGCAACGACACGGTCATCCTGAAATCGTCGGACCAATCGCCTCGGCTGCCGACTTATCACTTCGCGCATGCCGTGGATGACCACCTGATGCGCGTCACGCTGGTGATCCGCGGCGAAGAATGGATCTCCTCGGTCCCGTTGCACCTGCAACTGTTCGACGCGCTGGGTTTCCCGCCGGTCACCTACGCGCACATCGCGCCGCTGATGAAGCAGATCCCCGGCGGGAAACGTAAACTGTCCAAGCGCACCGACCCCGAAGCCAGCGTCGACTTCTACATCGAGGCCGGCTACCCTGCCAAGGCCGTCCTGTACTACTTGCGGGGCCTGGCCAATGGGCGGCTCGCCGAGCTTCCCCTCCCCCGGGCACTGGCCACCCCGATCCGGCTGGAGGAGTGCGGCGTCGCCGGCCCCCTGGTGGACCTGGTCAAGCTCGAAGACATCAGCGCCGACTACATCGCTACCCTGCCCGGGCCTCAGGTCCTGGACGCTGTGCGTACCTGGGCTGGTCACTTCGACCCCGAGCTGGCCGCCGTGCTGGACGCCGAGCGCGATCTCGCCCTGCGTGCCCTAGCCGTGGAACGCGACGGTGTCGACAATCCGCGTAAGGACCTGCGCAAGTGGTCAGATTTCCGATCTGCCTACGGTTTCTTCTTTCCGCAGCTGTTCACCCCGCTGTCGGGCCCCACGGATGAACGCCTCACCTCATTGGGTGTGGATCCCTCCATCGCCGCGAGTTTCGCGCGTGACTTCATCGAGGGCTACCAGCACCTGGACGATCCCCCGCAGTGGTTCAGCCAGATCCGCGAGCTGGCCGCCAAACATGGCTTCGCGCCGAGCGCCAAGGAGTATAAGAAAAACCCCGACGCCTATCCCGGCTCGCTGCGCGAGGCAGCCCAACTCATCCGCGTCGCCCTCACCGGCTCCACCCGCAGCCCGGACCTACACGCCATCACCCAGGCGCTCGGCGCCACCGAAGTGCTCCGCCGGCTACGTGCCCTGAGCGGCTAACCGGTCGTCGGGTTCTCGCCATGCCTCGCAACCGCCATTCGGAGCCGAATGGCGGTCACCGGACCCTCACCGACCGCCATTCGGCTCCGAATGGCGGCGAGCGACGCTGAGCGGCTAGCCCGACGCTGGGGGCGTACCGACGACGCCACGGGTGAGCAGGCGGGCGACGTAGGTGCCCAGATCAGCAGCGGTCCACGGGTGGCGCTCGAGCACGAGCATCCGGGCGCAGGACTCGCCGACCGTAGCGATCAGCTCAGCGACGACAGGCGCCTTGCGGTCGATGTCATCAACGCCGGCGGCCTCCATGTTCTGGCACACCAACTCGCGTAACTGGCCCACCACCATGTCGCGGACCCGCTGAACCCGCCTTGCTACCACAGAGTCGGAACCCCAGCCGGACTTGAAGACCACTCGCCAGGAGTTCGGCGCTTGGCCCACGCCGACGAGAAAGGCCGTGAACCCCGCTGCCAGAACGGCCTCCACGTTGTCGGTGGCCAGATTGGTCGGCAGCGCCTCGGTGATGGCCACCAGCAGGCGGTGTTCCTCGCGGTCCAGGAGCGCGAGCAGCAACTCGTCCTTGTTCGGGTAGCACTCGTAGATCACTGGCTTCGTCACACCCGCCGCATCGGCTATCGCCTGCATCGAGGTGCCCCGGTAGCCTCGCTCAACGTAGACCTCCAACGCCGCGTCGAGGATCAGCGGCCGTCGGCGTTCGGGACCGAGATGGGCAGCCCGAGCGCGGGTGCTCCCCCGCGGCCGGGTGGCCGTCAGCGAAGTCACCTTCAGATTTTCCACTTGACAAACCTACCATGACGTAGAAAGTTCCTACGTGAGGGTAGGAACTGGCCTTGGGAGGTGGTGGATGGTCGGCAAGGCGGTAACCGACCCCGCCGACCTGGCGAAGTTCCGCGAGGTGCAGCAGCTGGCCTATGCCGCGGCGCAGTCCGTCGCGCAGACGCTGGAGCCAGGCGTGACCGAGAAGCAGGCCGCGCGCCGGATCCGCGAGTATCTCCTGGACCGGGGAGTGCAGGACTGGTTCCACACCCCGTTCGCGTGGTTCGGCGACCGCACGGCATTCCGCGGCTTCCGGACTCCCCTGCAGTTCTTCCCCACCCACCGCAGGCTGGCTGAGGGGATGGCCTTCATCCTCGACTGCGCGCCGGTGCGCCAGGGATATGTGGCCGATATCGGCTACGCCGGCTGCCTGGGCACCAACCAGATCTGCGAGCAGCTGAGGGACGATCTCCGCGAGTACCGGACGCTGATCGTCACGAGAGTGAACGAACGCGTGCCGCTGCGACAGATCTATCGCGACGTCGACGCGCTGATCGCCCGGCAGGGCTACGACAACCGGCACCGCGTCTACCCCGGGAGGGTCATCGCGCACCAGCTCAGCAAGGTGCACTCGCGGCTGCCCAAGCTCGTCGCGGCCGGCTTCGGTCTTCGCTCAGTCCAGACCCTGGTCGGCGACCTGATCGTCGAGCGGATGCACCACCGCTCACCACTGTGGGCCGATGGCGAACTCTCCAACCATCCGGCAACCCCCGGTTTATGGGCGGTCGAGCCGCATATCGCCTTCCGCGACGTGGGGGTGAAGTTCGAGGAGATCCTCGTGGTGACCACGACCGGCGCCGCGTACTGGCTCGACGACGATCTGCCGCACGTGCGCCGCTGGCAACGACGGGTGGCCGCGTGATGGCCCGCAACGTGACCAGCACCGATGGCGTGCCGCTGCGGATATACGAGTCGGGAGTGCCCGGCGCGCCCACCGTGGTCTGCCTCCACGGCTACCCCGACGACCACACGGTGTGGGACGGTGTCGCCGCTGAGCTGGCAGCGCGCTACCACCTGGTGTGCTACGACACCCGGGGGGCCGGCGAGTCCGGCGTGCCTGGCCACCGCCAGGCATACCGGCTCGGTCAGCTCGCCGAGGACTTGACCATGGTGATCGACGCGGTCAGCCCCGAGCGTCCAGTCCACCTGCTGGCCCACGACTGGGGCTCGATCCAGGCCTGGCATGCGCTGAGCGGGCCGTGGTTGGGCGACCGCGTCAGGTCCTTCACGTCGATCTCCGGGCCCTGTCTGGACCACGCCAGCCACTGGTTGCGGGCACGGCTGCGCCGACCCACGCCGCGGGCCCTGCGTGAGCTGATCACTCAGCTGGTGTCGAGCTGGTACATCGGTCTGTTCCAGCTGCCGCTGCTCCCGGAGTTGCTCTGGCGCGCCAGGCTCGCCCAGCGCGTGCTGGCTGCGGCGCACGGTGCGCGCAGCCCTGCGGTGGCGGATGCCATTCATGGCCTGCAGCTGTACCGGGCGAACATGCTAGGCCACCTCGCGAACCCCAGCCCGGGCACGATCGACGTTCCGGTGCAGGTCCTCGTACCCACGCGGGATCCATTCGTGTCGCGGTCGCTGCAGACCGACATCACCCGGTGGGTGCCCAACCTGGCGATCCGCGAGCTGCCCGGCGACCATTGGCTACCGCGCAGCCACCCGCACACCGTCGCACGCTGCGTGAGCGAGCTGATCGATAACGCCGAAGGCGGTCCGGAAGCGCGCACCCTGCGCCGCGCCCGCGCCACCGGGCGGCAGCCCAGGCGCTTCGCGGACACCCTCGTGGTGATCACCGGGGCGGGCAGCGGCATCGGCAGGGCCACCGCCCTGGAATTCGCCGAGCAGGGCGCCGAGGTGGTGGTCACCGATATCGAGGCGCAGACAGCCGAACGCACCGCGCAGTTGGCCAGCGTGCTGGGCCCGCCGGCGAGCGCCTATCCCGTGGACGTGTCGGACGGCGGCGCGGTCGAGAAGTTCGGCAGGGTGCTGCTCGAGAAGCACGGGATCCCGGATATCGTGATCAACAATGCCGGCATCGGCATGGCGGGGCCGTTCTTCGACACCACGGTGGCCGACTGGGAACGGATCATCGACGTCAACCTGTGGGGCGTCATCCACGGCTGCCGGGTCCTGGGCGGGCTGCTGGTCGCCGGCGGTGCGGGCGGCACCATCGTCAACATCGCCTCCGCCGCCGCGTACCTGCCCACCCGGGCGCTCCCGGCGTATACCACGACGAAGGCCGCGGTGCTCGCGCTGAGCCAGTGCCTGCGCGGGGAACTGGCCGAAGCCGGCGTCGGCGTGGTGGCGATCTGCCCTGGTTTCGTGGACACCAACATCGTCAGCACCACCCGGTTCGTCGGCCTTGACGCCGCTGAGGAGCGCACCGTGCGGCGGCGGGTGAGCGAGCAGTACCACCGCCGCAGTTTCCCCCCGCGCCGGGCGGCCCAGGAAATCCTGCGCGCGGTGGCGCGCAACACCGCCATCGCCCCGATCACCGTCGAAGCCAAGGCCGGGCTGCTGGCCTCCCGGCTGACTCCCGGGCTGCTGCGCGCGCTGGCCCG
Organism: Streptosporangiaceae bacterium; assembly: GCA_019245115.1. Taxonomy (GTDB): domain Bacteria; phylum Actinomycetota; class Actinomycetes; order Streptosporangiales; family Streptosporangiaceae; genus JAFARZ01. The sequence continues at coordinate 8,174 of JAFARZ010000160.1, read as the reverse complement.
AGCCAACCCGACCTTCCGATAACAGCGCACCACCCCGGAAGGGGATCTCCGATGTTTCGCCGCCGCCGCACTGTCGTGGGACCCGCTCACGTGGACAACCTCGTCCTCGAACCCCGGGACGTCACCTTTGACTGGGCCAACCTGCCCCTGCACTGGGTGCCGGGCGAACCGTTTGTCACGCACACCATCAACGTGCTGCACCTGCTACTGCCGGCCGGAGAGCGGTGGTTCGTCCACGTGTTCACCCAGGCTCTTCCACTGATCAAAGACGACAAGCTGCGTGAAGAAGTGCATGGCTTCATGGGTCAGGAACTCATTCACGCCCGATCCCACCAGAGCGTGCTCGACCATTGGAAGGCCAAGGGCATCGACACCGATCCCTACGTCCGGCAGATCGAGTGGATGTTCCAGAAAGCGCTCGGCGACCGCGAGCTGATTTCCCAACGACGCGAGGAATGGCTGATCGAGCGGCTGTCAATCATCGCCGCGATCGAGCACATCACGGCAATGCTGGGAAACTGGGCACTCAACTCCCCCGCGCTCGATGCGGCCGGCGCTGACCCCACCATGCTGGATCTGCTGCGCTGGCACGGGGCCGAAGAGGTCGAACACCGTGCGATGGCCTATGACCTGCTCACCCATCTCGATCGCCGTTACCTACGCCGGGTGCGGGGCATGACGGTCACCTGGCCGGTCATGTTGTGGCTGTGGGCGCGGGGAGTGGTGTTCCTGATGCGCACCGACCCGGAGCTAAGTGGCCGGCGTCAGAAGGCGCGCTGGCGGTACTACTTCCGAGCCAGCCGCCGGCACCTGCTGCCCCCGGCGAACGACATCGTCCGGGGAGTGCTGAGGTACCACCTCCCCAGATACCACCCATCGAAGGAGTTCTCCACCGGGCAGGCCGTTGCCTACCTGGCCACTTCTCCGGCGGCACGCGCTGCGGCGGTGTGAGATGAGCACCGATCAACCCAGTGCTGGTGCGGCCCCGCCACCCGATTTGCGGGGGCGCGGGCGCCCCGACCGGATGTTCACGATATTGGGAAAGCTGATCACCATTCTGGAATTGATCGCCAGCGGCTCCTACATCCGGCGCCGGCCGCCCCAGCAGGTGGATCACGATCTGATCCTCCTGGTGGAGGAGGTCCGCGCCGAGGCCGACGGCGCGCGCAGCTTCCGGCTGGTTGCCGCCTCGGGGGCCCAGCTGCCCCGCTGGCAACCGGGGAGCCACCTTCAGGTGCTCCTGCCCTCCGGACGCCGCCGCCACTACTCGCTGTGCGGCGACCCCGCCGACCGCAGCTCCTACCGGATCGCGGTGCGGCGGCTGGAGGGCGGCCATGGCGGTTCGCGTGAGCTGCATGACTCGATCGGCAAGGGCAGCGCACTGGCCGTGCGCGGACCGCGCAACGCCTTTCCGTTCGTGGGCGCAGCCAGCTACCTGTTCATCGCCGGTGGCATCGGCATCACACCGATCCTGCCGATGGTCAAGCAGGCGGCCGCCGACGGCGCGCCGTGGCAGCTGGTGTACACCGGGCGTTCACGGGCGTCGATGCCGTTCCTTGACGAGCTCACCGAGCTAGACCACGATCGGGTACGGATCCGGCCGTATGACCGCTACGGTTTCCCCTCCGGTGCGGAGTTACTGGCCTGCGCCCCCGAGGGGTCCACGGTCTACTGCTGCGGTCCGGCACCCCTCATCGCCGGGGTGCGCAGGGATTTCGCGGCCAGCGCGGCGGTAGCGCTGCACTACGAGCGGTTCACCGCAGCGCCCATCCGGGACGGCGTGGCCTTCGAGGTGGCGCTGCAGCGCAGCAATCGCGTGCTCACGGTGCCCGCTGACCGCTCCGCGCTGGAGGTGATCCGGGAAGCACTGCCTGACGTTGCCTTCTCCTGCCAGCAAGGCTTCTGCGGAACCTGCCGGACCCGGGTACTTTCCGGCGAGGTCGACCACCGGGACCGCGTGCTCCTCGAGAACGAGCGCGCCGACACGATGACGATCTGCGTGTCCCGAAGCCGTGGTGGCCGGATCACCCTCGACCTCTAGCCCTGAGTATTGGGGGCTAGTGCGATGTGCTGGGTTCGGGGGGTCACGGTGAAACGCCAGCGAGCGGGGTCGGGTTTGCCGTGCTCGATCCACCACCGGTGGGCGGCGTGGACCTCGTCCCAGAGCCGTCGCGGCCCGGACTGGTGCACGGGGAACTCCTCGTCGCTGGCATCAGGGGTGGCGTGGGTGAGCTTGGCCCAGGAGCGGGACTGGAAATCGAGGAGCCAGAGCACCCCAGCGCCGATCTGCTGGTCGTAGGGCCAGTACCGCCACTGGCATCGGGGCACCCGTTGACCGATCGCGAACCGGGCTCCTGGGTCGCCCACTACCGAGTGCGGATGCAGCTGGGTCAGGTGGAGCTCAGCCCGGTCCTCATCCTCGCCCACGACATCGCCTACTGCTCCGCGCCGTTCCCGTTGCGCTCGCAGCCACATGAACGACGACTCGCCGACGATGCCACCGTGGGCGGTGCCCTGCTCATCGACGGTCAACGCCACCAGCGCACCGGTGTAGCTGGTGGCCCAGGGCAGCAGGATCCTGCCGCCAGGGCGGGTCTGGGGCACCCACGGGTAGGGGATGCGGTGCACCGCCGCGGTGGAGACGATCCGGTCGTAGGGGGCATGCGGGGGATACCCGAGTGCCCCATCGCCGGTGATCACGCAGATTGCGCCGTAGCCGGTCTTGGACAGCGCTGTCCGTGCCTGGACCGCGACGTCGGGGTCGACCTCGATGCTGGTGACGTGCTCGGTGCCAAGCCGCTGAGCCAGCAGTGCCGCGTGGTACCCGGTGCCGGTGCCGATTTCCAAGACCCGATGTCCGGGGTGGACGTCCAGCGCGGCCAGCATCACCGCGACGATGTCCGGTGCCGACGCTGAGCTGGTCTGCATCGCTCCGGCCAGCCCCGGACCCTCCGGGTGCCCGTCATCGACCTGGGTGATCACCGCATCGTCGCCGTAGGCCAGTGCCAGCCACCGGGCCGGGTCGTCGTCGCGGTGCAGCGGCAACAACGTCGGCCAGTGCCGGGGGTTCTTGACCCACACGGTATCCGGGATGAACGCGTGGCGGGGCATGGTAGCCAACGCCGGGAGCCACGGTGCCACCTGAGCTGCCCATCCGGCTAGGTCGTCTGCCGACAGCCGGTCAACCATGCGCGCCCGGAGTTCGGCGGCATCGGCGTGCTCAGTCACCGGTCGTGCTTATCGGGGTCCGGCGGTGGAGGTATTGGTCGATCCCGTTGCGCGTCGCCGGTGTTGTCTTCAGTGCGGTGCCGACCGCCACTGTCGTCCTTCTCTTTGTCGTCGTTGTCGTTACCCACGGTTGCTTCCCTCCAGGGGGTTGTGTACGGCTCAACCCAACTCCGGCCCGAGCACCCGTCGCGCTGTGCCGGGCGACAGGCACCTCTCACCCAGTATGCAACGGATCATAGTAATATTACAAGAGCTGTTGACTAGAAGCTGCGATCTAGCGACACTGCACGTGACGCCCCACTGACAGGAGGCAGCCTCATGGAACTCACGGTCATGACCCTGTGGAGTGCGGCCTGCGGCGGCGACGAGTCCATGTGGTGGATCTGCCGCTGTCGGATTACCTACGGTTCGAGTGTGAGTGGAGCTACGCGTTGAATCCGTACGAGGACATTCGCATCCTGGAACTCACCGCCGAGCGGCCTGACCTGCATCGCCTTGTCACAGAAGCAGGCGGCGACTTCTACCTCGTTGACAACGAGCACGTGATTCGTCTGCACTACACCGCTGAGGACCAACCTCTAGGCGCAGAGGCCGACAGCTCGCCAGCTGTCGTCGTGACATACCGACACATCGCTGATGTGCTGTGGTCTGAGGCTGAGCCGTTCACGCAGTGGTGGGCAGCGCATCCGCAATGTCACCGTGACTACCGGGCGGCCTCAGGGTGAGCACGGCGCGCGGCGGGAGTGGCCGCGACGAACTGTCGCGTTCGTTGAGGGACCTGCGGAACGCCGCCGGCATGAAGCAGGTGCCCGCCGCGACAGCCGCCGGTATCAGCCAAGCCGGACTGTCCCGCATTGAGCGTGGTGGGCTGGTGCCCGCGCCGGAAACCGTTGCGGCCCTCGCCCGGGTCTACCGCGCTGACCAGGGCACCATAACTCGGCTAGTGGAGCTGGCCACCGCGATCAGGCCTGAGCACCTGGATTCACGGATTATCATGCAGCGCGGCCTCAACCACTTCCAAGAACGCCTAGGAAAGATCGAGCGGTCATCGGCCCTGATCCGTGCCTACCAACCGAACATCATCTTCGGGATGTTGCAGACCTCCGCCTACGCAGAGGTGGTATTTACCTCCCGAGGCCGCACCCCAACCCAGATCGCTGATGGCGTGGCCCGTCGACTCGCCCGACAAACGGCTCTCGCTGAGCCCGGTCGGGCCTGGGTACTGATCCAAGCAGAGAGCGCGCTGGACTGGTGCGTCCGCGATGCAGCGCTGATGGTTGAACAGGTCGACCACATCGCCGAGATGAGTCAGTTACCGGGTGTCCGAATCGGATTGATCATTCGGCGCACGCCAGCGACCGTGTTGGCACCGCATGGTTTCTCCCTCTTCGATGACCGCGCTGTGATGCTGGGCACCAAGACCGCGACTGCCCTGATCGATGACCCGGAGGACATCGCCACTTACAGTGCGCTGTTCGGTGAGCTTGAACGGCTGGCGGTGTTCGGTGACGAGGCTCGCGCTGAGCTCCTCCGTATAGCAGACGAGTACCGTAGTCAGCTCCGGTAAGTGAGCCTGTTAGCCCAAGTCGGGACTTGGGGCGACGCTACTCATCAGGCGTCGCCCCGCCAGGTCCCGAGTACGTCGAACAACGTCGCCGCGGCGGCCTCATCAAAGATGATCACGCATTGGCCGGTGACGTGCGGGTCGAGAATGATGTCCCCATTCTCCTTGCGCTCCACGACCACGTTGGTGAAACCTCGTGGACCCCCGTGCACCCCACACTGAGCGGGGATCGCCCTGCGATTTTTGCGACCCGCCTTCGCGGTCGCGCCTTCCACCACGGTCATGGTTGACCTCATTTCTCAGTAAGGGGCGGGATCGTGTCCCGCCCGCTCATCGGGACAATTCATGACGCGCTCCGCACGACCAGGCACGTCGAACAGGGTGTGCCCCCTCCGCGTACAGCCACGTCCTGGATGACGAGCAGAACACCGCACAACGCCACCACACAGCCCCCCGCGAGCCGGAGCGCAGCCCGGGGATTGAGCAGGTGCAGCTGCTCATCGACCCGGCAACGCACCCACATCACCCGTACCGTTTTCGGGCGCCCGGCGGCAGCGGCAACGGACTGGCCCTCAGCAGTGTCCTGGGAGCACACCCACCGGTCCACCGGAACCGAGGTGGGCCTTTTTACGATCTGCGCGCACGTCGGGCAGGTGCGGTGCGCACCCGAGGGGGACCGCTCGTGCTGGCAGGGAATCCCGGAGGGCAGCACCGCACCACACCGGGCCTTAGCCACACCCCAGGGAAGATCACCCGCGACCACCAGCAGATGCACCTGACCATCCACCGGGTACCTGCTCATCACTCAGCCCGGGCGCCTGCTGCGCCAGAGTCAGGACATCGACCAGCACCGATGGCACGCACCCAGCCGTGCGGTCACCGCTCCCCGCAGCCACGCAGCCCCAGGCACCACCCACTTCACCGACTCACCGCGCAGCATGAGCCCGCCGGGGCGCCAGGACTTGCTCAGCTCGCCGTCTCTCGGCGTTGGGGCCATACCGCCAAGCCAAGCCGCTGCACGTAGCCGCGCACCAGCCTGCCAATGCCGCACTGGTGTTGCACGGCTGCTGTGGTATCCGGACTGACCAGCGTTGCCGGTACCCTCACCCTCCTAGGTGACCATTCCGTCGAGGGGGCTGCACGTCATGATGCGCCGTAAACGTGTGCTGTTGGTGAGAGCCCGGAAGGCCGCCGGCTTCACCCAGGAGGAGGCGGCCTACCGGCTCGGTGTGGACCGCTCTACCATCGCCCGCTGGGAGAGCGGCGAGACCGAACCACTGTCATGGCTGCGGCCCAAGCTGGCCAAATTGCTGGGTATCACGCTCGCGAGGCTGGAGGAGCTGCTGCTTGCGGTTGACACGGAGACAGATCCTTCCGACGCCGAGGTAGATGACGGGCTTGATCCCGACGAGCAACGCCATCTCGCCGCTGCCTTGGCGGGCGCTCGTCGGTACCTGGACCACTCGGTGGTGACGTACTTCCGTCGTCAACTCGACACCTGTGAGGACGATGACGGTGCTTACGGTCCGACCAAGACGCTACCGGTGGTGCTCGGCGTCCTGGGTGCTATCGAGCAGAGTGCTCGTGAGGTACGGCTCGATGTCCTGCCGCAACTACTTTCCGTTGGGGCGTGGGGCGCTGAGCTCGCCGGTTGGCTCTACCGTGACCTACACAATCCCGAGCGCGCCTCATGGTGGTATCGCCGAGCTACCGAGTGGGCGCAGGAGTCCGGCGACCTCACAATGCAGGGCTACATCCTGATGAAGAAGTCGTATGCGGCTTATGACGAGGGCGACGCTCTACGGATGTTGACAGTGGCCCAGGCGGCACAGTATGGCCCGTATCAGTTGCCCCGCCACCTCCGTGCTGAAATCACACAGCTAGAGGCGCGGGGACTCGCTATGACTGGTGAACCCCTTAGTGTTATTGAGCAAAAGCTCGATGACGCACGCCTCCTGGTAGCTGGCACCACGCCTGATGACTTGGATAGTCATCTCGGTATATACTGCACCGAGGATATGCTTCCGCTTCGGAACGCGCCCTGTTACCTCGAGGCCGGCAAGCCGCGCCACGCCGTCACCTTGTATCAACAAGCACTATCTACCGGCAAGCTCTCGCACCGAAGCCGTGGTTATTTCCTGGCTCGCTTGACGTTCTCCTGGGCGCTTGCCGGTGAACCCGATGCTGCTGCAACGGTCGGGCTGGAAGCTGTGGAGATCGCCACGGCCACCGGGTCACAGCGCACCAAGCGGGAACTCATGCGGTCGCTAGAGACACTCAAGCCCTGGCACAATCGACCGGGACCGCGCGCCCTGCGTGAGGCGGTCATCGCTCACTGACACCTCACGAATCCGTCGTCACCCACTCCACCGCAGTGCGGATCACGAACTCCTGCCATTTCTCGCTTTGCGGGTTGGCATACGTGGGATCGTCATGCACCGCGAAGCCGTGTTGCGCTCCTTCGATCTCAACGAGCTTGCGTTCCGTGGTGAACTGGTAGATAGCGGAGCGTGACGATTCGATGGGAACAAACGTGTCTTGGGTGCCATGCACGATGAGCGTAGGTGCTGTGATCTCGCTGAGCACGAGGTGCGGTCTGATCCAGAATACCTCATTCAGGAGGGCTCGACCATGCTTGACGGTCGGCGAATGGCTGATATAGCCCTGCTCACGTAGCTTCTGCGCAGCTTCGTCACTCAGTCGATCATCGGACCAGTACGGTTTCTGATCGATATAACGGTTCTTGTAGTTGAGCTGCGGGTTGAGCAGCACAAGCCGTGTCAGACGCTCTGGATGCTTGGCGGCGTAGTAGGCGCAGAGACCACCACCGAAGCTAGCGCCGAGCAAACTGATCGCCGTTACTCTGGTTGCTTCACGAATATGGTCGATAGCCGCGCGGATATCGTTGAGATGCACACAGAGCGTCATCTCTGGCTGTTCGCCCTCACTGTCACCATGGCCTCGAAGGTCACACCGGAGGGACGCCACACCAGCCTCACCAAACCCGGCCGCCAACCGAGTAAAAAAGCCACCCTCCTCGCGGGTAACCCCGCCCCCGTGAACCAGGACAACAGCCCGCTCAGCGGCACTGCCCGATGTTACCAGCGTGCCAGCTAAGCGCAGGCCGTCAAGGGCGCGAACGACGGTGGCCGTGCTCCGCAGCGTCATCGAGGAAGACTCCTATCCGGACGCGGGCGACGTCCTCCATGTTGTCACTGCCTCTCCGTCCTGGTGTTCGCCGGGTAGGCGGAGCGCATTTCTGCGCCCCGCCCCCCTTAGAACCGTGCGAGCGGTTCGTCACCGCACACGGCTCAAGCAGGCCCCGATGGGCGGCTAGGCTAGCTGTGTCTCCTGTACCGCCATGAAGATCCTGCCCCGCAAC